>DKAU01000016.1 GCA_002450925.1 Thiobacillus sp. UBA6918 | reverse complement strand
CAAGGGCTACCAGATCAGCCAGTTGGCGAAGCCTATTGTCGAAACCGGCCAGTTGCCGATTCAGGTCGGCGATGAAACCAAGGTCATTGGCATTACCCGCGCACACCTGGAAGAAGATGCAGGCAAGTCGCTGCATGAGGACTTCCACGGCATGACCGGCATCGACCTGAATCGCGCCGGCACCCCCCTTCTGGAAATCGTGTCTGAACCTGACATGAGGAGCGCAAAAGAAGCCGTGGCCTATGCCAAGTCGCTGCACAACCTCGTCACCTGGATCGGCATCTGCGACGGAAACATGCAGGAAGGCAGCTTCCGCGTGGATGCAAACGTTTCGGTTCGCCGACCCGGTGAACCCTTTGGTACTCGTCGCGAAATCAAGAACCTCAATTCCTTCCGCTTCCTGGAACAGGCGATCGAATATGAGGTGCGCTGGCAAATCGAGCAGATCGAGGACGGCCACAAGATCCAGCAGGCCACCGTGCTGTTCGACCCCGACACCGGGGAGACGCGCATGATGCGCACCAAGGAAGAAGCGCACGACTACCGCTATTTCCCCGATCCAGACCTGTTGCCGGTCAGGCTGGATGAAGAACTGATTGAGAGCATGCGTGCCGAACTCCCGGAACTGCCCCAGGCCAAGCAATCACGCTACCAGGGTGAATGGGGGCTCAATGCTTATGATGCTGCGACACTGACTGCCTCGCGCGCGCTGGCTGAATACTTCGAGGATGTCGTCGGCAAACTGCCCAAGGCTGACCCCAAGATTGCCGCCAACTGGGTAATGGGTGAACTCTCGGGCATCCTGAACAAGGAAGCAATCGACATCACCGAAAGCAAGATCAGCGCAGCCAGTCTTGCCGGTCTGTTGGCCCGCATCCAGGACAACACCCTCTCGGGAAAACTTGCCAAGGAAGTCTTTGCAGCCATGTGGGCAGGCGAAGGCGAGGCCGATGCCATCATCGAGTCCAAGGGGCTGAAGCAGATGTCCGACACGGGCGAGATCGAAAGGATCGTCGACGAAGTGCTGGCGGCCAATCAAAAGTCGGTGGAAGAATTCCGCGCGGGCAAGGAAAAGGCCTTCAATGCACTGGTCGGACAGGTGATGAAAGCCACCAAGGGCAAAGCAAACCCGGCGCAGGTCAACGAGACCCTCAAGAAAAAACTCGGGGCCTAAAACAACCCCATCATTGTCATTGCAGCAAAGCCCGCGAACAGGGCCAGGTGACTCATGCCTTCGATGGCGTTGGATTCACCGTCATGCAGGTTATTCATGGATACCAGCAAAGTCACCAGCAGCATGCCGGCCTGGATGGGCGTCAAGGCCATGACGATGCGATCACCGGTTAAGAGCGCAATCCCCTCAATCACCGGCAACGTCAACAGAACTGTCGACAATGAGGCACCCAGCGCAATATTGACCGTGGTCTGCATACGATCATGGCGAGCAGCATTGATCGCGGCCATGAGTTCCGGACTGGCAGAAATCAGCGCCACCATCACAGCAGGAATTGTCATCGGCAGGCCGGAACCCTCCAGGCCGGCGCCCAACAACACAGAGAGCAGTTCCGACAGAACACCAACCAGAACCACAGACCCCACCAGCACCGCGGCATGTCCCCAGTTGGGGCTTCCCGAAGTATCGTGTGCTTCGTGCTCGACCTTTCCAAATTCGAAGAACTCCCGGTGCTCGACAGTTTGCAGCCGCAGGAAGGCAAGGTACAACAAAGCCATGATGCCGACCGAGAATGCCGAGTAGGCAGGCCATTGCGTATCGGAAATAAAATCCGGGATGAACATGCCCAGCCCGAGTGCTGTCAGAAGCATGGCCAGGTAGGAATTGGCGGAGCCCGTGTTGTATTTCTGTGAGCCGTGGCGCAGGCCGCCGATGATGGCAGCAATGCCAAGAATGCCGTTGACATCGAGCATGACCGCAGAAAAGACCGTGTCCCGCGCGAGCGTCGGGCTGTGGCTGTCCATCAGCATCACCACCAGGATCACGACCTCGACCGAAACGGCAGAAACTGTCAGGACCAGCGTGCCGTATGGTTCTCCAAGCCTGACTGCCAGCACTTCAGCGTGATGTGCAATACGAAACGCCACGCCGATAACGGTGGCAAACACCATGCCAAACAAGGCCCACAATGCCAACCCACCGGCATCAACTGCTGCATGTTCCAGAGAGAAACCGGCCAAGCCTGCCGCCATGGCGGCAAACAAGGGCCATTCGTCTCTAATATATTTTTGTGAAATCATCAGGCACCCGGCAGGTCAAATTACCGGGCAGGATGATAGCAGTTAAGGCTTCGCCGTCAGTACGCGAAAGCGCTCTTTGTCTTGCTCGAAACGCATGCGCGCACCAGCCATGGCATCTTCGTTGGTGTTGATGACATGAGTGATCTGTTCCACTTCATCTCTCTTGGCGTCATATTGCTCCTGCAGATGTTTGGGCGCCGATTTGCCACCCTTGCTTGCGGCGCGCACCTTCTTGCCAAGATCCGTCATGACAGGCAAAACCTGTTTCATACGGCTGTTGGCGCTTTCGATGGCAAGCTGGTAGTGCTCGAGCGTGCGATTAAGCGCCAGATCGATTTCCTTCTCGTTGGCATAGGTTGCAAGCAGGGCTCTGTCCCTGCGAGCCTGCTCCTGAGCAATCTTGCTGCGTTCCGCCGCCTCGGCCTCGGCTTGCAGACGCTTTGCCCTTTCCTCTGCAGATTCGGTCTTATTGACAACATTGCCCGTCTTGCTGAGTTCGGCATTGCCTTGCGAGGCCGAATTGGGCGGAAGCGCGTCGGTATAGTGCACATTGCCCTGCGCGTCGACCCACCTGTACATCTTGGCCTGGACCGGCAGCATGGCCACCGACAGAAGCAAGCCAAGAAAAAGTCTAGACGCCATATTGCTCACGATAATTGGATACTGCATGCAAACGTTCCTTCCAGACCGGATCGGTTTTTAAATAACCGATCAAATCGTCCAAAGTGACCACCGCCGTAACCGGCAAACCATACTTCTCTCGCACTTCCTGCACCGCGGATTTCTCGCCCGCACCCTTTTCCATGCGGTCCAGCGCAATCACCACCCCTGCCGGCGTCGCACCATGGGTGCGGATCAACTCAACCGACTCGCGCACCGAAGTTCCTGCTGAAATCACGTCATCCACAATCAGCACGCGGCCCTTCAGTTCTGCCCCTACTACCGTACCGCCCTCGCCGTGGTCCTTTGCCTCCTTGCGGTTGAAGGCAAACGGCACATTGCGGCCCATGCCAGACAAGGCAATGACAATACTGGCTGCCAGCGGAATGCCCTTGTAGGCCGGCCCAAACAGCACGTCGAACTCGATGCCGGATTCGACTATGGCTTTGGCGTAAAATTCACCCAGTTTTCTGAGCTTGTCGCCATCGTTGAACAAACCTGCATTGAAAAAATACGGGGACAGCCGCCCTGCCTTGGTCTTGAATTCGCCAAAACACAGCACCTGCGACTCAATGGCAAACTCCAGGAACCCGGTTTTGTAATCGGACATATTCGTATGCTTCTTTAAAAGACTACAGTAATGAGAATTATATCGGCCAACCTCAATGGTATCCGCTCGGCAGCAACAAAAGGCTTCTTTGACTGGCTGCCTTCCCAGCATGCCGACGTGGTGTGCGTACAGGAACTGAAGGCTCAGGCTGCAGACATGCGTCCTGAATTTGTACACTGCGAAGGCCTTGCCGGCCATTTCCACTATGCTGAGAAAAAAGGCTATAGCGGTGTAGGCATTTATACGCGCAAGCCGGCACAAACCATTATCGAGGGTTTGCACGTTCCCGAATTCGACGCCGAAGGCCGCTATATCGAGGCAGAGTTCGGCAAGCTTGCTGTCATCTCTCTTTACCAACCATCCGGCTCCAGTTCAGAGGAGCGCCAGCAGGCCAAGTTCCGCTTCATGGATGCATTCTTCCCGCACCTGGAAAAGCTGATGAAAAGCGGACGCGAGATTGTCATCTGCGGTGACTGGAACATCGCCCATCATGAGATCGACCTCAAGAACTGGAAGTCCAACCAGAAGAATTCCGGCTTCCTGCCCGAAGAACGCGCCTGGATGACCCGTCTTTTCGATGAATTGGGCTGGGTCGACGTCTACCGCAAGCTATACCCGGAACACACCGGCGAGGCCTACACATGGTGGAGCAACCGCGGCCAGGCATGGGCCAAGAACGTCGGCTGGCGCATCGACTACCAGATCGCCACTCCGGGCATTGCTGCCGTCGCCCAGTCTGCCCATGTGTACAAAAACCAACGCTTCTCGGACCATGCCCCTCTCATAGTTGATTACGACTATTCCTTTTAGTCTTGCCTTGCCCTAACAATCCGCTGCTGACCTGCAATTGCCGATCCAAATACAAAAACAACGGCTTCTCTAAATTGCCGGTGGGCAAACCCCACAACCACCGAGGAGAAGTAAATGAATAGCGCAAGAAAGCTGATGTTCGCGATGGGCTTGCTGGCAGCCGCAATCGCTTTCCCCGTATCAGCAGACTCCACCAAGCTTATGGGCACACGCTTCGAAATGGAGGTTCCACAGGGCTGGCAGCCCGGCTACAAGGATCTGGACAACAAGCTTCTGATGGTCTTCTTCAAGGATGCCAAGAGCGGCGCAACACTCGAAGGCGTTTACCTGCGCGCCGTCCAGCCCGAAACTTTTACGCTTGCCGACTTCGAGAAATGGCGTATCGGTGCCGAAGCCAAACGTTATGACGGCAAGGACTTCCAGGTTGTCTCGGAAAGCGCCCTCTCCATCGCGGGAGAGAACGGCAACTACATCCTGACCGGCTGGAAAGATGGCGGCAAGGAGTTTGAGAAACACACCGCGCAATATCTCAAGGATGGACGTCAATACATGGTCGTGTTCCATGGACCAAAAGGACAGATCGACAAGTCCGTTTTCGACAATGCAGTGAAAACTTTCGCGCTGGGCAAGGAATAAAGTTTCTACCCTGACACACCCACAGCCAGGGCCCCGATTGGGGCCCTTGTTCTTTTGGGCTGTTCATAAACGTTGATTTCAGGACAAGCAAGCGGCAAGATTCTCACTCAATGGAATGAGTACACACGTCCAGAATAAACACTATTCCTGCAGACATCCCTCTATCAACACGGACCGAACCCCTGCTTCATGCCTTCATCACTCGCTGCAACTCATCGACTACTGGCTGTTCTGTTTTTGGGCTTTGCTTCCGGACTCCCACTGGCTCTGACAGGGCAAGCCATGCAGGCATGGTTGTCTGTGGATGGCGTGGATATCGCAACCATCGGCTTTCTCGGGTTGGTCGGCATTCCTTATACCTTCAAGTTCCTCTGGGCACCGCTGATGGATCGTTTCGAGCCACCACTGCTCGGTCGCCGCCGTGGCTGGCTGGTCATTACCCAGTTGTGCCTTGCCACCGCGCTTGCCTGGATGGCTGGCATCTCGCCCACTGCCAACGCATCACTTTTCGCACTGGCCGCCCTGACGATCGCCTTTCTTTCCGCTTCGCAGGATGTGGTCATCGATGCCTACCGGACTGATGTACTGGAGCCAAGCGAACGAGGCCTGGGAGGATCGCTTTCGGTATTCGGATACCGTTTGGCAATGATCCTCTCAGGTGGCATTGCTTTGATCTGGGCAGAGCAATGGCAAAGCTGGCCACGCGTATACATGACGATGGCTGGCGTCATGATCGCCGCGGCATGCGTATCGCTCCTCACTCTGCCCAAGGTAAACAGCGAATTGAAGCCGTTGGCCTCTAACCCAGTCCGCGAACTGGTTGGCTTCCTTGCCATGCTCGCCGGTGTCGTAGCCGGCTGGTTCCTGTCCAGAACGTTGTTGCTGGCCATTGGCCTGAACCCGGAAGACCCGAACAAGTGGATTCAGTTGCTGTTCATAATAGGTGAAATTGCTGTCGCGCTTCCTGTCGGCTACTGGGCCGCACGTCGATCCGGATTTGAAACGCTCAACCGTTCACTCGAAAGCTTTTTTACGCAAAGAGGCGCCTGGGCCTTTTTAATTTTGATCGTTCTCTACAAACTGGGTGACGCTTTTGCCGGCACCCTTACTACGCCTTTTCTTATCAAGGGCATGGAGTTCACCCAAGCCGAGGTTGGCATCGTCAACAAGATCATCGGCATCTGGCTGACCATTTTCGGGGCGCTGGCCGCGGGCGCCCTCATGCTGCGCATCCGTCTGGAGCAGGCGCTACTGGCGTTCGGCGTGCTTCAACTTGTATCGAATTTCGGCTTCTGGTTGCTGGCCGTGTCCGGAAAAGGCGCATGGGGAAGCTTTGCACTGCCACCATTTGATCTTGGTTTTGTCGCCCTGGACAAAGCCACGGAGATCGATGTCATGTTGATGAGCGCCATCGCCTTCGAGAACATTTCGGGTGGGATGGGAACAGCGGCATTCGTGGCACTGTTGATGGGTCTTTGCAGCCACAAGTACACGGCCACGCACTATGCGCTGCTCTCAGCACTGGCCTCTGTTGGACGCATCTACGTCAGCCCGCTTTCGGGAGTTTTGTCGGAGAGCATCGGCTGGCCCATGTTTTTTGTTTTCTCCGTAGTCGCAGCCGTACCCGGCCTGGTCATGGTTTGGTGGATGCGCGAGACAATCCGCCAATTGGGTAAAGAATCGCCATGACTGAATTCTCTCTTCTGTCCGCCCTTCTGGTTGGCCTGCTTGGCGGCGTTCACTGCGTGGGCATGTGTGGTGGCATTGTCGCGGCATTTTCTTTCCGTGCTGACGGCGGCAAGCCGCCATTCAGGCTGCATCTTGGTTACAACATCGGCCGCGTGCTTTCCTACACAATTTTCGGCGCGCTTGCTGGTGCGCTTGGAGCCTCGCTCAACCTGCTGGAAATCAGGCCGCTGCAAATTGCACTTTATGTGCTGGCGCAGGGCGTGATGATTCTGCTGGGACTCTATCTCGCAGGGTGGAATCAATGGGTACTGATTTTCGAAAAGGCAGGCGGCGCACTCTGGTCGCGAGTGCAGCCGATGTTCAGAAAATTGCTGCCAGTAAGAAACCTGCCCGGCGCTCTGCTTGCAGGCATGGTCTGGGGATGGCTGCCTTGCGGACTTGTCTATTCGGTGCTGGTGGCAGCGCTTGCTGCCGGCAGTGCAACTTCAGGGGCTGCGCTCATGATGGCATTTGGCCTGGGCACTTTGCCAAATCTCCTGGGCATGGCGTTCTTTGCCCAACAAATTCAATCTTTCATGCAACGCCCCCTTGTACGAAAAAGTGCCGGCCTGATGGTGGCCGGCTTCGGGGTATGGGGCTTGTTCAGGCTTTTCGCCTAGCCCAAGAGAAGTTGTTACTTGTAAAACTTCTGGCTGAAGTTCACCTCGCGCTTGGGATCGCCATTGACCTCAACCGAGACAGTGAATTTCAGCGTGTTTGGCGGAACAACCCTGAATTCGCCCAGATAATAAATGGCGCTGCCTTCCTTGATTTCACGCAAATCGACGTTGCCTAGCTGGTTATTGAGGTTAACCATATATGCAGTGAGCTTGGCGGGAATTGGTTGTGCAATCCCCATGTCGTTTTTCCTCAACACGGAGATGGTGACGATGCCACGCGTAGGGCTTCGGTCAATCCTGTAGTTCTTGGCCACATCGGGCAACAGGTCAGTGCTCAGCATTGCGTTGTAATGCACTTCCACATTGCCGAACTTTTCTGCCTGCTCGGCCAGGGCTAGTGGGGATACCGCAAAAGCAAGAATGGCAAGCCAACGAATCATGGAACACCTCCTAAGAATTGTTTTTGTGCTCCCAATATAGACGATCAGCGCTTCTCTGCCAGCCCCTTTAGCCAATCGTTCATTTCATTGAGGGTAAGCGTAACGGCTTCATTAAACGCCTTGTAAGCTCCTGCCGCATCATAACTGGGTGCAGCAACGGACTGGGTGAACGTCATTCTGGCCAGCAGGGTATGCGCGTTCAGATCAACGAGTTCGGCTCGTAATTCCATTTTTACCACACCGGGCTGCTTGGCGGCATCATGGTAGAAGTCAAGAATTTCCGTGGTCAGCAGCAAGTCGCCGCGCGCGCTGCTGCCAGACTGCGCAACCGAAGCAAAGATTTTTTCGCGCTCCAGCCTTCCAATCATCAGGTCGGCAAAACGCTTTCCAGGCCGCTCTGTCCAGCGTGCATACAGATAGTATCCACGCGTTCCGGGTTGGTCGCTAAACGCCATGTTGTCGTTGTCGTAAAAGGCACCTGCATTTGTATCCGCAATCAACAGCGAAAGCGAAGAAGGAGAAGGGGAAGGGGCAACCGTGCGCCCCGCATCCTCCATCACATAGTAGATTATGGAAGGATCATCCTTGCCCCCGCCCAGGCCAAGATTCACACACCCGGACATTGTCAGAAGCAGCGGCAAACATAGAAGCCCGAGACTTTTCTTCATTTTTTCTCTCCTGGTCCTGGCTGTTGCTTGCCAGGGCCCAACAACAAGGCCTTGGGATTGGAAAGTTTCTGGCCGGCCGCCGTAACCGAATCTGCCGCAGTACGCACGTCGCGGCTCATGGCGGAAAATTCCAGCGCACCCTGGTCAGAAATGGCCTGCAATTTTGTTGAAAGGGTTTGGGCTTCTTTTTGCATCCTTTCAAGCGTCTGCGCGGCTTCCTTGAGAGCAGTTTGTGCGTTCTTGCCGACTTCGGTAATGCTGCCTTCAGCGCGAGTTGCTGCCTGACTAATACTGGCGCCCGCAAATCGGAATTCATCGGCAGCATCACTGATGCCTTGCACTGCACGATCCATGGCCTCGCGGTTGTTGGCCAGATGTTCCGAAATCGTCTGCAAATTTTCCAGAGTGGCCGCAAGGCGGGCCTGGTTCTTGTCAGACAAAAGCGCGTTCATTTTGTCGAGCACCAGCGCGCCATTTTCGGCCATTCGGGTAACGGCAGAGGCCACCTTGTCGAGTTCTGAGCTGCCCTCCGTAATGACGGGATATTTTTCGCCCTTGGGTACTTCCGTCAAAAGCTTTCCGTCTTCCGTGAGGTTCGTGATTTCGATTGTCGCCAATCCGGTCACTATGTTGCGCTTTACATAGGCTTCGGCGCCTTCACGCACGGGCGCATCTTCAGAAACCTTGACCACAACCCGAACTGCTTCCGTTGGTTCCGACACAAAGTCGAAACCCGTCACCGCGCCAACCTTGATGCCACGAATTTTTACCGCGCTGTCGACATCCAGGCCATCCATGGACTGGTTGCGAAAGTAGACCGTGTAGTGTTGATAAGCAATGTCGTCTGCCTTGCCGGCAATCCACAAGGTGAACAATATGATCATGCCGGCGACAGCCAGCACGATTCCGCCCACCAGGGTATACCGGGCGTCAGCTTCCATCAGGCATGCTCCTCAACAAATCTCGCGGAAAAATAATCCTGTAGCCAGGGGTCATCGATTTTTCTCAGATCCTCCACCGTGCCTTGCCCCAGCACTTTGCCACGGGCCAAGACAACAATGCGGTTGACCATGGATAGCAGTGTATCCAAGTCGTGCGTAACCAGAAAGACCGTCAGGCCAAGACTGTTCGACAAAATCCGGATCAAATGGTCGAATGCACGGGCAGAAATGGGATCAAGCCCAGAAGTGGGCTCGTCCAGAAACAGAAGTTCAGGGTCCAGCGCAAGTGCGCGCGCCAACGCTGCGCGCTTTCTCATGCCACCTGAAAGTTCGCTGGGCATTTTTGAGCGCGCAGTGGCAGGCAAACCGACAAGCGCTATCTTGAGACGGGCGAGTTCAATGCATTCCCTCGGCGACAAGGATGTATGTTCATGCAAGGGGGCCGCCACATTTTGTTCAACAGTCAGCGACGAAAATAGCGCGCCATCCTGGAACAGGACACCGAAACGTTTGCGCAGACCCATCAGCTTCACATCGTTCGCGGCCCACACGTCTTCGCCAAAAAGCTTGATGCTGCCCGACTGAGGCCTGATCAAGCCGATTATTTCCTTCAAGAGGACAGATTTCCCGGTACCGCTGCCTCCGATGAGTGCCGTCACCTCTCCCCGCGCCACGTTGAAACTGACGCCGTCATGGATCAAAGACCCGGAGAGCCGGGTAACGATGTTGCTGACTTCGATTACAGGTTCGCTCATCAGATATCCAGATTGACGAACACGATTGCAAAAATGGCATTGAGCACAATGACGGCAACAATGCTTTGCACCACCGTGGAAGTCGTGTGTTCTCCAACACTGCGCGCATCACGTGCAACGGTCATACCCATGCGGCATGCGATCAAGCCAATGAATATGGCGAATATTGGCGCCTTGCTGATTCCAACCCAGAATGTTTTCATTTTCAGCACACTGTCCAGACGGTCCCAATATTGGGAGTATTCAAGGCCCAACTGTGTTTTGGATACCACCATCCCGCCCAGCAGGCCAGCCAGATCACCCAGAAAGACCAGCAGAGGCAAGGCGAAGAAAAGCGCGAGTATGCGCGGCAGTACCAAGACGGCGTAAGGAGAGAGGCCAAGTATGCTCAGGGCGTCGATTTCCTCATTCACCTTCATGGTACCTAGCTGGGCCGTTATGGCTGCGCCCGTTCGACCTGCCACCAGGATGGCGACAATCACGGGTGAAAGTTCGCGCAGCACCGCGGCCGAAACACCGTCGACCACGTAAATGTTTGCGCCGAACTTTTGTGCCTGCACGCCCATCAGGTACGCAAAGACCAGCCCCAAAAGAAAAATCATCGCCATTGCAATCGGGATGGCATAGATGAATATTGCTTCCATCTGCGCAACGAATTCCCGATACCTGAAGCTTGACGGTTTTTCCAGGAGCCTGAACATTTCAATTGACAGTCTGCCGACAAAGTTTGCGACACCCGCCATGTGCCGCAGTGTGCTGACCGCCCCCACACCAAACCGGTAGAGCAGGCCGGTACTTTTCTTTTCAATGACACCGTGTGCCTGCGTGTAATTTTGTGCAACCAGATTCCAGATAGGCAGCACTGACGAAGGGATACCGCGCAACTCCAGGCGTTCGGGTGACACCCCCGCATCATGCAAGGTATTCATCAGCCTGTAGGCGCCTGTGGTGCCCAAACCCTCGATCCTGGTTCCATCAAGAACAAGCAGGGCATCGGCCGGGATTTCCGGGGTCTTCGGCAGCACAACGTGATCATGCGTCCAGTTTCCCGATGCAATGATGACGGTGCGCCCATCCTCCTGTTTGAGAAGCAGACTCGGTTCGGCCATTATTTTTTGTACAGACCAAGCGGATCACCAGGATCAACGCCATCCATGAAGGGACGTTTTCGATCGCTGTGCGTGACCTGGTAGACACACCCTATCCAGTTGCCGACCACGGCCTCGGCGGTGTCATGCCAGGTATTGTCCAGATGGGGCAGCAAAAGCGGTTCCGGAAATTCAGGTTTCCCGCCCGCAGCCACTTGTGCAGCAAATTCATTCAGCACGGAACGAGAAAACACATCAAAATAATTATCGGGAAAAGGCGGAAGTTGCGGCAGTTTCCCCTGCGCCGCCAGCAGAAGATCGCGCTTGTATTCCTTCAGCAGCGAAACCGTGTCGTATTCTGGATGCCCCTGGAAAAACACCGTGCGCAATCCATCGGGCGAAACTGCCAGGTGCACGCCAGCCTCCTCGCTTTCCGCGAGCACATGGAGATCAGCTGACGCAAACTGCGCAGCCGAAATGTCGTTCCAGCGCGAGTGAGGCACATCAAAACGAGTATTCACATCCGCGACCAAAGGGTGACGTTTATCAAGCACGCGATGTTCATGCACGCCCCAAACCTTGCGTGCCTGTTTGACTCGTTTCTGCCCGTAGCGAAACTGCATGACAGCATGGGTGGCGAGGCATGAACAGAGTGTCGAGGTTACGTTATCCCAGGCCCAGTCGATCACTTCGATCAACGGCTCCCAGAAGGGTTCTTCCGAAAGATCTGCATGTGTGACGTTGGCACCGGTAATGATGAGCGCATCCAGCCCCTGCTCACGAATTTCGTCAAAGCTTTCATAGTAGCGGCCGATATGCGCCTGCCCCTGCTCCCCTCGAGGCAGTGCGGGGATGGTAAAGGGATGTACATAAAACTGTGCAATGGGGTTGCTTTCCCCCACCAGGCGAAGGAACTGGCGCTCGGTTGCCTCGAGCGCAGCGTCGGGCATCATGTTCAGCAGCCCCACATGCAGCTCGCGAATGATCTGCGTATCCGCGCGCTCGCGCGAAAGCACGGTCACGCCCTCCGTACGCAGGCGCGAGAAGCTGGGCAGATCGTTGTGCGCGACCAGCGGCATCAGGCGGTCTCCTTGCGGCCAATGGCAGCTTCAACCAGTGCCAGAAAATCCTTTTCGTCGCGCACCTGGGAAATTTCCTGCGAAGTTACGGTGTAACCATGCGGGCCCGCGATCGCTTCGTAGCGTGGCAGGCGTGAATGGAACAGGCGAGGGAAGACCCAGCGCGTAAAGTCATTTGGCTCGACTTGCGCCACAAACTCCAGACCTTTTTCGCGCAAATAGATAGGCAGTTGCTCAGCCAAAAATGCAGGGCGGTAATACAACGGCTTGGGGTCGCTTTGCGCACGACGGATCAGCGTGTCTTCTTCTTCACGCGTAGTGGTCTTGATATAGAGAATCAGGGTGTGTTCTGACAGAAGGTCAATCACACCCGGCTCGTCCAGTTCGCACAAGCTTCCACCCACATCATTCACGAAATGCGGATAACCGTATATCTCCTGCCCCTTTCGTATGAATTCGGGCACATCGCGCATGGCGGCAATTTCTGCCTCGCGGTACATCACCTGCCGCCTGGAAAACTCGTCAAGACTCAAGCCGCCCCACTCCGGGCCGCCCAGCTTGCCGACAAAGGCCAGCACCGGACCAAGATCATGAATCTTGATGTTGTTCTTGATATCGATCCAGTCGTTGCGCAGCAGATCGCGCAGGAACGGCACCTGCATCGCCTGCTGCTTGATGATGTCTAGGATAGGCTCATCGAGGTAGCGCGTGCCGATGCGATAGTCGCCCGAGAAATGAAACCACTCATGTCCGCGCAACATCGTCGAGATGTGGGTCTTGCCCACGCCCGACATGCCGAGCAAGGTTATGCGCTTGGTTTTCCAGTCGCGGAAGGATTCGGGAGTGAATTTCATTGTTATTGCCAGTCAGTTTAAGGCTCAAGCGTAACCAAAACACAGGTTCTGGACAATAAAAAAGGGCGCCCGAAGGCGCCCAAGTACTCTGCGGAGTTGCACAAGGACAGCTTACACGTTGTAGGCCCGCTCGCCATGGCTGGCGGTATCCAGACCTTCGCGCTCTTCTTCTTCACTAACGCGGAGCCCGATAAACATGTCGGCGATCTTGAATGCCACAAAGCTCACCACACCCGACCAGATGATGGTAATGATCACGCCAGTGGCCTGTGTTACTACTTGCCCGGCCATGGTGTAACCATCGACGCCCACGCCGCCCAGGGACGGGGACACGAAGATACCCGTTCCAATGGCACCGATGATGCCGCCGATGCCATGGACACCAAACACATCGAGCGAGTCGTCATAGCCCACCATTTTCTTGAGGCTGCTAACACCCCACAGGCAGACCACGCCAGCAACAGTACCCAGGACGATACCGCCCATCGGGCCAACCAGGCCAGCAGCCGGGGTAATCGCTACCAGTCCTGCAACCACGCCGGAGGCCACACCCAGCATGGAAGGCTTGCCGCGCAACAGCCACTCGGCAAACATCCAGGAGAGGCCGGCAGCGGCAGTCGCGAGGATGGTATTGATGAACGCAAGGGCTGCGCCGCCAGTTGCCTCAAGGTTGGAGCCGGCGTTGAAACCGAACCAGCCCACCCACAGCAGCGAGGCACCGATCATGGTCATCGGCAAGCTGTGCGGAGGCATGGCATCACGACCAAACCCGACGCGCTTGCCAACCATCATGGCACCAACAAGGGCTGCGATACCGGCATTGATATGCACCACCGTACCACCCGCGAAGTCCAGGGCGCCCTTTTCGAACAGGTAACCGCCGGTTGCCCACACCATGTGCGCGATGGGCAGGTAGGAGAAGGTGAACCAGATCACCGAAAACAGCAGCAGTGCGGAAAACTTGATGCGCTCGGCAAAGCCGCCAATGATCAGGGCCACGGTAATAGCCGCGAAAGTCAGCTGGAAGGCGATGAAGGTAAATTCCGGGATGACCACGCCGTCCGTAAACGTCGCTGCTGTGCTGTCACCAGTGATGCCTGCAAGGAACATCTTTGAGAGATCGCCAATCGCCCAGTTCATGCCGCCGCCGTCACCGAATGCCATCGAGTAGCCATAAACCGACCAAAGGATGGCTATCAGGCAGAAAACAGCCATGACCTGCGTCAGCACTGAAAGCATGTTCTTGGCACGCACCAGGCCACCATAGAACAGGGCCACGCCTGGAACAATCATCAGGATTACCAGCAGGGTTGAAAGCATCATCCATGTGGTATCGCCTTTGTCTGGAACAGGTGCAGGTGCTTCTGCCGCAGCGGCTTCAACTGGCGCTGCCTCTGCCGGAGCTGCAGCCTCCTCCATTGCCGGAGCAGCGACCGCCTCTTCAGCAACCGGTGCTGCAGGTGCATCTTCCGCCAAAACCGGAACAGCCAGGCCCAGACTCAAAACCAAACCGATACTTGCTAGCCATTTATTCATGTCTTTCTCCCTTACAGCGCTTCCGGACCGGTTTCGCCGGTACGGATACGAACCACTTGTTGCAGATCAAANNGTCACAAATTTCATGTCGTCTCCCAAATGAACCAATAGGGCTAATAAATGGGACGGCGATTAACCGCCCCGCCGTTTCATTTAATTAAAAGGACTTGCTGACAGATACGATCCAGCGACCTTTTGCCAGATCTTCAGTACTACCAGGTTTCGCAGAAATCACCGTTGTGTCTGTATCGGTGTACGCCAGACCGAAGTTAAAGCCACCAAACTCCTTGGAAAGACTGAGCTTCCAGTCGTTGTAATCACCAGAGGAGTTGCCGGTTCCGGCCAATTTGGTCCAACCATAATGGGCTCCAAAATTCACGCCATAGGGAAGTTCGTAGTTGAAACTGGCATCCCAGTAAACCGTGCCATCTGAGTTCGCGATGCCAAAGTAGTCGTCCAGGTTGTAGGAAGCCTTCAGTCCGAACCATTTCCATGTAACACCTGCATAGGCTTCAAGCGTGTCGATGTCAGTACCTGAAAACTGGCCTGGGTAGTAGTACTTCAGCAAACCAACGTTGTAGCCAATATCACCGACGCTGCCTGCATAGCCGCCATAGAAATCCATTTCAATGTTGGCGCCATTCAGGAAGTTGGGGTCCACATTGGATGCCCATGTACCCAAATAAAGGCCGCTGGAATGCGAATAGTCGAAACCACCTTGAATGGCCGGCTCAGCATCAGTCTGAGACTGGCCACGGAAAGAGTAATCAGAATACAAGCCGATGTTGGCGGAAAAACTATGGGGGCTGTCCGCTGCCTGAGCAACAATCGGGGCACTCAGGGTTGTCATTACCAATAAGGAAAGAGATTTCAGTTTCATTTAGATGTCCTTTCAATTAACAAATCTTAAAATGTGCTTACCGCACAACACGTTTAGCACAGCCCGTGCCAGCACATTTTCTTTATAATTATCAATCGGATACACAACCCACCCCATGCCTTGCCCAATTCGGGCGCACTGATTTGGGATCCAGTATTTGGGGGGAAACACCAAATTGGTGCATATATTTCAGATCAATGACTCCCATGGCCTCTGCTACACTTTCGACAGCAAAACTTGTCTCTATCCATAATGCCCGCACCCACTTTCAATCTCGATCAAATCGCGCAAAAACTTGGCGAAGTCTTCAAACAATCCCCGGCGCGCGATCTGGAACAGAACCTCAAGGCCGGGCTAAGCGGCTGGCTTGCCAAGCTGGATCTCGTAACAAGAGAAGAATTTGATGTTCAGGCTGAAGTGCTTTCACGCACCCGTGAAAAACTTGTGCAACTGGAAGCGCGACTGCAAGAGCTGGAAGCACGAAACAAACCCGGGCAAGACTAAGAACAAAGACCATTGGCCGTCACCGTCCTTATCAGCCGTGCGCTTGAAGGCCTGACTGCACCCGAAGTGCATGTCGAAGCGCATCTTGCCAATGGCCTTCCCTCCTTTACTCTGGTGGGGCTGCCGGAAACCGAAGTCAAGGAAGCACGTGACCGCGTGCGCGCAGCCATCCAGAACACCGGTTTTGAATTCCCCAGCAAGCGCATTACCGTCAATCTCGCACCCGCCGACCTTCCCAAGGAATCAGGCCGCTTCGATCTGCCCATCGCACTCGCCATCCTCGCGGCCTCGGGACAAATATCTTCTGACCGCATCAACCAATACGAATACGCTGGCGAACTGGCGTTGACCGGCGAACTGCGTCCCATCCGCGGCGCGCTGGCCATGACGCTGGCTTCCAGAAACAGCGGCCGTTCACTGGTATTGCCTGAACTTTCCGCACGCGAAGCGGCACTGGTGGAAGGCGCCGACGTGCTGGCAGCAAAATCGCTGGGGCAGGTCTGCGCTCACATGACCGGACAGGAAAGTCTTTCTCGTCCACATCCGCTTGGCGCACCACGACAACCGCTCTACACAGACCTTGCCGACGTCAAAGGCCAGGCTGCGGCCAAGCGCGCGCTGGAAGTGGCCGCGGCGGGCGCACATTCGATGTTGATGTCGGGCCCACCAGGCACGGGCAAGTCACTGCTCGCTTCCTGCTTCCCCGGCATCCTGCCGCCCATGACCGAAGAGGAAGCCCTGGCTTCCGCTGCCGTGCAATCACTCAATGGCGGATTCAAGATCGAGTCGTGGCGCCAGCGCACGTTTCGTGCGCCCCATCACACCGCGTCCGCAGTCGCACTCGTTGGAGGCGGTGGCAATCCACGTCCCGGCGAAATTTCACTCGCGCATCACGGCGTACTGTTTCTGGATGAACTGCCCGAATTCGATCGCAAGGTGCTGGAAGTGCTGCGCGAACCGCTGGAAACCGGCCACATCACCATTTCCCGCGCTGCGCGCCAGGCAGAGTTCCCTGCGCGATTTCAGTTTCTTGCTGCCATGAACCCCTGCCCCTGCGGATATCTGGGCCACTACAACGGCAAGTGCCATTGCACGCCGGACCAGGTCGCGCGTTATCGAGGCAAGATTTCCGGCCCGTTGCTCGATCGTATCGACATTCAGGTCGAGGTGCCGGCCTTGCCAGAAAATGAGTTGCTGTCCAAGTCCTCCGCGGAACCCAGCGAAGCCGTACGCAAGCGCGTAAACGCTGCGCGCAATCGACAAACTGCCCGTCAGGGCAAACCCAATGCTGCGTTGATGCCGAAGGAAATCGAAACCCATTGCCCGCTCGATACTGCCGGAGAAACTCTGGTTCGCAACGCCATTACACGCCTCAACCTTTCTGCGCGTGCCTATCACCGCATTTTGAAACTGTCGCTCACACTGGCTGACCTGGCGGGTGCAGAGCGCATAGAATCCAACCATCTTGCTGAAGCGATTCAATACCGAAGGGCTTTTAACTGATGACAAGCAAACTTGAACACGCACTCGAAGGCTGGCACGAAGAAAAGCGCTCGGCCTATCTTTACCGTGCTGTTGCCCTCGCCGAAAACGGCACACCGCGCCAGGCCCTGTTTGAAGAATTGGCCAAGGCCGCTGAGGAGCAATCCGGCATCTGGGCCGACGTCATACAGAAAGAAGGCGGTCAGGTGCCTGCGCACTTCCAGCCCGATTTCCGCGCGCGTCTTGTTTCAGGTCTAACCCGCTATTTCAAACCCCGCACCCTGCGGCCGGTTCTCACTGCCATGAAGGTGCGCGGCATGTCGCTCTATACCTCGCCCCTGCCGCACAGAATGCCAGTCAATGTCGAGGAAATCGGCCGCCGCCACCAGACTTCCGGATCGGGCAATACGCTCAGGGCTGCCGTATTTGGCGTCAACGACGGCCTGGTATCCAACGCTGCGCTCATCCTGGGCGTGGCAGGTGCGGCTGCGGATAACGCAGTCATCCTGCTCACCGGCACGGCCGGCCTGCTGGCCGGGGCACTATCGATGGCAGCTGGAGAATATATTTCCGTGCGCTCACAACGCGAGATGTTTGAATACCAGATCGGCCTGGAACGCGAAGAGCTGGAACAGTACCCGGAAGAGGAAGCCGCCGAACTTGCGCTGATTTATGCCGCCAAGGGTGTACCCAAAGAAGAAGCCGAAAGCGT
>DKAU01000121.1 GCA_002450925.1 Thiobacillus sp. UBA6918 | reverse complement strand
GAGGTGGGCTTTATCATCGCGGGCATCAAGGAATTGAAAGCCGCGCAGGTGGGCGACACGGTTACCCTTGCCGACCGAGCTGCCGCCGAACCTCTACCCGGTTTCAAGAAGGTACAGTCGCAGGTGTTTGCCGGGCTGTATCCGGTCGAATCGCATGACTTCGAAGCCCTGCGTGACGCACTGACCAAGTTGCAACTTAATGACGCGGCCCTGCAATTCGAGCCGGAAGTTTCCCAGGCGCTTGGCTTTGGTTTTCGCTGCGGGTTCCTCGGCCTGCTGCACATGGATATCGTGCAGGAAAGGCTGGAACGCGAATATGACATGAATCTGATCACCACTGCGCCAACGGTGGTGTACGAAGTATTGATGCGTGACGGCACTATCCTCAATGTGGAGAACCCGTCCAAGCTGCCGGATTTGTCGAAGATCGAAGAAATTCGCGAGCCGATTATCGCGGCGACGATTTTTGTACCGGATGAATACGTAGGCAATGTCATCACCCTGTGCAACCAAAAGCGCGGCGTGCAGACCAACATGCAGTATCACGGCCGTCAGGTCATGCTGGCCTACGACATGCCGATGAACGAAGTCGTCATGGACTTCTTTGATAAACTCAAATCCACCAGCCGCGGCTATGCCTCGCTGGATTATGAATTCAAGGAATTTCGCTCGGCCGACCTCGTCAAACTGGACATCCTGGTCAATGCGGAAAAAGTGGATGCACTGTCACTGATTGTGCATCGCGCCTCCAGTGTTTATCGGGGACGTGAACTGGCGTCAAAAATGCGCGAGCTGATTCCGCGCCAGATGTTTGACGTCGCAGTACAGGCAGCCATTGGCGCTAACATCATCGCGCGTGAGAATGTGAAAGCTTTGCGCAAGAATGTGCTGGCAAAATGCTACGGTGGCGACATTACCCGCAAGAAGAAGTTGCTGGAAAAGCAGAAAGAGGGCAAAAAACGCATGAAGCAGGTGGGCAATGTTGAAATTCCACAGGAGGCCTTCCTCGCCATCCTGCAGGTAGGGGAGAAATAAGATGGATGCGCTGGCGATCATTCTTATCATCTTGCTTGTGGCCGGAGGCGCGCTGGTCTTCAAAGGGGTTATCGGCTTGCCGCTTCTGCTGCTGCTGGCCACGTTTGTTACCGGCATTATCTGGACGCTGGACAAATTGGTATTCTCCAAAAGACGAGGCGAAGGTGAGGAACGAAGCACGGGCGTGGAGTATTCAGCCAGCCTGTTCCCTGTGATCCTGCTGGTATTTGTGTTGCGTTCCTTCGTTATCGAGCCCTTCCGTATTCCTTCAGGCTCCATGATGCCCACTCTGCTTGCAGGAGATTTCATTCTCGTCAACAAGTTCACCTACGGCATTCGCCTGCCAGTCGTCGACAAGAAGATAATTAATATCAACGACCCCCAGCGCGGAGAAGTCATGGTGTTTCACTTCCCGGCAGACCCCTCTGTCGATTACATCAAGCGCATCGTCGGTATTCCCGGAGACATGATTGAATACCGCAACAAGCGGCTGACCATCAACGGACAGCCCTTGAACTATCGGGAAAACGGCACGTTTACCTTTGAAACGGGCGGGCTTAACTTCGTTACCGGCATCGTGTTCAAGGAAAAACTGGGTAATCATGATCATTCCGCCATGGTGATTCCGGGTATTCCAGGTTTTGTCGAGGAACAGGTCAGGACCTTCCCTTTGCAGGAAAACTGCACCTACAATGAGAGCGGGTTTTCTTGCCGCGTTCCGCAAGGGCACTTTTTCATGATGGGTGACAACCGGGACGGCAGCAATGACAGTCGCTACTGGGGGTTTGTACCGGAGGGTAATATAGTCGGCAAGGCGTTCTTCATCTGGATGAACTTTGGGGACTTCAAGCGAATAGGCACGGCCATAAATTGAGGAGGGAAGATGGTGAATAGGAAACAACAGAACGGCATGACAATGATTGGAATGTTATTTGTGGCCATCATCGTGGTTTTTGCTGCCTTGGTTGCCATGAAGCTTATCCCCGCGTATACAGAGTTTCTGGAAGTCCGGAAGATTCTAAAAGACCTTGGAAGCGAGGTGGGTTCCAAGGGGATGAGCAATGCTGAAATTCGTGAGCGGTTTGATAAGCGTGCAGATATCGACAATATCACCTCAATTAAGTCCTCAGATCTTTTGATCAATCGCGAGAGAGGGCAGACTATAATTTCGGTTGAATACACTTTTCGGACAGAACTGGTGGGTAACGTTAGCCTATTGGCCGATTTTTCTGCTTCTTCTGATAGCAGAGAAAGCAAAATAGCGAAGCAGCTTGAGTAAATCGCTTTCCATTCTGGCAAAAAGTTTGGGTCATGCTTTCCGAGAGGAGAGCCTGCTCCAGCAGGCCGTCACACATCGCAGTTTCAGCGCTCAGCACAACGAACGTCTCGAGTTTCTCGGCGACTCGGTTCTGAACTGCGTCGTAGCCCGTGCGCTTTACGATAAATTCCCAAACCTTCCTGAGGGCACGCTTTCCAGATTGCGCGCCAATCTGGTCAAGCAGGAAACCTTGGCCGATATTGCCGTACACCTGAGGCTTGGCGAATATTTGCTTCTGGGTGAAGGGGAACTGAAAAGTGGCGGCTTCCGTCGCCCTTCGATTTTGGCGGATGCGATGGAATCCATCATTGGCGCGGTGTTTCTGGACGCTGGCTTTGAGGCGGCACGTGCCATGGTGCTGCGCCTCTATGAACCGGCGATCGAGGCGATCGACCCGAAGGCTTCAGGCAAGGATGCCAAAACGCAACTGCAGGAATGGCTCCAGGCCAAGCGCCACCCGCTGCCGGACTATTTGTTAGCGGCCACCAGGGGCGAGGCGCATGACCAGATATTTGTGGTCAGTTGCCAGATACCTGCCTTGGGGATAACCACAAAGGGGGAGGGCAAAAGCCGCCGCGCCGCCGAACAGGAAGCCGCGCTTGCCGTCCTCAAACAGGTGGGCGGTTTAAGTGAATAGCAAGTCTCACCGCGCCGGATTTGTTGCCATCGTTGGCCGGCCCAATGTAGGGAAATCCACACTACTCAACAAACTGGTTGGCCAGAAAGTCAGCATCACTTCGCGCAAGGCGCAAACCACACGTCACCGGGTTTTGGGCATACGTACCGAGCCAGACGTGCAATTCGTGTTCGTCGACACCCCTGGGTTCCAGATGCGCCACGGCGGCCGACTCAATACGGCACTTAACCGCAGCGTCAGACAAACCCTGTCAGATGTTGACGCTGTGCTCATGCTGGTGGAAGCCGGTCGCCTCAACGCTGGCGACAAACAAGTCATGAAGCTGTTGCCGGATGACAGGCCAGTTTTGCTGGTGGTCAACAAGCAGGACGAACTCAAGGACCGCGCCGCCATGATGGAATACTTGCAGAAGGTGGCGGCGGAACACGCTTTTAATGAAATCGTGCCGGTTTCGGCCAAGCATGGCACCGGTCTGGAAGAACTGACCAAAACACTGGCCAAGCATCTGCCGGAAGGCGAGGCGCTTTATGGCGAGGATGACGTTACCGATCAGACCGAGCGCGTGCTCGCCTCCGAACTTGTGCGCGAAAAACTATTCCGCCTGTGCGGTGATGAAATTCCTTATGCCACCGCCGTCGTCATCGACAAGTTTGAAGAAGAAGGCAATCTGCGCCGCATCTATGCGACGATATTAGTTGACCGCGACAGCCAGAAGGCCATTGTCATCGGCAAGGGTGGAGAGAAACTCAAAACCATATCCACCCAGGCACGGCTGGACATGGAAAAGGCTTTTGATGCCAAGGTCTATCTCGAAGTCTGGGTCAAGGTCAAAGGCGGCTGGGCGGATGATGTGCGCATGCTGAAGTCGCTCGGTATCGAGTAATCAGGAATCAACGCCTTGTTTTTTTAGGGTAAATCATGGCACAGGCCCGCACCGACAACGAACCCGGCTTCGTCCTGCACACCTATCCATTCCGTGAAACTTCGCTGGTGGTTGAAGTGTTTACCCGCCAGCATGGTCGCATGGCATTGGTTGCACGCGGCGCGCGTCGTCCACGCTCGGCAATGCGAGGGCAGATCCAGCCTTTTACTCCTCTGCTCCTGTCTTGGTATGGCAAAAGTGAAGTGCGCACGCTGCACAGTGCAGAATGGCAGGGCGGGGTCGCGCCGCTTTCCGGCATGCCGTTGTTGTGCGGCTTCTATCTCAACGAACTGCTGCTGAAACTGCTGGCGCGAGACGACCCGCACGAAGGCCTGTTCGATTACTACCTTGCGACGCTCTCCGAGCTTTCGCAGCCCGTCGACAGTCATCTGGAGCGTGTCCTGAGGCGGTTTGAGCGCCATCTACTGTCGGAAATCGGCTACGCCGCCACTTTTCACGAGGAAGCAGAAACCGCGCAACCGGTGCGTCAGGAGCAGAGGTACGTTTTTGTGCCAGAGCGCGGCCCCTATGTCGACGATGGAAAAGGGGGGGATGGCATTCCGGTGTCCGGAAAGACTTTACTGGACATGGACCAGGATTGCTTCGATTCGCCTGCCACGCGCGCAGAGTCCAAACAGCTGATGCGTGCGCTCATCAACCACCATCTTGGGGGCAAGCCGCTTTATACTCGGCAAATATTGAGAGAGTTTACGGAAAAATGATTTATCTCGGCGTCAACATCGACCACATCGCCACTTTGAGGCAGGCGCGCAAGACCCGCTATCCCAGCGTGGTAGAAGCGGCATTGCAGGCGGAAACGGCAGGGGCGGACAGCATTACCCTGCATCTGCGGGAAGACCGCCGTCACATTCAGGACGAAGATGTGGAAATCTTGCGCCGCGTGCTCAAGACCAAGATGAACCTTGAAATGGCCGTTACCCCGGAGATGATTGGCATCGCCCAACGCATCAAACCGCAGGATGTTTGTCTGGTGCCGGAAAAGCGTGAGGAACTCACCACCGAAGGCGGGCTGGATGTGGCGGGCCAGGTAGATAAAATCCGTGATGCCTGCACGCAGATGAAAGAAGCCGGCGTACGCGTTTCACTTTTTATCGATGCCGATTACAAGCAACTGGATGCCGCGCGTGAATGCGGTGCGCCGGTGGTTGAAATCCATACCGGGCAATATGCCGACCTGGAAGATCAGGTTGCCAAAACACATGAACTCGACCGCATTCGAAAATCCATCTCCTACGGTTTGGGCCTTGGGCTTACGGTAAATGCCGGCCATGGCCTTACATATCACAATGTTCATGCCATTGCCGCCATCCCTGGCGTGCACGAACTCAACATCGGACACGCCATCGTGGCGCAGGCATTGTTTACCGGCTGGCAGCCAGCGGTTGCGGAAATGAAGCGGCTGATGGTGGAAGCCGCCGCACGGCGAGTCTAGTTATTCGCCGTAGTTTTTCCATGGTGTTCTTCATCGATGATGGCATGCCCCATCAGCTTGTCGATCACCGCAATGCCAATTGCTGAAAGAACAAAGGCCATGTGGATGGTTACCTGCCACATCATGGTTTTTTCTTCCAGATTGGGCGCGTTGATGAAGGTCTTCAACAAGTGGATGGAAGAAATGCCGATGATGGCGGTGGCAAGTTTCACCTTCAGCACATTGGCGTTCACGTGCGACAGCCAGTCCGGTTCATCCGGATGTCCTTCCAGTCCCAGGCGCGAAACGAACGTCTCGTAGCCGCCAACGATGACCATGATCAGCAGGTTGGAAATCATCACCACGTCGATCAAACCCAGTACCAGCAGCATGATTTTCTCTTCCGTTAGGTGCGGTGTTTCAATGACCAGATGGGAAAGCTCCACCCAGAACAGATACACGTAAACCGCCTGGGCAACGATCAAGCCGATATACAAGGGCAATTGCAGCCAGCGGCTGCCAAAGAGGAGAGCGGAAATGGGCCTTAGTCGGGTCTGTACGGGTTGCATGATGTGCCTTGTTAAAAAAATCGCTGCGGAATTTTATCAGGCCGCGTCAGGTTTGATGTCTCCATCGACATAAAACCAGTACCCGACTTCATTTACGAAATGGCTGCTTTCATGCAGCTTGAATGCGCGGCCGTTGATCTTGTGTCGGGCAACGAATTCCACCACGGCATGGGTGTCGTCGTGCTGTTCATGTCGTAATACCTTCAGGCCTATCCATTTCAACACAGGTGGCTCGTCCAGTTTGAGCGAGGCTGGGCGCGTGGAAGCATGCCAGGTGTTCAGCAGATAAGGCTCGTTGCTCAGGGTGTAAGCCGTGTAGCGCGAACGCATGAGCGCTTCTGCACTGGTCGCGGGTTCGCCGCCATTAATAAGGCGTCCGCAACAGCCGGCAAAATCCCGGCCGCTACCGCACGGACAGCCCGTTAATCCTTTTTTTGCCACCACCAGTAAATCGCCATGGCGATGATCATGGCCACCACAACGGCTATCGTGATGTGCTTGAGGTATTGCCTGATCAACTCTTCGTTGCCGCCGATGTACCAGCCCATGGTCGTGAGCACCAGCGACCACATGCCCGCACCCAGACAGGTGTAAAAAGCGAACTTGCCATAGTTCATGCGGGTCAGCCCTGCGGGCAGTGAGATCAGGTGGCGAATGCCTGGTATCAGGCGGCCGGTAAAGGTCGAGATCGCGCCGTGCCTCAGAAAGAAGGCATCGGTCTTGTGCAGCAATTCCGGGCGCACGAAGAAATATTTCCCCCAGCGTTCCAGAAAAGGCCTGCCTACCCACAATGCAAAAACATAATTGATGGTTGCACCCGCAAGGCTGCCCAGGGTTGAAGCCAACGCAATCAGGATAAAACTCATCTTGCCCTGATAGGCGAGATAGCCGGCAGGGATCAGCACCGCCTCGCTCGGTACCGGCAGTACTGTCGATTCCAGGCCCATGAGAAGAAAAATGCCCAGATAGCCCCAGTCATGGACGGTGGCGAGTATCCAGTTAATGAATTCATGCAGCATGGTTCTGGCTGGTCAGGAAACTGCCTGCAAAAGTGCCATATGCGCGGCAGTTTTAACGGGCAGCTTCAAACCTGGGCGCCGTCAGGAGCCACGCCTTCCTTTTCCTTCTCGGCGCGCAGGAAATGTTCACGCTTCACGCCCAGCATAAGTAGCAAGGGGGAAGCTACCAGAACCGAAGAGTAAATGCCGAACATGATGCCGATGGTCAGTGCCAGAGCAAAGTTGTGCAGCGCTTCGCCTCCGAAGAACAGCATTGCCAATACCATGATCTGGGTGGAAAGGTGCGTAATGATCGTGCGGCTGAAGGTCTGCGTGATGGATGCGTCGATCAGGTCCGGGATTTCGGTCTTGCGCATCTTTCGGATGTTTTCCCGGATCCGGTCGAACACCACCACCGACTCGTTGACCGAGTAGCCAAGAATTGCCAGCACGCCTGCCAGGACTGTCAGCGTAAACTCCCACTGGAAGAAAGCAAACAAGCCGAGAATGATGACAACGTCATGCGCGTTGGCAATGATGCCTGAAATGGCAAAACGCCACTCGAAGCGCAGCGCCAAGTAGATCATGATGCCGACTGCAACCACAAAGAGCGCAAGCGCTCCGCTATCGTAGAGTTCCTTGCCGACCTGAGGTCCAACAAAGTCGACTTTTTTCAATGTCACGTCGCTGCTTTGTGTTTTGAGCGAATCCATGACCTTGTTGCTTATGTGTGCAGCGTCTTCAGCCTGGCTGACCGGCAGGCGGATCAACACATCCCGAGAGGTTCCGAAGTTTTGTACGGCCACTTCCCTGAAACCACCGGCCTGCAGAGAAGAGCGGATTTTGTCGAGTTGTGCGGGCTCGCTATATGCGACTTCCATCACCGTGCCACCTGTAAAGTCCACACCCAAATTCAGGCCCTGTGCCCACAGTGCCCACACTGCGAAAATGAAGGTGCCAAGAGAAATCGTCGTGGTGACTTTCCCGTAGCGCATGAACGGGATGACGCGATCGACATCGAAAAAACGGATCATCGTGGAGTCCTTAGATAGAAACGTTGGACAGGCGTGTCTTGCGGCCATAGGTCAGGTTGACCAGGGCACGTGAGACAGTCACCGCACTAAACATGGAAGTCAGGATGCCGAGACAAAGCACGACGGCAAAACCTTTGACCGGGCCGGAACCGAGCCAGAACAGGGCAATGCCCGCAATCAGCGTGGTCAGGTTGGAGTCCAGAATCGTTCCCCACGCACGATCGTAACCTGCATGAATCGCTGCCTGTGGACTGGTGCCATTGCGCAGTTCTTCGCGAATCCGTTCGTTGATCAGCACGTTGGCGTCAATGGCCATGCCAAGCGTCAGGGCAATACCTGCGAGTCCGGGAAGCGTGAGCGTGGCTTGCAGCATTGAAAGCAGTGCTACCAGGAAAAATCCGTTGATTGCGAGTGCAAGCGAAGAGAACAAGCCGAATGCACGGTAATAGAAAATCATGAAAACGACGACGGCAACAAAACCCCAGATATTGGAGTTGAAGCCCTTGTCGATATTGTCCTTGCCCATGCTTGGGCCTACCGTACGCTCTTCAACGATTTGCATCGGTGCTGCCAGAGCTCCTGCTCGCAGAAGCAATGCCACATCGGAGGCTTCCTGCGGGGATTCCATGCCGGTGATTTGCACGCGTCCACCGCCAATTTCTTCCTGGATGACCGGTGAGGTGATGATTTCAGTCTGCCCGTGCTCAATCAGCAGGATGGCCATGCGGCGACCGACGTTTTCACGCGTAACATCCTTGAAAATGCGTGCGCCCTTGCCATCAAGGTTGATGTGCACGGCTGGGCGATTGGAGCGGCTGTCAAACCCGGGGGCAGCATCCGTGATGGAGTCTCCAGTCAAAACTACGTCCTTTTTCACCAGGATGGGGCTGCCTTCACGGCTTTGATGGAGTTCGTCCCCGAAGGGAACTTGTCCACTTGCTGCGGCATTGGCATCAGCCTCTTCATCCACCAGACGAATTTCCAGTGTGGCTGTACGGCCCAGAATTTCCTTGGCCTTGGCTGTGTCCTGCACACCGGGCAACTGCACCACCACGCGATCAACGCCTTGTTGCTGAATGACGGGTTCGGCCACGCCCAGTTCGTTTACCCGGTTTCTCAGCGTCTGGATATTCTGCTTGACGGCAAATTCCTGTATCTGTGTTTCCGCCGTCGGCTTGAGTGTGGCCGTCATGGTGAAGTCATCCACTCCATCAGAACCGACAAGGTTCAGGTCACCAAAAGCGCGTGATATTTTTTCAATCGCAGCATCACGCTGGTCCCGAGTCGAAAATTTGGCCACCACGCTGTTGCCCTCACGGGTAATACGGCCATAGCGTATTTTTTCGCTGCGAAGTTCAGTGCGAATGTCGCCCTGATAACGGATGGCAGCCTTTTCCAAAGCGGCCTTCATGTCCACTTCCAGAAGAAAATGCACGCCCCCGCGCAAATCGAGGCCAAGGTACATGGGTAGTGCGTGGATGGACGTTAACCACTGGGGAGAAGCTGAAAGCAGGTTCAGCGCCACGGTGTAACGGTCACCCAGCTGGTTCTGAATCGCATCCTTGGCCTTGATCTGGTCATCTGTGCTTGAAAAGCGCAGCTTGATGCTGTTTTCGTCGATGAATCCGCTATCGGCACTTATTCCTGCAGTTTGCACGGCATTTTGTGCCTGCCTCATCAATGCAACGTCCACCTTCTCGGTTGTTTTGACCGGTGAGATCTGCACCGCAGGCACTTCGCCGAAGAAGTTGGGCAGGGTGTAGAGGAAGGCCACCACCAGCACGATGCCGATGAGGAGGTATTTCCATAGGGGAAAACGATTCATGTTCTAGTCAGGTGTTTTGGTGGAGGGCTGGATGCAATAAAGGGGCAAGTTTTGCCCCCCTAGGCATTACAGGGCCTTGATTGTTCCTTTGGGCAGCAAGGTCTGCACAGACTGCTTCTGCACATGGCTGATCACTCCATCGGCAATTTCCAGCGACACATACTGGTCGCCAATTTTGGAAATTTTCCCGACCAGACCGGAGCCGGTCACGACTTCGTCGCCCTTTTGAAGGCCTTCGATCATCTTGCGCTGTTCCTTGGCACGCTTTGTCTGCGGGCGAATCAGCATGAAATAGAACAACACGAAAATGACGATGAGCGGCAGGAAGCTCGTCAGCGGATCGGATTGTTGCGGGTTGGGCGCAGCGCCGGCTGTTGTTGAAGCGAGGATTAAAGCGGCGGCGAGCGAACGTTTGCCCATGTGAATCATTGTCTTCTCCTGATAAAACCTTTTGTTGTAAAACCCGCCAATTCTAACATCCGGCGGCACGGGCTTCATGAAACCCCGCCCGCCAGGGGGCGAAATTGCCTGATTCAATAGCCTGTCGCATTTCCTGCATCAAATCCTGGTAGTAGGCCAGGTTATGGATGGTGGCGAGGCGGGCACCGAGTATTTCGCCACATCGGATGAGATGGTGTACGTAAGCACGGGAAAAGTTCCTGCAGGCGTAGCACTGGCAGTCGGCATCGATCGGGGCAGGGTCATTCCGGTGGATGGCGTTCTTGATGCGCAAGTCCCCGTTTCTGGTGAAGAGCACGCCATGGCGGGCGTTGCGGGTGGGCATGACGCAGTCGAACATGTCTATACCGTGGGAAACCGCCTCCACGATGTCCTCCGGCGTGCCTACACCCATCAGGTAACGTGGCCGGTCTTGCGGCAACTGCAGGGCAGTGTGGGCAAGGATGCGCAGCATGTCCTCCTTGGGCTCGNNAGGCCGCCGATGGCATAGCCGTCAAAGCCGATTTCCGTGAGTTTGGCCAGGGACTGATCGCGCAATTCCTCGTACATCCCACCCTGCACGATACCGAACAGAGCATTGGGATTGCCTTCGTGCGCCTTTTTCGAGCGCTCGGCCCAGCGCAGCGACAATTGCATCGAATCGGATGCCGCCTTGCGGTCGGCAGGGTATGGCGTGCACTCGTCGAAAATCATCACGATGTCGGAATTCAGTACTTTTTGAATTCGCATCGATTCCTCCGGCGTAAGAAAAAGCTTGTCACCGTTGATGGGCGAGGCGAATTTCACGCCTTCTTCGGTGATCTTGCGCAATTTGCCCAGGCTGAATACCTGAAAGCCGCCGGAGTCGGTGAGAATGGGCCCGTCCCAACCCATGAACTTGTGCAATCCGCCAAAGGTTTCGATGACATCCAGCCCGGGCCGCAGCCATAGGTGGAAAGTGTTGCCCAGCACGATCTCGGCGCCGAGTTTTTTCAATTCACACGGCGACATGGCTTTCACCGTGCCGTAAGTGCCCACCGGCATGAACACGGGCGTATCCACCGTGCCGTGGGTCAGCGTCAGGCGTCCGCGCCGGGCTTTTCCGGAGGTACCGAGCAATTCGAATTTCATGCTTGTCTTTCGATCAACATGGCATCGCCGTAGCTGAAAAACCGATATTGTTGCTCAACCGCGTGCTTATAGGCAGCGCGCAGACTGTCGTAGCCACCAAAGGCCGAAACCAGCATCAGCAGCGTGGACTTGGGTAAATGAAAATTGGTGAGCAGGCGCTCGACCACCTTGAATTGGTAGCCGGGGGTGATGAACAGGTTGGTGTCACCCTCGCCGGCCCCCAGCTCGCCACCATTGGCAGCGGCTGATTCCAGTGCACGCAGGCTGGTGGTGCCGACTGCCATGACGCGCCCACCATTCTCTTTTGTTTCGTGGATGGCTTGTGCCGTGGTTTCAGGTATGGAGAAATGTTCGCTGTGCATTTTATGCTCGGTGATGTTTTCTACCCGCACCGGTTGAAACGTGCCCGCCCCAACATGCAGGGTCACCGTCGCCCGTTTTATGCCTTTCGCGTCGAGGCTGGACAGCATAGCTTCGTCAAAATGCAGCCCGGCTGTTGGGGCGGCCACCGCTCCCGGCTGGTTGGCGTACACGGTCTGGTAGCGCGTCTCGTCCACTTGATCAGGGGTGTGGGTAATGTAAGGCGGCAGCGGCAGCTTTCCATGGTGCTCCAGCACTTCCAGCAAGGGCGCCGCCGCATGGCAGCGAACATGGAACAGATCCTCCTGCCTGCCCAGCATCTCGAATTCGATGCCTTTCTCGATCAGGATGCGAGAACCGGGTTTCGGCGTTTTGCTGGCACGCATAAAGGCCAGCGCCTCATTCTCGCCGAGCAAACGCTCGATCAGGATTTCCACCTGCCCCCCAGTGGGCTTTTGTCCGAACAGGCGAGCCTTGATCACACGGGTGTCGTTGAAAACCAGCAAATCCCCAGGCAGTAACAGATCAGGTAATTCGGCAAACAAACGGTCCGAAAGTCGAGTGCCATCCACATGCAGCAGGCGGCTTGCACTGCGCTCGCGAGCGGGAAACTGGGCTATCAGTTCTTCCGGCAGTTGGTAATCGAAATCGGAAAGCCGCATGGCTGAGAAAATTGGTGCCGGGAGGGGGACTCGAACCCCCACAGTGTTACCACCGGCGGATTTTGAATCCGCTGCGTCTACCGATTCCGCCATCCCGGCATGGATGCGTGAAGCCGCGCATTATCGCCCAAAGCCTTAAAGACGGGCAAGTTGTGGCCACAAAGAGGGGTGGTTTGTCATATGGGGAAGTCCACCCGGGCCGGGTGGCAAAACGATTCTGGCCACTTGCTACGCTGGTTCGCGTCCAACTTGAGGAACCCGTTTTTTTAGATTGTGCCCAGAATCAGTTCGTCCTGTAGCCAGGCATAAAGACTGTTGGCGGCGATTGCCGCGGCCTCCTGTTCCGAAAACTGCTCACTTAAATCTGAACAGACCTCGGCAAAACTTTTGCCCTCCATCAGAAGGGACAGTGCAGCCTGTTCGGCTGACTTGATTGTCCGGAAGTGTGGCTGCCATTCCTTGCGCCAGATCAGTATCCATGCGGGTTCCGGCAAGCGTTCGGCAACAGGTGGTGTCTGTTCCTGGTCCAGGGCATGCCAGATGGAAATGGTGTTGTATTGAAGTGGTGCAATGAACAGGGTGGGAACAAATCTGAAGCCGAGGGTTTCCCATTGAGCAGGTTCCAGCTTGGCAAGGGCTTCAGCTCGTAATGGCGTGGCATTGGGGCCATCAAAAGCCCGACGCAATTGCCAGTCGACCATGGCCAGTTCTGAAATGTCCAGATCTTCCGGGAAGCGTTTTGCAAGCCATTCCGAAAAGTCTGCCCCATACCAGCGAAGGTTGCGGTTATGGGGCGGAGTCTCTTCGACGAATTCACGCGCGGCGGACTCGAACAACTCGTCGCCCAGGTAGGCCCAGGTTTTCTCAAACGCATCCTGAAGCGTCTCGACCAGGCGGACGCGATAGGCGTTGTGGTAAATGTTCAGACGGTGATTAACCGTTATGCCTCCTCCATCAGCCACTTCCTGTACAAAACTGTTGGGCAGGTCGAGCAGGTGGTTATGGAAGCCGGTTTGCAGTTCGGATAATTGTGGGTGCTTCATGCGGCGCGCTCCACTTTTTCGAACGATTCTGCTGAAATGGAGCGTGCACGATCAAGTTCCGCGATCAATTCTTCCAGTGCGGGAATGTGGTCGTCGCGTTCGATCATGGTTGCAATTTCACCGAAGCGTGAGCAGGTGTAACGATAAAGCTCCCATACCGGATCAGCCACGGGGTGGTCGTGGGTATCCACGATGTAGTCTCCATGATCGCTATGCCCGGCAAGGTGAATTTGCTGTACACGCTCCACGGGCAGGTGATTCAGGAAATCGATCGCGCTAAATCGATGATTGATGCTGCTGACATAGATGTTGTTGACGTCCAGCAGGAGCAGACAGTCCGCTTGCTCGGATACTTCGCGCAGGAATTCCCACTCGCTCATTTCGGAGGCGCGGTAATTTAGATAGCTCGATACGTTTTCCAGCAGGATGCGACGGCCCAACAGATCCTGCACCTGTTTTACGTGCGCAACGACTAGGCGTAATGCTTCCTCGCTGTAGGGGAGGGGGAGCAGGTCGTGCGAGTTGCGGCCATGTACGCCTGTCCAGCAAAGATGGTCGGAAACCCACATGGGCTCAACGTAATTGACGAGTTTTCTCAGTGCGGCCAGATAGTCTGTATCCAGACCATCCGTAGAGCCGATGGACATGGAAACGCCATGCATTGCAATTGGGTAGTCTTTGCGGATGGCATCCAGCATGGCGATTGGTCTGCCACCGGGCACCATGTAGTTCTCGGAGATGATTTCCAGCCAGTCGACGGCCTGCTTCTCGCGCAGGAAATCGGGGTAATGGACGGGGCGCAGCCCCAGGCCGAAACCGGGAGATTTTGTTCGGAGCAAATTGGTTGAAGTCGTCATGTCAGGTTTAACCAATCATTCAGGGGATCTGGATTTTTTAGCCAGCACCCTGAAGTCAGGGCACAGGCTAAAAAATCCAGGCCTCAGGCCTGGATTTCCCGTTTACTTGCTGGAAACGTCGGCAATGACGCCGCCTTTGTCCAGACAGGCCTTGGCTTCCATGGCCTTGAAGCCGTGGCCGCCGCATGCGTTCATGCCTTTGCACTTGTTTTCGGTGGTCTTGCAGTCGCTGCTGCCCTTGCAGGAAGTCACGCCGTAGCAATGTACCTTGTCGCTGGCAGCGACGGCTGCTCCAGTGCTGCCGGATGGGTTGCTGGCTGCATTGGCAGAGATGGACAGAGCCATGAAAGCGGCCGTGGCCGCAAGTGCTGCACCTTTGGTTTGGATACTCATTCCTTAAATTCCTTTTAAAAATGTAGACAGGTAAGAACGCAAGGCTCCTTGAAGTGAAGACCTTGCGCGGCCAACAAAAATGACGAAACCGCCATTTCGGAAACCACTACATTGATCAACTGGTTATGTGTGTTTCCCGAAGGGTAGTCGGGCAAATGAAACGCCCCTTACAAAAGATTCGGGATCGTGAGATAGGGGCGAAAGGGAAATGTGATCGATTGCTTTGTCCATTTTGCGCAACATTGATTCGTTGGCATTTGAAACTTCCGTTTCGGTATGCGGACATTAGGCGTATTTTCGAATATACTTATGGACGTGCGGACCCCTTTGAACCTGTCTGCTGGCAATACAAATCCATTCATTCTCCGGACATGGTTCCGGGGTGGACTCAAGATTCTAAGCAATATTTTGGAGATAAATCATGCAGATAGCTCGCATTAGCATTGCCCTGGCAGTAGCATTTGCCGCCACTTCAGTGATGGGAGCCCAGAAGGCAACGACCACCAAAACAGCCGCTGCCCCAACCCAGGCGGCACCTGCCATGTCCGGTCAGCAATGGCTCGATCGCATGGGTGATTTCACTCAGAATGGTTCCGCATTCAAGGATCCGAGAACTTTCAACCAGTGGTTCGGGGCCATGACTGACCCTTCCATCATGTATACCGGTATTCCTTTCATGATGGAGCCGGGCAACATGATCCGAACAACCTCCAGCATGATGCAGCCGTCCGCTGTGTCCAATTACATGGGATTCATGGACCCCGGCATGTATGGCCGCTGGATGGGTGCCATGATGGACCCCAACTTTTACATGCAAAATGCGTTTTCCATGGCCGATCCGTCCAAGATGATGCGCTGGGCCATGATGCCCATGGATCCGCGCATGATGCAGGCCGGCATGACCATGATGGACCCGAACGCCTACTTCAAATGGATGATGGCACCCGCGGATCCACGCGTATGGGGCTTGATGTTTGCTCCTGCCAATCCTCAACTCTACGGCAGCATGGCTGGCGCCATGATGCCTCAGGGCAATTTCAGCGGCCCCTGGCAGACCTTCATGTACCCCAAGCATCCTGTAGTCAACCTGAGCCCGGCTGCACCGGTTACAAGCCCGATCAACGTGATGGACCCCTCCACCTGGGGCAACATGATGGGTATGTTCAACGGTTTCATGCCAAGCGGCGGCATGCAGATGCCAAGCAGCCTCCCGTTCTTCGGCAGCGGCAAGAACCCCTATTTGCAGCCAGCGCCCGCTTTGCAAAAAGGCGCAACGAGCAAGCTTTCGCTTTCCGGTGACGCGCTGTTCAAGTCTGGCAAGGCTTCCATCAAAGACCTGACGGCCGAGGGTAAAGCTAGTCTGGATGCGTTGGCAGCAGACATCAAGGCGGCTGGTGCAATCGAGACCATCCGTGTCATTGGGCATGCCGACAAGATGGGCAAGTCGTCCTACAACATGAAGCTGTCACAGGCCCGCGCTTCTGCCGTTGCCAGCTACCTCAAGAAGCACGGTGTAAAGGCCGGCAAGATTATTACTGCTGGCAAGGGTGATACCGAGCCCGTCGTGAACTGTGACGAAAACCAGCCCAAGGCAGAACTCATCTCCTGCCTGCAGCCCAACCGTCGTGTTGAGGTTGAAGTGACGGTTGCCAAGTAAGCTTTTCCAGCCTTCCCACAAGGAAGGTCCAAAGCAAAACGCCCCTATCCGGGGCGTTTTGTATTTCTGCAGCCTGAAAAGATTTCAGTTCAAATCAGGCAGCCTGCATGGGAATGGCGTTCCGCGTATCGATAATGCGGTTTTCCGGATTTACATAAACCAGATTGGGCGCATAGCGGGCAAGCTCCAGTTCGTTGTATTGGGAATAGGTGGCGATGATGATGATGTCGCCAGGCTGGGCCTTGTGCGCCGCCGCACCGTTGACGGAAATGATGCCCGACCCGCGCTGGGCGCGGATCGCATAGGTGGTGAAGCGCTCGCCGTTGCTGACGTTGTAAATCTGGATCTGCTCGTACTCGCGGATGTCCGCAGCTTCAAGCAAATTCTCGTCGATGGCGCAGGAGCCTTCGTAATGCAGCTCNNAGTTTGGATTTGAGCATGGTTCGGGTCATGAGAGCCCCCGGTCAATCTATGAAGCTGAATTATAAGGGATTTGGGGTCTAATTAGCCCAGTTCAACATTGTCTATAAGCCGGGTTTTGCCCAGCCAGGCAGCGCCCAGCACGACAAAACGGCTGTCTTCTTGTGCCGGCATGTCCAGATTCTGCCGACGGATGCTGACGTAATCGACTTTCCAGCCATACTGGTAGAGGGCATCCAGCGCCTGCACTTCCAGTTCCTCGAAATCGCGCCGGCCAAGCGCCAGCGCATCGGCAATGTGTTTGAGAGTGAGATAAAGCCGAGTGGCTTCTTGCCGCTCGGCATCCGACAGGTAACCGTTGCGCGATGACAAGGCAAGCCCATCCTCTGCCCGCAGGGTTTCACCCGCCTCGATCTTGATGGGCAGATTCATCTGTTCGACCATGCCGCGGATCAGGGCCAACTGCTGGCAATCTTTCTTGCCGAAGATTGCCACGCGCGGCTGCACCAGGATGAAGAGCTTCAATACAACGGTAAGCATGCCGCGAAAATGTCCGGGGCGGAATTTGCCGCACAGTTCGTTGGCAAGTGCTGGTGGTTCGACAAAATAGGTTTGTGCCTGCGGATACATGTCCGTAACTGAAGGCGCGAAAACTGCGCTGCATTCCGCTGACCTTAACTTCGCACAATCCAGATCAAAGGTACGCGGATAGCGCTCAAAATCCTCACCGGCACCAAACTGTAGCGGGTTCACGAAAATGCTCGCGATCACCGGCAGGCCAGAAAGACGCGCCTGCTCAACCAGGGAAAGATGACCTTCGTGTAGATTGCCCATGGTCGGCACAAATGCGCAATTAGGATGCGCGGCTTTCCAGTGTGCGAGTTCCTCGGGCGAGTTGAGGATATTCATCAGAAACTGTGTTCGGCACCGGGGAAGGTGCCGGATTTCACGGCTTGAACATAAGCCGCGAGTGCGGCGGGAATGCTGCCCGCATCGAGCATGAAATTTTTCGAAAATTTGGGCGGTTGCGCATACAGGCCCAGCACGTCATACAGCACCAGCACCTGGGCGGAACAGTCCGGTCCGGCACCGATGCCGATGGTGGGTATCGACAAGGCAGCTGTTACTTCGGCGGCGAGTTTTGCGGGGACGGCTTCCAGTAACAGCAAACTGGCACCTGCTTCCTGCATGGCGAGTGCGTCAGCTAACAGCTGTTTTGCGGCTACCTCGTCGCGCCCCTGCACTTTGTAGCCGCCCAACTGGTTGACCGACTGCGGCAACAGGCCCAGGTGCGCGCACACCGGTATGCCGCGGCTGGTAAGGAAGCGCACGGTTTCAACCATGACGGCACCGCCTTCGAGCTTGACCATGTGCGCACCGGCGGCCATCAGTTTTGCCGCAGAGGTGTAGGCTTGCTGCGGACTTTGCTGGTAGGTGGCAAAGGGCAGGTCGACCATGATGAAGGCNNTGGAGAGGGTGACGGGTTTGTGTTCCATCATGCTGCTCGTGAGAAGAACTCGCGCTGGCCGCGCATTTTCCCCATGCGTTCCAGCAGCAGTTCGAAATCGCCTGCGCCATTAACGAAGTTCAGGTTTTCGCTGTTCACCATCAGCACGGGTGCCGCGTCGTAATGATGGAAGAATTCGCTGTAGCCTGCTGCGAGGCGATCGAGATAATCGCCACTCATCCCCTGTTCGTAATCGATGCCGCGCCGCTTCACTCGTTCCTTCAGTTTGTCCAGCGGTGCCTGCAGATAGATCACCAGATCGGGCACGGGCGATTGCAGGGCAAGGTCGTCATAAACCTTGCGATACAACTCGTATTCATCGTTTTCAAGATTCAGCTTCGCGAAAAGCCGATCCTTGTCGAGCAGGAAGTCCGACACGATGCTGTGGCGAAAGAGATCGCCTTGGGCCAGCTGGCTGATCTGGCGTGCGCGATCAAAAAGGAAATGCAATTGGGTAGCCAGTGCATAACGTTTTGGGTCCTGGTAGAAACGCGGCAGAAACGGGTTGTCGGCAGCGTTTTCCAGCAGCAGATCGGCCTGCAGGTGTTCGCTCAGCTTGCGGGCGAGGCTGGTCTTGCCTACGCCGATGGGGCCTTCCACCACGATATGCCTGAAGCGTGACAGCTGCATCATGCGATTCCTTCCGCCAGCAGGGCCTGAGGTGTGTATGGGTGAACCGGCTGATTGCCGCAAAGGGCAACCAGTGTGTTGGCTTGGCCATGCCCAGGGATTACCAGTTCCGGAGCAATCTCCAGCAGCGGCAGCAGCACGAATCCGCGCTCGTGCATGCGCGGATGGGGCAGGGTGAGGTTTTCCTCGTGAAAATGCGCGTCACCATAGAGCAGCAGATCCAGGTCCAAGGTGCGGGGCGCATTGCGGAAGGTGCGATTGCGGCCATGGGTGTGCTCGATGTCTATCAGTGCTTCGAGCAGGGCGCGCGGCGACAGCCGTGTTTCTATTGCAGCGACGGCGTTGATGAAATCAGGCTGTTCGGCGTACCCCACCGGCGTGGAGGCGTACAGCGACGAACGCGCGGTGAGGCGGCTTTCCGGTAGGCGCGCAAGCTCTTCCATGGCCTGTTCCACCTGGGCAGCAGGATCGTCAAGATTGGCGCCCAGGCCGATGTAGGCTGTCACCATCATGCTGTTGTGTCTTCCTCAACGGCTGCGGCCTTGGGCTTGCGGCGGCGACGGCGCTTGGGTTTGGGGCCGGTGTCCGCCTGCAGCATGTCTTTGCGTGACTCTTCGTCCGCGTCCTGGAATTCCGTCCACCAGTCGCCCAGTTCCTGCGGCACCTCGCCGCTTTCTGCGCGGATGAGCAGGAAATCGTAGCCGGCGCGAAAGCGCGGATGCTCGAGCAGTCTGAACGGTCTATTTCCGGAGCGGTATTCAAATCGGGGTTGCAGGGCCCAGACTTCCTTGATGATGCCGTCAAAGCGGCGCGGGATGGCAAGCAGGCTGCGCTGCCCTTCCAGCACTTCGTCCATGGCCAGGAACAGCGCCGGGATGGGCTTTTCGCCACCGGCCTGGATTTCATTCCAGCGTCTTTGCACCTGCGGCCACAACAGGCAGGCGAACAGGAAACCGGGCGA
>DKAU01000011.1 GCA_002450925.1 Thiobacillus sp. UBA6918 | reverse complement strand
TGGATTTCGATGCCGGTGAGCCAGCGCCCGAGGTGCGAGGTGAAGCGCGCCAGCCACTTCCAATGAATGCGCCACAGCTTGTTGGCCAGGCGATGGATGACCATGGCGTGAAAGCCGGGATAGGTGGTCACGACCTCGAAGGTCGAGCGCGCCGCCGGGTCGCGGTCGAATACGACGGCGATGTCTTCCTTGAGTTGGCTGATCAGGTTCATGCGCTTGAGAATGCTATTTCCGAGTTATTTAGTCAACTATTCCGCCATGCGGTTCCGCGGCCCGGCCAATCGCTTGGCCTCCTGTGCAGATGTCAGAATTCCGCGCAGGATATTCACTTCCTCTTTCTCCAGCCGGGTGCGTGCAAACAGACGCCGCAGCTTGAGCATCAGCTTGCTGGGCGAACCCGGATTGAGGAATTCCAGTTCAGCCAGTGTCGTTTCGAGATGGGCGTAAAACCGCTCGATATCTTCCAGCGACGCAGCATCCAGTTCGGGCTCAGGCCAGGAAGGATGCTGCAGCCAGGCCTGGCGCACTTCATAGCTCAGCACCTGTACCGCCGCAGCCAGATTGAGCGAGCTGTATTCCGGATTGGCCGCAATGGTCACCAGCCCCTGGCACTGCCCCAGTTGATCGTTCGACAAGCCGTTGGTCTCATTGCCGAAGACCAACGCCACGGGTTCGGCCTGCGCCTCGGTCAGCAGACGCGCTGCCGACTCGGCTGGGGTCAGCACTTCGGCCACGATATCGCGGCGGCGTGCCGACACGCCCAATGCCAGCGACGTCCCCTCGAGCGCTTCGGCAAGCGTGGTGCAAACCTGCGCCTGCGCGAGTACGTCACCCGCACTCGCAGCCATGGCATCGGCCTGGCTGTTTGGAAAAACGTGGGGCTGGACGAGATAAAGCCGGGATAGGCCCATCGTCTTCATCGCCCGTGCTGCAGCCCCGATATTGCCGGGGTGGCTGGTACGCGCGAGAACAATTCGAATATTAGCGAGAAGTTTTGGGTCAGCTGGCGTCATACATCAAGTAAAATGCTCGTTCGTTCTTTGAATTTATAGCCAGACATCATGCATCCCATGCTCAACACGGCGGTGAAAGCCGCCCGCAAAGCCGGGGCGATCATCAATCGCGCCGCCAATGACCTCGACCGCCTGACCATCCATGCCAAGAAACCGCGCGATTACGTTAGCGAGGTCGACCGCGTCGCGGAACAGGCCATCATAGAGACCCTCCTCGATGCCTATCCGGGCCACGGGATTCTAGCAGAGGAGTCCGGGCGCTCCGGTGGTGAAGAACATGTGTGGATCATCGATCCGCTCGATGGCACAACCAATTTCCTGCACGGCCTTCCCCAGTATGCCGTTTCCATCGCCTTGGTGCACAAGAACGTGCTGCAACATGCCGTGGTCTACGATCCGGCCCGCAACGAACTTTTCACTGCGACTCGCGGCGGTGGCGCTTTCCTGAACGAACGCCGTATTCGAGTATCAAAACAGGCAAAGATGGACGATGCACTGATCGGTACTGGCTTCCCGTTCCGCGAATTTCACCACGCCGATGCTTACCTCGGCATGTTCCGCGACATGATGCTGAAAACCGCAGGACTTCGTCGCCCTGGTTCCGCTGCACTCGACCTCGCCTGGGTTGCCTGCGGCCGCTACGACGGCTTCTTTGAACTCGGGCTCAACTCATGGGATCTCGCTGCCGGCGCCTTGCTGGTGCTGGAAGCTGGCGGCCTGGTTGGCGACTTCGAAGGCAACGACAACTTCCTGAAAAGCGGCCACATCGTTGCCGGAAACCCGAAAATCTTCGGGCAGATGCTACCCGTTTTCGCGCCGCATTTGACCCCGGCCATCCACGCAGTCGAGTAAACACATGGCTGCGGCTGGCCACACGCCGATGATGGCCCAGTATCTGGGCATCAAAAACCAGCACCCCGACATGCTGGTGTTCTACCGCATGGGTGATTTTTACGAGCTTTTCTTCGGCGATGCCATCAAGGCCGCCAGACTTCTTGGTATCACCCTAACCACCCGCGGCCAGTCAGCAGGCGAACCCATAAAGATGGCCGGCGTGCCTTACCACGCCGCCGAGCAATACCTAGCAAAGCTTTTGAAGCTGGGTGAGTCAGTGGTGATTTGCGAACAGGTGGGCGACCCCGCAACCAGCAAAGGTCCAGTCGAGCGACAGGTCACGCGCATCATCACACCCGGCACGCTGACTGATGCCTCGCTCATGGACGAGCATCGCGACACGCTGCTGCTGGCACTTTCTCATGAAATGGATACGGTCGGCGCTGCGTGGCTCAACCTTGCGGCCGGCCGTATGACTATTGCACAAACCCCGGAGAACGAAGTGCCCGCGCTCATCGCTCGTCTTCGCCCTGCCGAGTGCTTGCTGCCGGAAACACTGTCGATCAATTATTCGGGGCCGAGCAGGAAACTCGCGTCCTGGCAATTTGACAGCGCACGTGCGGCACAGGATCTCGCAAGGCAGTTCGGTAGTCGGGACCTGTCTGCATTCGGTGTTGATGACCTGCCCCAGGCGATATCTGCAGCCGGGGCACTGCTTGATTACGTCAAACAAACACAGAGAAGCGCACTGCCTCATTTGCAGGGTTTGCTCGTTGAGCGCAACGAGGAGTTCGTGCGCATGGACGCCGCGACCCGACGAAACCTTGAACTGACTGAAACCCTGCGCGGTGAAGCTTCACCCACCCTGCTTTCAGCTATCGACACCACGGTGACTGCCATGGGCGCACGTCTGTTGCGTCATTGGCTGCACCATCCTGTCCGAAACCGCGACATTACTGGCCAGCGCATCGCTGCCATTCGTGCACTTTCAGAAGATGTAGCGCTACGCAGCCGGCTCAGCACGGAACTCAAGTCCTGTGCAGACCTGGAGCGCATTGCAGGGCGCTGCGCGCTAAAGTCAGCACGTCCACGCGATCTGTCAGCCATGCGCGATACTCTGGCGCTTTTGCCCAAACTGCAATCGCAGCTTGGTCTGAATTCACCTTCACTACTTGCGATCAGGGAAGCATGCTCCCCCCTGCCGGAACTTCATGACCTTCTTGCAGCATCGATCAAACAGGAACCTGCAACGGTATTGCGTGAAGGCGGTGTAATTGCAGAAGGCTTCGACCAGGAACTGGATGAATTGCGCGCGTTGACTGAAAACGCAGGCAATTTCCTGCTTGACCTGGAAACACGCGAGCGTAAACGCACCGGCATTTCCAGTCTGAAAGTCGAATACAACAAGGTTCATGGGTTTTATATTGAAATCACTCACGCACATGCTGACAAGGTGCCTGATGACTATCGACGTCGCCAGACGCTGAAAAACGCCGAACGTTACATTACCCCTGAGTTGAAGGCTTTCGAAGACAAGGCGCTTTCCGCACGTGAACGCGCACTGGCACGTGAAAAACTGCTGTTTGAGCAGGTGCTCGATGCAATCTTTCCCCACGTTCCACAACTCCTGAGAACCGCTTCCGCCCTGGCCGAGTTGGACGTGCTAACCAGTCAGGCAGACCGTTTTGCATCGCTGGACTGGACGCTGCCCGATTACAGTGATTCCAGCGGCATCGCTATCGAAGCTGGCCGCCACCCCGTTGTTGAAGCACAGGTTGGCAATTTCATCCCCAACGATACCCAACTCTCACCTACACGACAGATGCTGTTGATCACCGGCCCCAACATGGGTGGCAAGTCCACCTACATGCGGCAGACAGCACTGATCACCCTGCTTGGTTGTTGCGGTTTGCCGGTGCCGGCGAAAGCCGCTGCAATCGGCCCTGTTGACCAGATTTACACCCGCATCGGCGCGTCCGATGACCTGGCAGGCGGACGCTCTACCTTTATGGTGGAAATGACCGAGACGGCTGCAATATTGCGCCACGCAACCGATCAAAGCCTGGTACTGCTGGACGAAATTGGCCGTGGCACCTCCACCTTCGATGGACTCGCATTGGCTTGGGCCACAGCACGACACCTATTAACCGATTCACGCGCTTTAACCCTTTTTGCTACGCACTACTTTGAACTCACCCAACTGGCCCAGCAATATCGTCAACTCGTCAACGTGCACCTCGATGCCGTTGAACACGGAGAGGATCTGGTCTTTCTGCATGCAGTTGAAGATGGCCCGGCTTCGCAAAGCTACGGCATTCAGGTAGCGCGCCTGGCCGGCGTTCCGCCTAAAGTCATCGCAGCAGCAAAAAAACGTTTGAAGGAACTTGAAGATGCCCAGGTGCAGCAAGGGCCTCAGGCTGACCTGTTTGTACAGCCTGAAGCTTGCAAACCGACGGATTCAATCGCTGAACTTATGGAAACCTTGCTTGCACTCAACCCCGACGAGTTGAGCCCGAAAGAAGCATTGGAGAAGCTCTACGAACTGTCCTCCCTAGTCAATCACAAGGATTAAGTTCCCTTTTTGCGCCAGAGATAGCGGAAGATAAATCCCGGGAAAGCAAAGACCAGGAAAAGCGATCCGGTAACCGCATAAAACTCCCAGTTCTGTGTATGGATCTCGCCACCCTTCTTTTCAAGCAGCAGTCCAATTCCCCCAACGATGAAATAAAGCACGACGAGTTCCAGCAACCGAAAACCCAAGTGCTTGTTGCCGGATTTTGGGAGTTTGATAAAAAACAGCCGTTCAACAAGGAACGGCAGGTTGGCCGCAATCAGAGCGATCGCCAGCAGCAGAACAACTTCCATTTGATATCCAAATCAATCAAAGAGAGGATTGTACGGCAATCAGGCACACATTCATCAGGGGACTGGGAAGTATGCCAAGCACCAGGATGGCCAGTCCATTGACCGACAACGCCATACGCATGTCGCTTGGTGCTTCGATTGGGGCGGTTTGCAGCGGCTCATCAAAATACATGAGCTTGACTACTCGCAGGTAGTAGAACGCGCCAATCAACGAGAATAGAACTGCAACTACTGCCAGCCACACCATGTCGGCTTCAACTACTGCCTGCAAAACAGAAAGCTTGGCGTAAAAGCCTACGGTTGGAGGAATGCCCGCCATGGAGAACATCAGGAGCAGCATGAGGAAGGCCGCCCAAGAGCTGCGCTGGTTCAATCCCTTGAGGTCATCCAGGTTATCCGACTCAAAGCCCTGACGCGACAGCAACAGGATCATGCCGAAGCCGCCGAGGCTCATCATGGCATACACCACGCTGTAGAACATGGCAGCGCTGTAACCGTTCTGGCTTCCGGCCAGAATACCCAGCAACAGGAAGCCCATATGCGAAATGGTTGAATAAGCGAGCATGCGCTTGATATTCGTCTGCGCTATGGCGGCAATGTTTCCGATGCCCATGGACAGCACAGCCAGCAATACCAGCATGTCGCGCCAATCGGTGTGCAACACTTCAAGGCCCTGAACCAGCAAGCGAATGCTGAAAGCGAAAGCCGCAAGCTTGGGCGCGCTGCTGATGAATAATGTCACTGCCGTGGGCGCGCCGTGATAAACATCCGGAACCCACATGTGGAAGGGGACCACACCCAGCTTGAATGCCAGGCCGGCTACGATGAATACCAGGCCGAACACCAACGGCACTTTCTGCCCCACGCCTTCCTGCAATGCCACGGACACATCGGAAAGCAGCAACGAGCCCGTGCTGCCATAAACCATTGACATGCCGTACAGCAGCATGCCGGAGGCGATCGCGCCCAGCACGAAATACTTCATCGCCGCCTCGGTGGCAACGGAAGAGTCCCGCTGCAATGCAACCATTGCGTAGAGCGACANNAACAGGGTCAGCACATAAAATTCGCCCTTGAACAAATCACGGGCCTGCAAATAGCTGCGCGTGTAAACGAGCATGAAAGCCACGGCAATGTACAGGAACAGCTTGAGCACATCCGCCATGGAGTCAGATACGAAAAGTCCGGAAAACACTCGCGTGGGCTCTGGGGTATGTCCATTGAAGGTGAACCAGGCACAACCGGCCAGTGTAAGCAGCGCAAGCACGTAAGTTACCGTACGCTGGCTATCCTTGAGCATGACATCCACGACTAGAATGATGGACAGCATGGACAGGAGGAATATCTCCGGCAACATTGGCGTAAGTTGGGCAAGGCTGAAATTCATGTTGTGTCCTTACGGCAGCTTGCTCTGCCCCACGTGGGTGATGAGGTTGTCGACTGATGCGTGCATGACGTCGGTAAAGGGTTTCGGATACAGACCCATGCCCAGCACGCACACCGCAAGTACTGCCAGTATGAGGGCTTCACGCTTGTTGATATCCTTCATTTCTTCGACATGGGGGTTGGTCACATTGCCAAACACCACGCGCTTGTACATCCACAAGGTGTAAGCTGCGCCGAAAATCAGCGTGGTGGCAGCAACGAAGGCAAACCAGAAATTGACCTTTGTTGCGGACATGATGACCATGAACTCGCCGACAAAGCCCGAGGTAGCCGGCAAGCCGGAGTTGGCCATGGCGAACAGCATGAACAATGCAGCGAAGACCGGCATCTTGTTGACCAGGCCGCCGTAATCCTTGATCTGGCGAGAATGCAGACGGTCATACATCACGCCAATGCACAGGAACAGCGCACCCGAGATGAANNACCAGGCCGCCTTCGATGCCCAACTGGTTGAACATGAAAAAGCCGAGCGTGACAAAGCCCATGTGTGCAATGGATGAATAGGCAATGAGCTTTTTCATGTCAGCCTGCACCAGCGCCACCAGGCCGATATAGGCTACTGCAATCAACGACAGCGCAATTACGAACCAGGCCAGTTCATGGCTGGCATCCGGCACGATGGGCATGGAAAAGCGCAGGAAGCCATAGGCACCGACTTTAAGCGTGATCGCCGCCAGCACCACCGAACCGCCAGTGGGCGCTTCCACGTGCGCATCGGGCAACCAGGTATGCACCGGC
>DKAU01000099.1:3608-3783 GCA_002450925.1 Thiobacillus sp. UBA6918 | reverse complement strand
GATGCGTTTTGATGTCATCACCCTGTTTCCGGGACTGTTCGATGCACTGCTGGATTTTGGCATTTCCGGTCGGGCGCTGGATCGCGGATTGTTCCGCTTCAAGGCCTGGAACCCGAGGGACTTCGCCACGGACAACTACCGTACCGTGGACGATCGGCCCTACGGAGGCGGTCCC
>DKAU01000099.1:0-3557 GCA_002450925.1 Thiobacillus sp. UBA6918 | reverse complement strand
GCCGAGTCAGCAGTGCAGGAATCGTTTGTAGATGGTCTGCTGGATGCGCCCTGCTACACCCGGCCCGAAGTTTACCGGGACGAGGCGGTGCCAGAAGTATTGATGTCCGGCAACCACAAAGCCATCGAACGCTGGCGTTTGCACCAGCGCTTGAAACTGACCGCAGAACGGCGGCCGGATTTGCTGCAAAAACGCGGCCTGAGCCGCGAAGAAAAGGATTTACTCGACGGTGAATAAAAACTGTCGGGATACAAAGGAAGCCCACCGAGGTCAAACTTGGCGGCATTTTTAACCGCGCAATGTTCGTTGTTTGAACGAACCAATTCGCGATATTGAAGGAAGATGAACATGAACATCATCGAACAACTGGAACAAGAAGAAATCGCCCGCCTGGGCAAAACCATCCCCGACTTCGCTCCCGGCGACACCGTGGTGGTGCAAGTCAAGGTCAAAGAAGGTGACAAGGAACGTCTGCAGGCCTATGAAGGCGTCGTGATCGGCAAGCGCAACCGCGGCCTCAACTCCGCTTTCACCGTGCGCAAGATTTCCGCCGGCGAAGGCGTGGAGCGTACCTTCCAGACCTACTCTCCCCTGGTCGCAAACATTGAAGTCAAGCGTCGTGGTGACGTGCGCCGCGCCAAGNNAAGTCTGCCCGCATCAAGGAAAAGCTACCCAACCGCGCCAAGGCTGCTACTGCCGAATAAGGCGCTGCTTTACCCTTCAAAAAAGCCCGGATCAACCCGGGCTTTTTTTGTTGCCCACCCCTGAACGACGCGCATTAAAATGTCCCTATGGATTTCGATGCGATCATTGAAGCGCCCTTTGGCCAGCTCGGGCTGCGTGAAGATCACGAACAGCTTGCGGAAATCGTGTTCCTGCTGGAAAGAAAACACGGGAAGCCCCCAACATCGCCATTGCTTGAAGAAGCCACAAGGCAACTAGAAGCCTATTTCCGCGACCCCGAAGCACACTTTGACCTGCCGCTTGCGCCGAAAGGCACAACATTTCAGCAACGTGTCTGGCAGGCCATGTGCCGTATACCTGTTGGCAGAACCTCAACATACGGCGAACTGGCCAATTCCATCGATTCTGCACCGCGCGCTGTCGGCCAGGCGTGCGGTTCTAACCCGCTGCCGATTATCGTGCCCTGCCACCGCGTGATCTCCGCGACGGGCAAGGGCGGGTTCATGCATAGCCGCGCCGCAGGACCACTCTCGATAAAGAACTGGCTGCTTGCACATGAGGGGCGATGACAGCCTGATCGACCGCTTCTGCGACCGCCTCTGGCTTGAAGATGGCCTCGCGCAAAATACTCTCGCTGCCTACCGGCGCGATCTTTCTGCTTTTGCAACCTGGCTCCACAAAAACAAAGGTCACTACTTGGCTCAGGCAGTTTCATCTGACATCGATGCGTACCTTGCACATCGCTTCGCAAACCATGCCAAGCCGCGCACAGCTGCAAGATATACCGCCAGTCTCAGGCGTTTTTACCGCTTTCTTGCGCGAGAGAATCTGATTACCGACGATCCCACACAGTTTCTCGACACCCCAAAACTGCCGCGCCCGCTTCCCAAGGTGCTGTCCGAATCCGAGGTGGAAGCCCTGCTTGCAGCACCCGACATCAACACGACAGCCGGGCTGCGCGACCGCGCCATGATCGAGACCCTGTATGCCACCGGCTTGCGTGTATCGGAACTGGTGGGATTGAAATTGTTGAACGTGGACATGAATGCAGCGGTGCTGCGCGTGACCGGCAAGGGCGGGAAAGATCGTCTGGTGCCGATGGGTGAAGAAGCCCTGCACTGGCTTACACGTTATCTCAGGGAATCGCGGCCCGCGATGCTAAACCAGAAAAAATGCGCCGAAGTCTTCGTCACCCCTCGCGGCAGCGGAATGACTCGCCAGGCTTTCTGGCATTTGTTGAAGCGCCGGGCACGGACTGCAGGCATCCACAAACCGCTTTCCCCGCACACTCTCAGACACGCATTCGCAACGCACCTGCTTGCCCACGGCGCAGACCTCCGCGCCGTACAAATGCTCTTGGGCCACGCCGACATTTCCACCACGCAGATTTACACGCATGTCGCGCGCGAGCGGCTCAAACAACTTCACAGCCGCCATCATCCGCGCGGTTAAGTCAGTGCCTTAATGAAAACTGACACGCCGCTCAGCAAAAGCAGGACGCCAATCACCCGAGTCATTTGCAACTGACTAAGCCCGGTATGCACATGGCTGCCAAAGCACAGCCCCGCAAGCGCAATCGGCAGCCCGAAAAGAAAACCATGCCAGACCTGCGCTTGAATAAGGAGGCCCGCCGCAATAAAACTTCCGATGCGGAACAGCCCTTCGAGAAAAAACACGCCAGAGAGCGTCGCGCGCATTTCTCCCTTGTCCCTGAGGCGATGCTGCAGATAAATCACATAAGGCGGGCCGCCCGTTCCGAACATACCGCCCACCGTGCCCCCCGTAAGGCTTGCTGGTGCCGCCCACTTGCGCGACACCAGTTTGTCACCCTGCAGGTTGAGCAGGCTGCGCAGCGCGAAAACCAGGATGAATACGCCGAGAACAATCAGCAGTGGTTGCCTGGGCAAATTAACCAGCAAGGTCGTGCCCAGCACGACGCCAACCATGCCAAAGGGCACCAGCGGCTTCACTTCGTCCCAGCGCACCTGTTTGAAATTGACACCGCCCAGCACCAGCGATGCGGTGAAGTCGAGTAACAGAATGCTTGGCACCACGATGGAAAGCGGAAACACCAGTGCCAGGAGCGGCACTGAAACCAGCCCCGAACCGAAGCCGCTGATGCCGCGGATGAAATATGCAACAGCCAGTACGCCAATGGCGTAAGTGGCTTCAAAACCTGTCACGACCTTTTGCCGCGCTCGATGCTGATGCCCAACTCTTTCACACCGCGCACGATGGCAAACTTCGTGACGGTGACCTTGACCCAGGGTGCGCCGAATTCTTTCAAAACGATCTGCGCAACGTGTTCAGCCACGGCTTCCACCAGCGCAATGGGTTGCGGGCGATTAACGAGACTGTCCTTTACGCGATTGGCGACTGCGCCATAGTCGATGGTGTCTGCCACGTCGTCACTCTCACCGGCCTTGTGCTCGGGCAAGCCGATTTCGAGGTCGAGTCTTACCGATTGCGGGATTTTGCGTTCCCATTCATATATGCCGATAATGAGCTCGAGGCGGAAGTCCCGCAAAAACAAGATATCCATAGGGGAATTCCCCGCACATAAAAGGAAGCGATTTTAATGCAAAGCCTGTTTTCTGCCTTGATGATTGCAGTTGGCGCCTACCTGATCGGCTCGCTGTCATTTGCCGTGATCGTTGCGCGCATCATGGGACTGCCCGATCCCCGCAGTTTCGGCTCCGGCAATCCAGGCGCAACCAACATACTTCGCACCGGAAAGAAAACAGCTGCGGCGCTCACTTTGCTGGGCGACACGGCCAAGGGCTGGTTCGCAGTCTGGTTGGCCGGCATGGCTGGCTCACATTTTGGCGTCCAGATTCTGGCTGTGCACCTGGCCGCATTGGCTGTTTTTCTTG
>DKAU01000104.1 GCA_002450925.1 Thiobacillus sp. UBA6918 | reverse complement strand
GATCGCGTCCTTTTCGGCGCTGACTCGCCACATCTCCTCGTGGCCCATCATCACCACGTCCAGCACGCGCTGGTCTTCGTAGCCAAACTGGTTCTGGCGCAGCCAGGCCATGCGCTCGTTCTTGTCGATGCTGACATTTCCCGCGCTCGGTTCCAGCTCGCCCGCGAGAATTTTCATGAACGTTGACTTGCCGCAGCCATTGGCGCCGATCAGGCCATAGCGGTTGCCGTCTCCGAACTTGACGGAAACATTTTCGAACAGCGGCTTGGCGCCGAACTGCATGGTGATGTTGTTACTGATGAGCACTTCAGAAATCCAGAAAAATGAAGCAAACCGCGCATTTTACCTGCTTTGCGCTGCTTTCCTTGGCATGGGAACGGCAGAAGCCCCTTGAATAAAGCGAGTTAGGGGCCGTGGAGCGGGTAAAGGTTCCTTTTCAGCTACCCACAAACCGGCGCGACGCATTCAAATTGGTAGGTTTGTGCGATGCCGGCTTGGACGATACCTGACATAATATAAGCAATTCATAATATTTTGTAGATAATTCGAAATGCACAGTCTCTTTACCCGCCTGTTTCCTCTGTTTGTCCTGGTCGCGCTAAGTGCTTCAGCCAGTGCTGCAGCACCAGCCAAATCCACACCTCAGGCCGCATCAGCAACGGGCGTTTATAAAATCGCCATCGACCCCAAGGTCAGCCTTCAAGAAGCGGCAGATTCCATGCGCTTGCGCGCCAACGCGCACAACCTGAAACTGGTTGCAGAACTTCCCCTGTCCAAGCAGGTTGAAGCCATGACCGGCGAAGCGCAAAAGACCATCACCATTTTCCAGTTCTGTGATGCCGTTACTGCCAAAAAGCTGATCGACCTTAACCTGGATTTTTCCGTGTACATGCCTTGCCGTATCGCGCTAATCGAAAACGAAAAGGGCGAAGCCTGGCTGGTGATGATGGACGTGAATACGGCTGCCATCGCAAATGAAAAGCGCCTGCCCAAGGCGCTTCAGGAAAAAATCAACGAAGTGCGCACCGCATTGATAGACGTGATGAAAGCAGGAGCGGCAGGGGATCTGTAACGCGTTATCGACGTTCAAGTCAAAAAGGCCAGCCAAGGCTGCCCTTTTTAGTATCTGGAAGAGTGTGCCTGGCTAAAGCCCCTGGATCAGTTTCTTCAAGCGGGTTTGCAGTTTCTCGGGTGCGGTGTCCTTCGCAGATTTCTTGATGAGCTGGCCCAATGCAGTTTCCAGTTGAGTACGTGAATAGCACGAGTGGCAGTGCTCGAGATGATGCTCGAATTTTGCCAGGGTTCCCGGGTCGGCCATTTCTCCATCGAGATAGGCATACAGACCGTTGATTGCTTCCATGCAATCGATTTCTTCGATTTTGTCTTTGCCTTCTTTCATGGCTTGCTACCTTTCATTTCGTTATCGCTGATCAAACCAGAGTCGACTGCATGTTCCCATAATGCCTTTTGAAGCAGGGTGCGTCCGCGCTTCATGCGTGAACGGATGGTACCCGGGGGTACGCCTAAAACCTCTGCTGCCTCATCGTAGGAAAGTCCTTCCACATTAACCAGTACCACAGCCACTCTGAACGCTTCAGGGAGCTTTTCCATGGCCGCGAGAATATCCTTGCCCAATAGCTTGTTGGCGAACTCGCGTTCTGGATTACCCCACCAGGACAGAAAATCTGCAGATTGTTTTATGAGCAGGGAAGTAATGTCATCTTCTTCGCCTTCTTCAGCATAATCATCGTAGGAGTAAGCAACCGGGCGCACGGATTTCTTGCGATAGTCACTGATGTAACAGTTATGCAGGATGCGAAATATCCATGGCCGGAATCGATTTCTGTCCTCCAGAGTGCCGATGGCAGACCACGCTTTTGTAACGGATTCAGAAACCAGATCTTCTGCATCCGCGGCATTGCGTGTCAGGCGCATGGCAAGGCCGTATAGGGAATCCAGGCACCCTTCGATGCTTTGACCAAACCAGGTTTTTGCTTCCGTGCTTGTCATGGCTCTATTTATGAAAGACGCAACTACCCGGCCTCCGGGTCCCGAAATTGTATAAGTTTCGAGGCCCGGAAAAGGATTGCATAACGGTATCCAGTCAGAAGCTTAGTGTGGCAGCGCCGTCGTTGATGAGTTGGTGCATGGCGGGTGAACCGGTAATGCTGACTCCATCGATCAATTCATTTTGTCCGTAGCCGCGCACTTTGGCGCAGGCAGGACAGGCCAGAATTTTTCCGCCGGAAGCAATGAAATTGTCGATCATCTCGCCCAGCGGCGGGTCCAGCGGGTTCAACTGGGCAACAGCTGCAGCGCCCCTGCGCACAAGGTCGACACCTGCGCTGACCAAAAACATTGTTACTTCCAGCCCGGAATTGAGCCCGCTGTTGGCAACGCTCAAGGCTACTGAAGAACGCTCGTCGTCGAGCCCCTTGGTGACCACAACAACCAGTTTTTTCTTGTCTGACATGATCTTCTCCTGAAACAATTAAGTGAACATATTCCCGGCAGGCCGGGCATGGAGCATTCGCCGTGATTCAGAGATCGGAAATTGGCGTGCTTAAGGGGAAAGACGCATCAAGAAATAGTCTAGGTCCCGATTTGCGAAAAAATTTTTAGCTGCGTGTCGAAGAAGAAGTGCTGAGTGCATGTTTGGCAGGCAATTGTTTTTGTTTTGCAAATGTCTTTCTATGAGGAGTTCGCTTTTTTCTCAATGATCACAAGCGCAATCCCGCCCAGCGTGGCCATGGAGGCCAACACAAAGCGCAGGGTTAGCGACTCGCCAAGGAATGCAATGCCGCCGAGCGTGGCAATAACCGGCACACTGAGCTGAACTGTCGCAGCGTGGGTTGATTTCAGTGCGGGTACGACAGCGTACCAAATGGAATATCCGATTCCAGAGGTCAGCGCGCCCGAGCAGACGGCCAGAAGGAAACCTGCACCATCTACGGCAGCATGGTTAAACAGGGCAAGGATTAGCATGATTCCAATAATGCTGGCGCGGATGAAATTGCCGGCAGTGGCCCTGAGCGGATCATTGATTCTTTTTCCGCGCAGGGAATAAATGCCCCACGCTACCCCCGCACTCAGCATCAATGCAGAGGCAAACAAGGGTGGGGCGGTCAGTCCGGGCAGCAACAATCCCACAAGCCCGCCAAACGCGAGGACAAAGCCGACAGTCTGTATTTGGTTCAGGCGTTCGCCCGACCAGATGCCATGGCTGATCATGGTGGCCTGGACGGCGCCGAATAGCAGCAGGGCGCCGATTCCGGTATGCAGGTCGATATAGGCAAAGGAAAAGCCAGCAGCATAGGCAAACAGCGCCAGCGCCGACAGCCAGTTGCCGCTCTTTAATGGGTTGCCGCGTTTCAACGATACGAGCAGTGCGAGCATGAGCGCGCCGGAGATCAGCCGAATGGCCGTGTAGCTTGCGGCATCGATGGTGGTTTCTCGCAAGGCGGCACGACCAAGCAGAGAATTGCCGGCAAAGGCAATCATGGCGAGCGATGTGAGAAAGACTACACGGGGACGTGGCATTTCATTCCTTGGCGGCCGGCTCCTTGCAATGACTATACGCCTCTCTAGAAGGCATTCCAGAGCTTCTCGGCCATGATGCCTTTTTCGCTGGTAGCCAGGCGCGCAATGACAAGTTCGCGCGTGACGCCCTTCATGTGCCTGCCGGCGATGGAAACCAGTTTCCCGCTCTTGAGTTCCTGTTCGATCAGGAACCTGGGCATGTGTCCCCAAGCCATGCCCTGCACGATGACTTCGCGCTTCGTGTACTGGTCGCCCACCGTGAGGTGGGGCGTGTCATCGATGACGAAGCGGTTGAGTTTCTTGCTGTGCGTGGAGGTGTCCCGGATGATGCACTGCGTATAGCCTTTAAGGTCGCTGTAGCGAAGATCGTTGCCGGGCGGGATGTCAAGAAATCCAGGCGCGACGACGGGGATGACCTGAACCTTGCAAAAGTCGCGATACTCGTAGCGCGAGTCGGACTTGTCGATATGGTGGATGATCAAGTCCGCCTTGCCATCCAGCAGCGTTTCGTTGGGACCGAACAGATTGCCAAAAAAAAGGTTCAGCCGGGTGTGCGGATAGTCCCTTGAAAATTGCCTCAATACCGCCAACGCATCGGGCAGGGGGGTGATGTCGCCTATCACGATGTTGAGCTCGGCTTCCTCCTCCCCGCGCATGTGCATCACCTGGTTCTTCAGGTCGTCGATGTTGTCCAGAATCTGCCTGACGCTTTTGTGGAATTTCTTTCCCTCCTCGGTCAGCACCGAGCGGTAGCCGGATCGATCGAACAGCGGAAAGCCAAGTTCGTCTTCCAGCTTTTTCAGCACGGTGATGACGCTGGGGTGCGTCTTGTTTAGCGCCCTGGCGCCGGCCTGGATGCTGCCTTCGCAGACCACGGCATCCAGGGTCAGCATTTGTTGCAGAGTCAGGTTCATGTTGTTTGCCAAATCTACAAAGATTGTCAAAACATAGTACTTTTCCTGAACATAATGATCAACATAGGATTCGCCCAGATAAATGATGGAATGGGGTGTATCCACAATGCGTATCCGTCCGGCTTTTTCGATCCATGTCTGGGGACTGCTAACCATGCTGGCGGCCGGCCCCCTGCTGGCTGGCGAAGTAAAACTTCCCTACAAGGGGCTGACACTTGATGCCAACCTGGAAACCGCTTCCGGAAAGAATCTTGCCGACGGCGTGATCCTCATCACCCATGGCGGGCTGGCGCATGGCGGCATGGAACTCATTGCCGGCTTGCAGAGCTCACTCAAGGAAAAAGGCTACAACACGCTGGCCATCAATCTCAGCCTGGGGATCGACAACCGCCATGGCATGTACGACTGCGGCATCACCCATCGCCACCGCAACCAGGACGCGGCCGAAGAAATAGGCGTGTGGGTCGATTGGCTGAAGAAACAGAAAGCCGGGCCAATCGTCCTGCTGGGCCATTCCCGCGGCGGGGCGCAAACCGCGCTTTATGCATCGCAAAACAGAAACGGCCCATACCGGGCAGTCGTGTTGATGGCGCCTGCCATACGCGAAAACACCGATGCGGCAACCTACCAGAAACGCTTTGGAAAAGCGCTGCCACCCCTGCTGGTCAGGGCGCAAAAACTGGCCAGGAGCGGGCAGGGCCAAACGGTGCTCGAACATGTCGGCCTGCTCACCTGCAACGACACTGCAGCCACGGCGGATTCCTTTCTTTCCTATTACGCGCCGGATGCGCCGGTAGATTCGCCTGCATTGATACCCGCCATCAAGCAGCCCACGCTGGCCCTGGTCGGCGGCAGCGACGAAGTGGTTACCGGACTGGACCGCAAACTTGCTGCGCTGAAAGGCCAGGATCAATTGCGGGTAAAAGTGATCGATGGCGCAGACCACCTGTTTATGGACCTGTACCTGCTGGAAGCGGTGGATGCGATGGATGCATTTTTGAAAGACAGCGTGCGCATGTCCGCGTGCGCCGGAAACACGAATGTATGTCTGCTGAAGTAGTGCAGATTATTGTCTGGGGTGATGGGCATGAAAACAAAATACGTAGTGATTGCCGGGTTGATGGGGGTTACGTTGTCATCCATGGCCAAAGCCGACATCAATCTCGTCATGGTCAACAAGGTGGGCAAGAACCTGTATCAGTCCAGTGACGGCAAGTTCATCGAGACCAGTGGCTGTTATGCAGAAGCAGAAAACGACAAGGCCGTGCTGGTGTTCGAGAAATACGCCTGCAACAACACCATCCGGTTCAGCAGCAAAAAAATGTGCGAAGTGCTGGACGTGTATAGAGAAGCAAACGCAAGTGAAGTGATCCCTGAGTCCCAGGTAAAGAAGTTGAAAACAGGCATCTGACACGAAAACCGTGAATCAGCTTTTACCCAAGCCAAGAGGAGGACCCAATGTCGTTATTCAATGAAGTTGGCATCTGCATGATTTCGGCATGCTTGCTGGTTGCATCAGGGCCGGCCCGTGCCGAGGAACCCAAAGCCGACGACTACATCAAGTACCGCCAAAGCGTAATGCGCTCCATGGGGTGGAACTTCAAGGCGCTGACGGCAATCGCCAAGGGCGAAAAGCCTTTTGAAAAGGATGAATTCGCGCGCAGGTCGGCTTATCTGGAAATCATGTCAAAAATGCCGCTGGAAGGGTTTGCGCCGGGAACGGAGAACAGTTTGGAAACAGAGACCCGGGCCAAGCCGGAAATCTGGGCGGAGTACGACAAATTTTCCGCGCGCCTGGAAAAACTTCAGGCAGATACGGCCAAACTGGCGGAGGTGACAAGGACCGGTGACGAGGCGTTAATCAAGGCGCGCTTCGGAGACGTGAGCAAAAGCTGCAAGGGCTGCCATGAAGTGTATCGGGCCAAATAGAAGCAACTGCTTGTTTCAATGCTTACTGGCGTTTGAATTAAGGGGCGGCGCGCTTGTGCGCCGGGTTGGTGGTCACAGCCACCTCCGGACAGCCGCCTTGTACGAAGCATACGCGTCACCAAACTGCGCCAGAAGATAACGCTCTTCTCGCAGAACAACACCCCAGTGCATGAGTAGAAGGAGCGGCACCAGCAACAGCATGGGCCACCAGGAATTGAGCAGTGCGGTAGCACCGACGTATAGCCCGGTCATTGCCAGATAGATCGGGTTACGAGAAAACGCAAAAGGCCCAGAGGTCGACAACGCAAGAGACGCCTTGCGAGGGCTGGCGCTGGTGCCGAACTGCCGCATGGTGATAAACGCCCAGCGCGCAAAGACGCCGCTTGCGACCAGCATGATGGCCCCGGCTAGCCGAACAGAAAAACCGGATGCCATGATCGGCTGCGGAAAAATCGCATGAACTGCACACGCGACCATAAATACGCCAATGTACAGGAGCGGTGGGGGAGCGATGATTCTTGGCAGCGAAACTTGAACATCGTTCATTGTGGGTCGTTAACG
>DKAU01000066.1 GCA_002450925.1 Thiobacillus sp. UBA6918 | reverse complement strand
GAAGGCCTGCGGCAGTTCGATGCGGCGGTCTTCGATGTGCAGGAAGTAGCGGTCGTACAAGGTCTGCAGGCCCAGGTAGCCGAATTTCAGGTCGCGGTCGGCATCCAGTGCCTGGCCCAGGCGGTGCAGGTCATACTGGCCGAGGCGCTCGTCCAGCAGTTCGGCGTCGATGCCTTTTCTTACATAGGCAGAGAAGTAGGCGGCATAGGTTTCTTCCATCTGCTCCTGCGACACGGCGTGGCCCAGCACTTCGTGGCGGATGGAGTTGAGCAGGAGGCGGGCGGTGACGAAGGTGTAGGCCGGGTCGCGCTCGATGCCGGCACGGGCGGCGAGGATGAGGGCCTTCTCGACTTCTTCCATGGACACGCCGTCGTAGAGGTCGCGCACCACGGCTTGCAGGATGGATTCGCCAGTGACTTCATCGCCCAGGCCTTCGCAGGCGGCGTTGATGGTGGCGGAAAGGCGGGCGAGGTCGAGTGGCTTTTTCTGGCCGTCTTCAAAAACATGGATGACCTGGTCGGCAACACCTGCTGCCTTGGCGGCGGCTTTCTGCGCGGCGCGTTCTGCATTGCGCTTTTCGCGATACAAAACATAGGCACGGGCGACTTCGTGTTCGCCGGAGCGCATGAGCGCCAGTTCGACCTGGTCCTGCACATCTTCTATATGGAAGGTGCCGCCGCCGGGGGTGCGACGGACGAGGGCGTTGACCACCTGGCCGGTGAGATTTTCCACCAGCTCGCGGATGCGGGCAGAGGCCGCGGCCTGTCCGCCCTGTACGGCGATGAAGGCCTTGGTCATGGCAATGTTGATCTTGGAGGGCTCAAAACCCACCACTGCGCCGTTTCGTCGGATCAGCTTGTAATCGGCGTAGGGGCTGTCAGACACCGGGGTCTCGTCGTCGTTGCCGGCGGCCTGATGCTTGGTGGGTTCTGTAGCGGTTTGCAGCATGTCCTCTCCTCTTTGCCTTGCTCCCCGGGCCTTTGATCCCGGGCTGTCTGAATTTTCCATAAGCTTTGCACTGCTTATCCACAAGTTTATTCACAACATATTGTGGTAAGTGCATGAAGCAGGTACAAATTCTAGTGGGGTGAAGAGACCTGTCAACGATTTTTTGAAAAAATTGATGGGGATAGAAAGCCCTTGAATGGTGCTTGTGGAAAACTGCTTGAAAATCAATGGTGTTGGCACTGGAGATGCGTAAAAAAACATCAGATACACGGTGTTATGCGGGTTTCCGGCCGAAATCGCCCTCCATGGCCCTTTATTACTATTTTTTAAGCAATCTCTGAATTCCTTATATAGGGCAACCGGCAGTTTCGGTTGCGCAAAATGCTGATTACAAGTGAGGCAAAACGGGCTTAAATCGACATGGCCATGACGGTCTCAGGGGTTCAACGTTATGATGTGGACTGACCACGTTTTTTGCCAAAAATGAAAAATACTGCCGTCCTGCTTGTGTCCTGCCCAGACCAGAAAGGCCTGGTCGCGTCCATCGCCAATTTTCTGCTGACCCATAACGCCAACATCCTGCATGCCGACCAGCATCAGGACGCGGAACTGAAACTGTTCCTGATGCGGGTGGAGTGGGACCTGGAAAACTTCAATCTGCCGCTGGAGGACTTTGCCGCCGCCTTTGCGCCGATTGCCGGCAAGTACGACATGAGCTGGCGGCTGGCCGAGTCGGGCAGAAAACCGCGCATGGCGATTTTCGTGTCCAAGTTCGACCACTGCCTGGCGGATCTGCTCTACCGCTACCAGAGCGGCGAGCTGCACTGCGAGATTCCCATCATCCTCAGCAACCACGAGGACACGCGCTGGCTGGCGGATACCTACCGCATTCCCTACCAGTTCATCTCGGTGCTGAAGGACGCGAAGGAAGAAGCGGAGAAAATGCAGGCAGCCATCCTGCACCGCGAGCAGATTGATTTCATCGTGCTGGCGCGCTACATGCAGGTGCTGTCACCCGACTTCATCCGCCATTACGAAAACCGCATCATCAACATCCACCATTCCTTCCTGCCCGCCTTCCACGGCGCCAAGCCCTACCATCGCGCTTTCGAGCGCGGGGTGAAGCTGATTGGTGCGACTTCGCACTACGTGACGGAAACGCTGGATGACGGCCCCATCATCGAGCAGGACGTTTCGCGCATCAGCCATCGNNGCGGTGAAGTGGCATATCGACAACCGCGTTCTGGTCTACGCTAATAAGACAGTAGTCTTCGATTAATCATGGCGGCATAAATCTACTGCGCGAAGGAATGGCAGCCATGTAAAGAGACCAACAACTACATGACTTCCACGACGCAGAAGTACCTGAGTCAGGCCGCCCACCGAACCAAGGTATGTTTCCGCGTCGTATGCACTGACGGCACGGCCCATCTCATTAACGAAGGCGAACCTGCCTTTACCCTCAACTTCAAAAACAAGCGCGCCGAGCGGCGCATCCTGATGTTTGGCCATGTGGGCCTGCTGGAATCCTACTTCTGCGGCGACCTCGATATCGATGGCAGCCTGCAACTTGCGTTCCGTGCAGGCATGGACATGGGCATGGACAAATCACCCAGCGGCCTGCTCAAGCTGCGCAATGCCTGGCACGAGTTTAGATTTGGCAACGCAAGCATCGGGCAGGCAAAAGCCAACGCACGCTTCCACTATGGCCTGGGCGCCGACTTCTACAAGCTGTGGCTGGATGTACCGGCAATGATGTACACCTGCGGCTACTGGAAGGAAGGCACGCAGACGGTGGAGGAAGCGCAGCGGAACAAGATGGACCACGTGGCGAATAAGATTCGCCTTTCGGCTGGCGAAAGCTTCGTGGACATCGGTTGCGGTTTTGGCGGCTTCATGTTCCATGCCCTGGATCATTACGGCGCGATCGGAACCGGCATCAACACCACGACCGAACAGGTGAAATGGTTGCGGGGCGAGATTGCTGGCCGTGGCCTTGATGACAAGCTGAAAGTGGTAGAGAAGGATTTCCGTGAGATTCCTGGTCAGTACGATAAGGTGGTGTCCATCGGCGTACTGGAACACGCCGGGCGCGACCAGTTGTTTGAGGTGGTGCGCGCGCATGCCGATGCGCTGAAACCCGGCGGCCTGGGCATGCTGCATTTCATCGGCCACATGGGTGTGATGGACACCGAGTTCTACATCCGCAAGCACATCTTTCCCGGTGGCTGGATACCCAGCCTGTCGCTGACCCTGCAGGCCTTGCAGGCATGCGGGTTGGAGGTGGTCGACATCGAGAATCTGCGACGGCATTACGCGCCTACCCTGGACGAGTGGGCGACGAGATTCGATGCGCGCTGGGAACAGATTCATGCGCTCGACCCTGTTAGGCTCAACGAATCTTTCCGTCGCAAGTGGCGCACTTATCTTTGGTCTTGCGCCGAAATGTTCCGCTCACCCAACGGGCACACGCATTTGTTCCAGGTCGTGTTCAGCAAGGGCAACATCAATGCGGACAACTATCCGATGAGCCGGAAATTTCTCTACACATGAACCACGAAGAGAAACTTCATCGACTCGCCGAACAGATAAAATCCGGCACCGGCGGTGCACCCATCGGCCTGGCCAAGGACACCTCCAACTTGTTCCGTGATCGCAAGGAGACGCCCCGGCAGAAGCTCGATGTGCGCCAGTTCAATGAAGTGTTGTCCGTCAATGCCGACGAGCGCTGGGTGGAAGTGGAGGGCATGACGCCCTACGCGAAGCTGGTGGACGAGATGCTGGCGTATGGTCTGATGCCTGCGGTGGTGCCACAGCTGAAGTCCATCACCATCGGCGGTGCGGCGGCAGGAGTGGGCATCGAGGCGACTTCATTCAAATATGGCCTGGTGCACGAAACCTTGCAGGAACTGGAAATCCTTTTACCGGATGGCAGGGTCGTGTTTGCTGCACCCGACAACGAATACAGCGACCTGTTCTACGGTTTTCCCAATTCCTACGGCACGCTGGGATATGCGCTCAAATTGAAAGCCCTGGCGGTGCCGGTCAAGCCTTATGTGGAAGTCAGCCATACGCGATACCGGGACGCCGAACTGCTCATCTCGGATCTTGCGCAGCATTGCAGGAACGAAGCCGATTTCGTGGACGGTGTAGTGTTTGGTGCAAACGAGATGGTGTTGAGCGTAGGCCGATTCGTGGACGAGGCGCCTTATACCAGTGACTATACCTACAAGAAGATTTATTACCGCAGCCTGCGCGAACGCGATTCTGACTATCTGACCACGCGGGATTACATCTGGCGATGGGATACGGACTGGTTCTGGTGCTCAAAAAACCTGGGCGCACAAAACTTTCTCATCCGCAGGCTGCTTGGACGCAAGCGCCTGAATTCGGTTTTCTATACGAAGATGATGCGCTTCAACAGCAAGTGGGGCTTTACCAACAAGTTCGACAAACTATTGGGGCTGCATCGCGAGTCGCTGATTCAGGACGTCGATATTCCGCTTCAGAATGCGATGGCCTTTCTGGATTTTTTCCAGCGTGAAATTGGCATAAACCCCGTCTGGATTTGCCCGGTTAAGCCCTACAGGAAAGATTCACAGTTCACGCTTTTTCCCATGCGCGACCAGCTTTACGTGAATTTTGGTTTCTGGGATGTGGTGCGCCGAAAACATGCATTCGAACCCGGCCGCCACAACAGGCTGGTAGAGGATAAGGTTGCGGAGCTCGGCGGTATCAAGTCGCTGTACTCGGATTCGTTCTACGACGAGGAGCGCTTCTGGCGCATATACGATGGCGAAGCGTACCGCACGCTGAAGGAAAAATACGATCCAGGCAAGAGGGCCAAAACCCTGTACCAGAAGTGCGTCCTTCGGCAGTAGGTCAGAGAATCCCCTCGATTGGCAGCAGCATGAAGAATTCGAGCTTCATGCGGTCCCACCAGGTGGTATTGGGTTCGGTGTCGGTAATGACTTCATTGTTGCCTGCCTGGCTGGTCCAGATGATTTTTGTTTCTCCCTGGTCGCGTTTCAGTGACAGGCGATGGCTGTAGGAAGGGGACATGGCCAGCTCAGTCATTTCAGCCACTTTTTCTGCGACAGCGGGGCTGTCGATGATGAGGCCCAGTTCGGTATTGAGCAGCACGGAGCGAGGATCGAAATTGAAAGAACCGATGAATGCCTTCTCGCGGTCGAAGACAAAGGACTTGGCATGCAGGCTGGAGCGCGACGAGCCGCTGCCTGTGATGCGTGTTTTTTTGGGGGATGAGTTGGCCAGCGGCTTGAGTTCATGCAGTTCAACGCCCATGTCGAGAAGATCTTCGCGATAACGGGCGTAGCCGGAATGCACCAGGGGCACGTCACTAGCGGCCATGGAGTTGGTCAGTACTCGCACGCGCGTGCCGCGCGACCTGAGATAGGCAAACCAGTCCATGCCCACCTTGCCGGGAATGAAGTAGGGCGAGATCACGAGGATTTCCTTTTTGGGCGAAAGTCCTAATCCCGCAAACTGGCCCATGAGCAGATCACTGACATGGGTGTCGCCGTCTACCTTGTCGGGCGGGTCGACGATGACTTGTGCTTTTCCCGTGTAGGCAGGGAGCTTCCCTGAAAGCAGGCCGCTTTCGAAATCGCGTGATTTCAGCTTCTTCCCGTAGTCCGAGGATTCAAGTTCGTTACGGTATGTGTCCAGTACCTGTTTGATTGCTGGAAGTTTGGCGCGCGCTTCCTTGTAGTAGGGCATTGCCCTGGCCGGCACAACAGCCTCGCTGTTCCAGTAATCGTCAAATGATGAGGAGAGATCGGCCACGACAGGTCCTGAGGTCAGGACATCCAGGTCGATGAAATCGAGTTTGCCGTCGGCCAGGAAATATTCGTCTCCGATATTGCGTCCGCCGCTGATGGCAAACTGGTTGTCGGCAACAAACAGTTTGTTGTGCATGCGCCGGTTTAGCCTGTCGTCGTTTAGGAATTGCCCCAGCTGCAGCAGGGGGTCCCCGCCGCGATAGTAAAAAGGATTGAAGAGGCGAATTTCGATGTTGGGATGCGAGTCGACGGCCAGCATGCCTTCCTCATGCTGATGCGTGTAGATGTCGTCGAGCAGGATGCGTACACGCACACCGCGATCGGCAGCTTTCATCAATGCCTCGGCGACCAGTGCGCCAGTCTGGTCACCGTGGAAAATGTAGTACTGTACGTCGAGGGTTTTTTCGGCTTTTTCCGCCAGCCACAGACGGGCGGCGAGGGCATCAAGACCGGAATCAAGCAGCACGAAACGGGAGTCTTTAGGATTGGCCTGCCCGGACCGGTATGCCAGTTTCTGCAACTGGCCTGGAACGTCCTGGGCTATGGCGTGCGATTCCGGTTTTTGTACGGCGCGGTGATCCCGGATGCTGGCACAGCCCGGCAGCCCGGCGAGCAAGGGAAGGCAGAGCAGGAGAGCCGCTGCCCTCAAGACAGGCTCCTGCTGGTGTCTGCTACCCGGGCCCACTCGAAACAGGGGCCGGGATCGCTCTTTCGGCCAGGCGCGATGTCGCTGTGCCCGGTGACGCCGAGGATCGGATAGGTGTCGCGCAGCGCAGCCAGCAATTCGTTCAGGCGCGTGTACTGGATGTCGGTAAAAGGCGTTTCGTCGGTTCCTTCCAGTTCGATGCCGATCGAGAAGTCGTTGCATTTCTCGCGGCCGCACCATGTCGAGATACCGGCATGCCAGGCGCGCTTTGTGCAGGGTACAAACTGAATGAGTTCGCCATCGCGGCGGATGAAAAAGTGGGCGGAAACTTCCATGCCACGAATACCCTGATAGTAGGGGTGGGCATCCCAGTCGAGCTGGTTGGTGAACAAGCTCTCCACGGCAGTGCCTTCGAATTCTCCGGGCGGAAGACTGATGTTGTGAATGACGATGAGCGACGGCGTTTCGTTGTCGGGACGTTCGTCGCAGTTGGGCGAGGCTGCATGCCGCGCTTCGTCGAGCCAGCCGTTTGTGTCCAGTTTCATCAGGGTTCCTCGTGCGGGGGCTCAGACAACAGTTTTTCCAGCGCGGCGCGCATGGGTTTGGGGGAGGCTTCGGCCTGCAGCGGTGCGTGATACCGGCCATCCACGAACACGAACAGGCTGGGCAGGTGGAAGACATCGTAGGCACGCGCCAGGCCGGTGCTGCGCTGGGCATCGACCTTGTAGAGATGGTTGGCCTGCTTGCCAAACCAGTCCGGCAGGTGTTTCTCAATGCGCTTGCACGCTCCGCAATCCGGACCTGAAAACATCACCACGGCAACGCCGGGCGATGCGGCCAGCCGCGGATGAAAGTCGAAATCAGTCAGTTCGGAAAACTCCATGAGGCAAACATATCCGCAAGTGGAAAACAGGGCAAGGCTGATAGAATCGCTGCATTCATGACTAAGGGCTGACGGCATGCTTTTTATTGAGATTGTGGCTTTTCTGGTGATGATCCTGGTTGCGGCCGAGGTGTTCGTCAACGCGTTGGAACACCTGGGAGAACGGCTCAAGATTTCGGAAGGTGTGACCGGTTCGATCTTTGCCGCCGTGGGTACGGCCCTGCCGGAAACCCTGGTGCCCTTGCTGGCCATTTTTGCCGGCACGACCAATAAGCAAGTCAATGAGGAAATCGGGGTGGGTGCGATTCTTGGCGCGCCCCTGATGCTGTCCACGCTTTCCTTGTGCCTGATGAGCCTTGCCGTGCTGAAGAAGCGCGGGCACGAAGGTCATCTAAGCCCGGAAAGAACAGGGCTTAAACGAGACCTCGATTTCTTCCTGATGGCCTTCTCGCTTTCGCTGGTTGCGATGTTTATCCCGCATGGCGAAGGATGGGTACGTGCGGCGATCGCCTTCGTCATGGTGACGATCTACTTCGTTTACGTGATGCTTACGCTGCGCGCTTCCAGCAAGCTTGTGGAGGATGGCCACGGGACCGAAGCGGAGGAGCCCATGTGGCTGACCAAGATTGGCCTGCCGCAAAACATGCCGGTAATCCTGGCGCAGCTTGCCGTTGGTCTGGGACTCCTGGTTGCCGGCGCCAAGGGTTTCATCCATGGCATCGAACAGGCAGCGCCCATACTTGGCGTTTCCGCGCTGATGCTGTCGCTGATGATCGTGCCGGTAGCAACCGAGCTACCAGAAAAAGTGAACTCGATTTTATGGATACGAAAGCACAAGGACACACTGGCTTTTGGAAACATCAGTGGAGCAATGGTATTCCAGGGAACGCTGCTGCCGGCCATCGGCATTTCACTGACGCCCTGGCTACCGGTAAAGGAGGTGCTGTCCGGCGTTGTGATTACGCTGATTGCGGCAACGTGGCTGCGCTGGAAGTTGACTCACGGTGGGTTGCGAGTCTGGCACTTGTGGCTGAATGGCGCGCTATATGTGACTTATCTCGCCATCGCGTTGAGCTGATGCGATTGGTCGCGCTACTCAATACCGAGACGTTCCAGCCTGTATCTCAATGACCGGAAGGTGATCCCCAGCAGCTTTGCCGCTGCAGTCTTGTTGTAGCGTGTCTGTTCAAGAGCCTTGAGCAGGGCTTCACGCTCCACCCTGTCCAGATAATCCTGCAGGTTGGAAGGAGGTTGGCCCTGGCTTGATGAAGGCTGAAATTCAGCCGCGGGTGCCAGGTTGAGATCGCTTGCCTGGATGACGTCATTGTCGCTGAGCGCGAGTGCGCGTTCGAGTATGTTTTCCAGTTCGCGCACGTTGCCGGGGAATGCATAGTTCTTGAGCGCCTTGAGCGCTTCCTTGTCCAATTGCGTCTTGCGTTCGCGGCCGATTTTCTCGAGCAGTGCCACGGACAGAGAACCGATGTCGTCCGGGTGTTCCCGCAGACTCGGCATGTTCAGTTCAATAACGTTCAACCGGTAATAGAGGTCCTGACGGAATTTTCCTGACTCGACCATTTTCCCGAGCTTTTGATGAGTGGCGCTGATGATGCGCACGTCCACCGAGTCCTCCTGGGTGGCGCCGACCTTGCGTACCTTCTTTTCCTGGATGGCGCGAAGCAGTTTGACCTGCATGGCAAGCGGAAGGTCGGCAACTTCATCTAGAAACAATGTGCCACCGTTGGCAGCCTGGAAAAAGCCTTCGTGATCATTGTTGGCGCCGGTGAATGCACCTTTCTTGTGGCCAAAGAACTCGCTTTCCATCAGGTTCTCGGGTATGGCGCCGCAGTTGACGGGAACGAACGGATGGTCGGAACGTGAGCTCAGTGTATGGATTTGTCGTGCGGCAAGTTCCTTGCCGCTGCCTGATTCTCCGGTGATGTGGACAGGTGCCTGGGTGCGCGCAAGCTTGGCAATCTGTGTGCGGATTTCCTGCATGGCACTAGAGTTGCCCAGCAGTTCGCCAGGGCGGCCCGCAGCATTGGTGGATTTTTTCTCAGGTACTTTCAGCGCTGTTTTGACCAGGGTGCGCAGCTGGTCGAGTGCAACGGGCTTGGAAAGATAATCGAAAGCGCCGGCCTTGAGGGCCTCGATGGCATTGTTGGTGTTGCCGTAGGCGGTGATGACGGCAACAGGCATTTCTGGTTTTGTCTCGCTGATGTGCTGAAGCACTTCCATTCCGCTGCCATCAGTGAGACGCATGTCGGTCAGGCACAGGTCGAAATTTTCCTTGTCCAGAAGACCGCGTGCGTCGGCTACTGTTGCTGCCCGGCGTGTATCAAGGCCCATCTTGGAAAGCGTGATTTCCATCAGGTCCAGCAGGTCGGGTTCATCGTCCACGATGAGTACACGGGGAGCGGTCAGCATGGCTGGTTGGGAAAGGTCAGCAGGAAACATGCGCCAGGCTGGTTGCCGGCGAACTCAATACGCGCGTTGTTTGATTCGGCCAGCTCTCGTGCAATGAAGAGCCCAAGACCGGTGCCTTGTGCATCTGTGGTGAAAAAAGGTTCGAACAGGTGGGCCTCGTTTTCGGGGCTGATGCCAGGGCCGTTGTCGCTGATTTCAAGCGAGATTGTATGTTCATCGCCATGCAGCAGAAAACGTACGCTACCAGCCTGTTTTCGGCAATAACGCCATGCATTTGCAGAAAGGTTCCAGAGAATTTGACGCAAGTGTTGAGGAGCAAAGCAGATAGTTGTGTTGGTTGTCATTTCAATTATGACGGCGTTTTCGGGTATTTCTTCAGCTTGCTGCCATTCCCTGACCCAGTTCTGCAAGAAGGGAGCCAGCTCGATATTTTCGTTTTGTTGGCGGTCGCGACGATTGAGGGTCAGGATGTCGTCCACCATATGGTCCAGCCGGCGTATGTTGTTGCGGATGATGGCGGTGAGTTTGTTGTTTGCATCTGAAGAGGCATCCTCCTCCAGAAGTTGAGCGGCGTGGCCGATGGCCGACAACGGATTGCGGATCTCGTGCGCTATGTTGAGCGTCAAGCGGCCGAGTGATGCCAGCTTGATCTGCTGGGCAAGTTTTTCAGCACGCGACAAGTCTTCCAGCAACAAAACGGTGTGCTCGCTGTTTTCAACAGGCAGGAAACGAAGCCGGGCACGGGCGCCAGGGAGATCCATTTCGAGTTCTCCGGCCTGGCTGGGCATTTTGCTTGTCTGCTCAAACAGGCCGCGCACGGAGACGGGTTTTCCTTCCTTTGGATCCATGCCAAGGATGACGCAGGCACGCGCATTGCAGTAGGTGACTTTGCCACTGTTGGTAAACGCAATGATGCCTGTTGCAGAATCGCCGGCTGCGAGGGCATGGATGCTGTTTAGCAATGCCAGCTCTTTCGCTTTCTCGATGGCTTCCTGTTCCAGTGCCAATGCACGTTTGGTCAGAATATGGGCAAGCCAGGCGATGGCAAAATAACTCAGGGAAAGCAACCCGGTCTGAAGGTAATCCTGGGGCTGGGCGTGCGAGTTGAGCATGCGTGAGGCGTGCATGATCAGCATGGCGATGGTGGCCATTGATGCGTACATCAATGCAAGACGTCCGCGCCCGACCAGACCGGCAGATGCCAGCGACACAAGCAGCATTAGCCCCAGTCCGCTGGACACCCCACCACTGGCATTGGCCATGGCCGTGATGATCACGATATCGGTGAAAATGTGAAGTGAAAGCTGGACCGGAAATGACGGCCAGCGAGCGCGGATGGCAATGACAAACAGCGCGGATGAAATCAGATACCCGAAGGCTGATAAACGAAAAAAGAATGGATCTTCCGCGCCGATCAGCCAGTCCGGCGTTATCAGCAGCGAAAGCGTCGCAAATATTGCGGCCAGTATCAGCCGGTATAGATTGAAGTAGTCAAGCGATCGCCAATGCGACGAGTAGAACCCGGCGGTTTCGGGACGCTGGACGTCATTCACTTTTTGCCCAGGCGTTGATGTTCCTGCGTGCAGAAGAATTCCCCCCTCGTGAAAATGGCTTCGGAACGGGGTACGTTTACGCCACAATGCGCACACTTGACCATGTCCTCCGCTCCGCGCTGCGCAGGTGGCGTTTCGGGCCGATTGAGGTTGCGCTGGTAATTTCTGAGCAGCAGATAGATGACAAAGCCGAGGCCGAGAAGAAACAGAAGCTTGCCCAAGGATTTTCCTAGTCAGTAATGTAGGACAGGAATTCTATCAACGTCCTGATCGGCCCGAAACTAAAGTCCTTCAGACTGCGAGGCCAGTTCGTTCAATACCCTTGCCGCGGCCAGCATGCCAAAAGTGGAGGTGACGCAGGCCGATGAACCGAATCCGGCGCAGTTGAGCCCGTGGATGCTGGCGTCTTCGGGTTTCTCGTAGCAGACGCCGCCCTCGGCGGTAGGGTAGATTTGCGGTTCGCTCGAATACACGCAATCGATGCCGAATTTCTTTTTCAAGTCGCGTGGAAAGCCATGTTCCTGGCGCAGCTTGGAGCGGACCTTGGCCAGCAGGGGGTCCTGGCTGGCTCGGGTGATGTCGGTCATCTGTACGAGGCTGGGGTCTGCCCGGCCGCCAGCTCCGCCCATGCAAATCAGTTTGATCTTGTGCCGCTTGCAGTTGAGGATGAGCGCGACTTTGGCGCGCGCGTTGTCGATGGCGTCCACGATGTAGTCGTAACCGTTGCCGAGCAATGTATCGATATTGTCTTCGGTGAGGAATTCCTCGATGGTGTTTACATTGCAACGAGGATTGATCGCCTCGATTCGCTCGCGCATGGCCTGCACCTTGGCCTTGCCCAGTTCTTCGGTCAGCGCATGGAGCTGGCGGTTGATGTTGGATTCGGCGATGTGGTCCGGGTCGATGAGGGTGAGCTGGCCGATGGCCGTGCGTGCCAGCGCCTCTGCCACCCAGGAACCCACGCCGCCGATGCCGATGACGCAGACGTGCGCTTTCTGGAAACGCTCGAAGGCGG
>DKAU01000113.1:1700-9579 GCA_002450925.1 Thiobacillus sp. UBA6918 | reverse complement strand
ACGCGCATGGCGGCCACGCGGCCACCATTGTTCGCGGGGCCGGAGAACACCTTGAACGCCACGTCTTTCATGGCGTCGGTCACTTCAGTCAGCTCCAGCGTCACGCGCATGTCCGGCTTGTCCGAACCGTACTTGGCCATGGCAGTGTGCCAGTCCATGCGAGGGAAGGGATTGGGCAGGTCAATGCCGGCTGCGTTCTTGTAGGTTTCGCGGATCATGCCCTCGACCAGATTCATCACGTCATCCTCCTCGACGAAGGACATCTCCAAATCCACTTGCGTGAATTCGGGCTGGCGGTCGGCGCGGAGATCTTCATCACGGAAGCATTTGGTGATCTGGAAGTAACGATCGTAGCCTGCCACCATCAACAACTGCTTGAACAGCTGGGGCGACTGCGGCAGCGCGTAGAACATGCCATCGTGTACGCGCGAAGGAACAAGATAGTCACGTGCGCCCTCAGGCGTGGAACGGGTCAGCATGGGCGTCTCGATATCCATGAAGCCCTGCGTGTCCAGATAATCGCGCATCACCTTGGCCATGCGATAACGCAGCGCCATGTTCTTCTGCATGGGCTCGCGGCGCAGGTCCAGGTANNCGATAGGTCAGGCGCGTGTTTTCATTGATGTTGTCATCATCGATCAGGAACGGCGGCGTGGCAGCAGCGTTCAGCACTTCGATTTCTTTCGCCAGCACTTCGATCTCGCCAGTTGGCAGGTTGGGATTGACCGTGCCTTCGGGACGGGCGCGTACGTTGCCGGTAATGCGCAGCACGAACTCGTGGCGCACATCTTCAGCATGTTTGAAGTCTTCTCCCATATCCGGGTCGCACACGATCTGCACCAGGCCGTAGCGGTCACGCAGGTCGATGAAAATCACCCCGCCATGGTCACGCCGACGGTGTGCCCAGCCGCAAAAGGTTACGCTTTGTCCGATGTGCGCGGCATTCACTTCGCCGCAGGTATGGGTACGCATCATGCTGTTTGTCTCAGTTACTTGTTGTTCACGACTTGCTTTGAATTGGCAAAACGAGAGGCCGGATTTGCAGAGCCATCGCTGGTTGCCACGCCCATGGACACAATGGTTTTAAGGGCTGCATCAATGGACATGTCCAGTTCGATGGTTTCGCTCTTTTTGACGAAGAAATAAAAGCCGTTCACCGGGCTGGGCGCTGTAGGTATGAACACTGCCACATGCTGATCAGGAACCTTGCTTGCCACTTCTTCCGGCAGGTTGGTCTGGAATGCGATTGACCATGCTTCGGGATGCGGGTAACGCACCAGCAGCACTTTGCGGAAAGCATGGCCATTGCTGGCAAGCAACGTGTCGGAAACCTGCTTGACGCTGTTGTAGATGGAGTTCACCACCGGAATGCGCAGCAGGAAGCCTTCCCAGAAAACCACCAGCTTTTGGCCCAGGATGTTCGCAGTGGCCAGGCCGGTGACGAAAATGATCAACAAGGTGAGGATCGCACCCAGTCCGGGGATGCGGAAACCAAGCCATTTCTCGGGTTGCCAGTTTTCCGGCAGCAGCAGCAGGCTCTGGTCCATGCTGCCGATGAGCAGATTGAGCACCCACAAGGTAATTCCCAGGGGTACCCAAATCAGCAGTCCGGTAATGAAATAACGTTTCATGAAAACGACAGGGGCGGCAAAAGCCGCCCGCCAATGGTCAGGTTATAAAGGTTCAGGAACAGGCGCCACAACCACCGCTGCCACAGGCATGGGCGGGGGCTTCTTCCTTCTTCTCGGCCGGCTTGCTGGCTCCCTTGAAGTCGGTGGCATACCAGCCGCTGCCCTTCAGCGCAAAACCCGCAGCGGTAATCTGCTTGGAAAAGCTCTCGGCGCCACACTTGGGACAGGTGGTCAATGGTGCGTCCGACATTTTTTGCATCATATCTTCGGCATGGCCGCAGGCGCTGCAGGCATAGGCATAAATCGGCATGATTTACTCCTTGAAAGGCTAGTTGAATTGCTGCCGATTTTACACCAGAAATGCGTTTATAAGCAGGGGCTTATACGCAAGGCTCCACAAACCCGTTACCAGTCAAATGACAGTCCCACATACACCCGCCTATCAAAGAGGTTGGTGTTGAGTTCCTCGGCATAGCGTTCATTGCCCAGATCCTGGCCCACAATCGACAATTCCAACTGGTGGCCTTGCAGCCTCCACTTTCGAGCCAGACGTGCGTCTACCCGTGTAAAGCCCTTCGTGGTATCGCCTCCGGCAATCCACTTCATCGTCCCAAGCTTGTAAAGGCCAGCGCTGGCTTCCCATCCCCCGGCCAGGCGGTAAGTCGCGAGCGCAGAAAAATTGTTTTCCGGCGAAGAGGTTGCAATGTCATTGTCATTCGAATCGATATGCACTCGGGCATAATTCATAATCAGATCAAAATCCTTGGTTGGCCGCCATTTGATCTGGATATCGGCACCCCTGATGTTGGCATGGGACATGTTGAACGATTGCAGTATGACTTGCGGGCCCGGATCAACATCCGTATCGCCGATGATTTTGCGAACCTTGTCACTGAAAAGCCGTGCATCGACATCCAGATTCATCGGTCGAATATGCGCGACATATCCAAGTTCCCGTGAAACCACACGCTCTGCGTCAAGGTTTCCACCCGGCAAGTATCTGTAAGGATTAAGGCTTTCTACTTCGAAGAAGGTCGGCGAACGATATGCCTGGCCGATGGAGGCACGAATGGCATGGTCCGGCGAGATCAGATAGTTGACTGCCAGGCGCGGCGAGTAATCCAGGCCCGTGTAATAGTGATGCTCGGCCATGATGCCGCCGTTTACGATCCAGTTGTCATCTGGCGCCCATTCAATGTTGGCAAACAGTCTCTGCATGGCGCCGGTACGTGCATCCATGCCATAAAAGAACCAGTCCGAGGCATCCACACCTTCCCAACGTGCTTCGGCGCCCCATACCATCCGCGTCTTGTCATTGATGGCATTGATCATCTGGAATTCCAGGTCATCGCGCCAATGTTCCTGGCTGAAAGAAACCAGGAAGTCTCCCGGCACGAGATAGGAGTCTTCCAGAAAATCCCTTGTGTGGTAAAACTGAAGCGACCACTCCGTACGTGCATCAACTACACGCCTGAACTTCACCTGGAATTGCTCGCCTCCAGCATTCACATCATTCCGAACCGGATTGAATAGATCGCCCTGGTTTCCCCATCGCCAATCGGCACGGCTGATGCCCAGATTGACCGTCACTTCGTCGGTATTGGAAAGGCGGTACTCCCCCCTGAAATCCAGGTTTTTGGTATCCGTTCTTTCCGCATGCGTATCAAAACGGTCGCGCCAGTCTTCAAACAAACTCAGCCGATAGCGAAAATCCCCGTTGCTGCCGCCGTATCGTGCCAGCAACCCATGGTTGTTTTGCTGACCCGCTTGCCCGGAAAAATGGACGCCCTGCACTTGCGCGGGATCCTTGGTAATGATGTTGATCACGCCAAAAAAGGCATTCGCGCCATAGGCCGCAGCATTGGGGCCGCGCACGACTTCAATGTGGTCGATGTCTTCTATGGAAAGCGGCAAAAAATTCCATTGGACCTGTCCAAAGCCGGGCAGATAAACGGAACGGCCGTCGACCAGCACCTGCATGCGCCGGGAAAAGGCATCGGCCATGCCGTGATAGCCCACGCCCCAGGTATTGAGATCCGTGTACGCCACGGTAAAACCGGGGACAAGCCTCAAAAGATCCGGAATATCCCGGAAACCCGAGGTACGGATCATGTCCTGGTCGATGATGGTGACTGCCGCAGGTGTATTCGTTAGCGGCTGTGACAGGCGTGATGCTGACAGCACAATCGGCACTTCAGCAAAAAAGTCGGTTTCCGTCAGGGTCGTGGCCATACTCTGTATGGGGACAACCAGTGCCATCAAACCAATACGCCAATTACACAGACCTACCACGCTCCACCCCTGTTATTCGAATATGCTCCGCATCCGTCCCCCTACTCCGGCCGCGAACAGTACCATGACCAGGGCAATTTGTAATAATCGGAATTGTTGCAGACCAATTGCACTATAAAGAACTGAACTTTCTCATGAGCAGCTGCCCGATAAGGTTAGGCTTACCGCTTAAAGTGAAAGTCGAAGCGTGACGAATGCCTGACGCTCAACTTCGTAATAAACATCAAATTCTGAGTGCTTGTCATTGACGTTTTGCAAGGTCACGGCAATCTCGTTGTCCGTTCCGGGCTTGCCAAAACGCTTGCCTATCTTCAGGTCCAGCTTGTGGTATGCCCACTGGTCATCGCCGTCATTGGGCCATTTCATGTAGCCCATGTAATAAAACCCCAGACTGGTATTCCAGCCCCCTGCAAAGGTTTTTGTCCACAGCAGGCTGCTGGCATGGGTCGGCGCCGATTTCTCCGCATCCAGATCGGTCATGCTACCGGCATTGATTTGGGTCAGGGCTGTAGAAAATACAAAGCGACCGAGAACATCATGTCGCCAATCCAGAGTCAAGTCACCGCCATACACTTCCAGATCGCCTGAATTGTAGAAATAGTAGGCTTTCCTGTTCCCAAACCAGGAGGGGCGAACATAGCCCAATGGTTGAGCAAATGGGCATTCATTGGGCATTGCTTCCAGGTTGCAACTAACGCTGTCGATATATTTGTTGTATCTGTCAAGAAACAGTCGTGCATCAACCGAGAGCTTTACGGAGGGGAAACGGCCAACATACCCAAGTTCGCCAAAAGTCCCTTGCTCGGAATCGAGATTGATTACAGACCAATTCCCCACATCCGCAATGGAAGCAGGTCCGCCAGGATAAACCTCTCGGGATCTGGCCTCTAACAGGGTGGGCGCACGATAACCCTGGCCGGCGCTGATGCGTATCGAATGGTTCGGATCAATGGCGTAATTAAGCGCCACTCTTGGGGAAAACTGGGTATCGGCCAGATAGTGATTCTCGACCATGGCGCCGACATGTAGTAACCAGGCTGGCGATATCTGCCAATCCATGTTGCCGAAGACCTGCCATTGGTTGCCGGAAACGGTTCCCAAACCGTAGAGGTAATGGGGTGATTTTGCCTCGTCGCGACGCAGCCCAATACCCCAGACGCCTTTCACGTTATCGCTAAAACCGTGGATTTGCTGGAATTCCAGATCATCACGCCTGGTATCAAGATTAAAATCTACAGGGATCCATTCAGTGGGCGTCGTCACCGAATTGCTCTTCTGATAAACCTCTCTATCCTTGCGATCGTAATGGTAATACTGCAAGGAGACTTCCGAATCGGGTGAATAGGCGTTTCGCCATGCGAGTTGCAGGAAATTGTGATCTGCACTTCGATCATGCAAGGGATATTTGTTGGCTTCAGTTGTTGTGCCCGCATTATCATCGCCACGGCTCAGGCCAATTTGCAACCTCCATTCCTGTTTTGTGTCCGGATGATAGGCAAACTGAGCGTTCAGCATTTTGCGACGGATAGTTTCATCCCAGATGGCAGGTTTGGCACCCCTGTCTTCAAAACTGCTGATTTCGCGACTGGACAGACTCAAACGCCAATCAACCGGACCGGCGTTCTGTGCCATTCGAGCGTAGTAATCCCCAAAACCGCGTTTACCGACCGAGGTCACCACACCTATTCCGGTATCGGTAGATGGGGAGCGAGTAATGATGTTAATGACACCCTGGAAAGCATTAGCGCCATAACTGGCCTGATTGGGGCCTCGCACCACCTCAATACGCTCAATGTCCTCCATGTGAACTGGCAGGCTTTGCCAATCGACTCCACCCCAAAAGGGATCATAGACTGATCGTCCATCCACCAGGACAAGGAGGCGACGCGAATGGGCATCACCCAGTCCATGGTTTACGACAACTGGAGAGCCTTGGGGCCACTCGGCCACCTGAAAACCCGGCACCAGGCGCAAGAGATCATGAATCTCGGTAAAGCCCGAAGCGCGGATCATTTCGCGATCGAGAACCGTCACGGGCGCTGGAGCATCGAGCGGAGACTGCGAAATGCGGGAAGCAGTCAGCACCATGGGCAGATCACCCAGGAAATCTGACTCCGTAAGCGTGGCAGCGCTTGCCTGTGCTGACAGCACAAGCGCCCCCATCACTCTGATGAGAGTTCTCCGCATTGCTTTCATGATTGTTATAACGGCTGCTCTTGAGCCGCTTCGTATACTTACACTACAAGAAAATCTTGTCTCAGAAGGGAATATCGTCTTCCAGGTCATCAAAAGCGCCGCCTGCCGAGGCTTTGGCCGGTGCATTTGAGGCGGGCCGACTGGCTGGGCGCGGGGCGCTGTCCATGTCGGCTGTGCCACCAGCCGTGTTGCGCCCACCCAGCATCTTCATTTCGTTAGCCACGATCTCGGTGGAGTACTTCTCCTGGCCGTCCTTGTCGGTGTACTTGCGCGTCTGGATGCGGCCTTCGATATAGACCTGGCTGCCCTTCTTGAGGTATTCGCCCGCGATTTCGGCAAGCCGCCCGAACATCGACACGCGGTGCCACTCGGTTTTTTCCTGTTTTTCGCCGCTCTTGTCTTTCCAGGTGTCGGTCGTCGCCACGGACAGTGTCGCCAGCGCATCGCCGGACGGCATGTAGCGAATTTCCGGGTCACGCCCCAGATTGCCGATAAGAATGACCTTGTTGACCGATGCCATTTACGCTTCCCCTTTGATCAATTGCATGGCGGCTGCCTCATCCCAGCCGCTTTGTTTAACTTTAAGCATTGCCACCCCTTCATCGGCCAGAACAGCTGCCTCGACCACCCCTGAAATACCAGCAAGGGATGCGCGCAACGCCTGTGCCCGGGATGGGTTCAAATTCTCCACCCGATACATCCGGGTTCTCACTGCCGGTGGCGGTTGCATGCCCAGAGCCAGCACCAGCCAGCCTCCCATCAGCACTGCACACAGCAGGAAAACTGAGCCAAATCCATGGTGCTGGGCGAGCCAGCCGCCGGCCACGCCACCCACGAAAATACCCATTGATTGGGAAGTATTGTACACGCCCATGGCCGTGCCTTTGGCCGAAGTGGGCGCCAGCTTGGAAATGAGCGAAGGCAGGGTCGCCTCCAGCATATTGAAGGCCGCGAAGTAGCCAAATAGTGCAGCCACGAGGGCGAACAGACTGTGCAGCGATTGCGACAAGGCCACCTGGGCCACCAGCATCAGGGCCACTGCGCCAACAAACACCGGCTTCAGCTTGCCATATTTCTCGCCCACGATGATGCCGGGCACCGCCATCACCAGCGAACCGATCATGACCGGGAGGTACACCCACCAGTGATGTTCCTTGGGCAGGCCCGCATAGCTGGCTAGCGCCACGGGCACAACCACGAACATGGCCATCTGGGCGGCGTGCAAGGCAAAAATACCGTAGTTCAGGCGCAAGAGTTGGGTATCTCTCAGTACATCCTTAAGCCTTGCCGGGTTTGCCTCGGCATCCGCATGGAATTTCGAGAGCAAAGGTTTGGGCACGTAAAATACGACCACGGCAATAGCGGCAATGGCCAGCACACCCGTCAGTGTGAATATCCCCGGCACGCCGATGTTGTGTTCCAGCACCGGCCCCAGCACCAGTGAAAAGGCAAAGGTCGCGCCAATGCTGGCGCCGATGAGCGCCATGGCCTTGGTACGGTGTTCTTCGCGCGTGAGGTCGGCCAACAGGGCCGAAACCACGGCCGAAATCGCGCCCGCGCCCTGGATCACCCGGCCAAGGATGACGCCCTGCACCGTGGTCGCACCGGCCGCGACAAAGCTGCCGATCGCCATCAGCACAAGGCCGAACACGATCACCTTCTTGCGGCCAATGCGGTCGGACAGCATGCCGAAGGGCAATTGCAGCAGGCCCTGGGTCAGGCCATAGGCGCCCAGTGCAAGACCGACCATGAAATGGTTG
>DKAU01000113.1:0-1666 GCA_002450925.1 Thiobacillus sp. UBA6918 | reverse complement strand
TACGCCGAGGGGCAGCGCCGCTATGTCGAATCGCTGTCCGCCTATGCCCGGCAGTTTTTGCAGATGATGGAAAAGCCGGATGTCGACCTGATCGAGGGCCTGTCCCCGGCCATCTCCATCGAGCAGAAAGCCACTTCACACAACCCGCGTTCCACCGTCGGCACCGTCACAGAAATCCACGATTACCTGCGGCTTTTGTTCGCTCGCGCCGGCGACCCACGTTGCCCCGAACACAACGAAGCCCTCACAGCGCAAACCGTGTCCCAAATGGTTGACCATGTGCTAAGCCTGCCGGAAGACACCAAACTGATGATCCTTGCCCCGCTGATCGTCGGACGCAAGGGCGAAAATCTCGACCTCTTCGCCGAGCTGCAAGCACAGGGCTTCGTGCGCGTGCGGGTGGATGGCGAAGTCTATGAAATCGGCGAAGTGCCCAAGCTCGACAAGAACAAGAAGCACACCATCGAGGTGGTTGTGGACCGCCTGAAAGTCCGCGTCGATGCCAAGCAGCGCCTGGCCGAGTCGTTCGAGACCGCGCTGCGCCATGCCGATGGCCGCGCGCTGGCGGTGGAAATGGATTCCGGCAAGGAGCACCTCTTCTCAGCCAAGTTTGCCTGCCCGGTGTGCGACTATGCCCTGCCCGAGCTGGAACCGCGGCTGTTCTCCTTCAACAACCCCATGGGTGCCTGCGGCAACTGCGACGGCCTGGGCGCAGTCACCTTCTTCGATCCCGCGCGTATCGTGGCATTCCCGCACTTGTCGCTGGCTGCCGGAGCCATCAAGGGCTGGGACAAGCGCAACCATTTTTATTTCATGATGCTGCAAAGCCTGGCGCTGCATTACGGCTTTGATCTGGACAAACCGTTCGAAGATCTGCCGGAGCGGGTGCAGGACGTCATCCTCAACGGCTCGGGCAAGGAGGCGGTCGCTTTCAAGCATCTGGGCGAGAAGGGGGGCTTCACCACACGCAAGCACGCCTTCGAAGGCATCGTGAAGAATCTGGAGCGCCGCTACAAGGAAACCGACTCCATGGCCGTGCGAGAGGAACTGGCCAAGTACCTCAACACCCAGCCCTGCCCGGAATGCGAAGGTTCAAGACTGCGCAAGGAAGCACGCAATGTATTCATCGGCGGCGAAACCCTGCACGCCATCAGCGGCTGGCCGCTGAAAAACACCCGCGCCTTTTTCGATGGTCTGCAGCTCACCGGCCACAAAGCCCAGGTCGCGGACAAGATCGTCAAGGAAATCAACGCGCGTCTCGGTTTTCTGGTCAACGTCGGTCTCGATTACCTGTCGCTCAACCGTTCCGCCGACACCCTGTCCGGCGGCGAAGCGCAGCGCATCCGACTAGCCTCGCAAATAGGTTCTGGCCTAACCGGCGTGATGTATGTGCTGGACGAGCCTTCCATCGGNNCTGCACCAGCGCGACAACGACCGCCTGCTCGACACCCTCAAGCATCTGCGCGACCTCGGCAATTCCGTGCTGGTTGTGGAACATGACGAAGACGCCATCCGCAGCGCCGACTATGTGGTTGACATGGGCCCGGGCGCAGGGGAACACGGCGGCGAAGTAGTGGCACAAGGTACGCCCCTCGAAGTGCAGCGCGACGACAATTCGCTCACCGGCCAGTATCTCTCCGGTAAGAAGGAAATCGCCGTCCCCAAA
>DKAU01000095.1 GCA_002450925.1 Thiobacillus sp. UBA6918 | reverse complement strand
AATGGGCGATGCCGTGGTGGCCGCTCTGTAAATGAATTCATAACGAGGACGACAACAAAATGATGAAGGTTGGTTTGATCGGCTGGCGCGGCATGGTGGGTTCCGTGCTCATGCAGCGCATGCGCGAGGAAAAGGATTTCGATGTCATCGACCCGGTGTTCTTCACCACGTCGAACCCCGGCGGCAAGGGCCCCGAAATAGGCAAGGACGTGCCGCCGCTGAAGGATGCGTCCAACATCGACGAACTCAAAGCGATGGATGCCATCATTACCTGCCAGGGCGGCGACTACACCAAGGAGGTGTATCCCAAACTGCGCGAAGCCGGCTGGAAGGGCTACTGGATCGATGCGGCGTCCACCCTGCGCATGAAGGACGACGCTATCATCATCCTCGACCCCGTGAACAAGAACGTGATCAAGGACGGACTGGCCAAGGGCGTGAAAACCTATGTCGGCGGCAACTGCACTGTGTCGCTGATGCTGATGGCCATTGGCGGCCTGTTCGAAAAAGGCCTGGTCGAGTGGATTGCCCCGCAGACCTATCAGGCCGCTTCCGGCGCCGGCGCGCGCAACATGCGCGAATTGATTCAGCAGATGGGTGCGGTCCACGGCAATGTTAAGTCGCTGGTCAATGATCCGGCTTCCGCCATTCTTGAAATTGATAGGAAGACCGCCGATTTCATTCGTTCCAAGGACTACCCGCTGGAAGCCTGGCCGGTACCTTTGGCCGGTTCGCTTATTCCATGGATCGATGTGGCGCTTGAATCCGGCCAGTCCAAGGAAGAGTGGAAGGCGCAGGTCGAGTGCAACAAGATCCTCGGTCGTAGCGGAAACCAGATCCCAATCGATGGTCTGTGCGTGCGCATCGGCGCCATGCGCTGCCACAGCCAGGCGCTGACCATCAAGATGACCCAGGACGTGCCGCTGGACGAAATCCACGGCATTGTCGCCGCCCACAACGATTGGGTGAAAGTGGTGCCCAACGATCGCCAGATCACCATGGAGCAACTGACCCCGGCCGCCGTCACCGGCACGCTGACGGTGCCCGTGGGACGCATGCGAAAACTCAACATGGGGCCGCAATATCTGTCCGCTTTTACCGTGGGTGATCAACTGTTGTGGGGCGCAGCGGAACCCTTGCGCCGCATGTTGCGGATTTTGCTTGAGAATTAAGCCTAAAACCTTGTTTTTTGGGCTTAATCACTAAAGTATTGCTCTGCCAAGCCGTCATAGGAGGGCGAACGGCGCTAAGAGCGCTTCAAAATATATAGAACCCTCCCGGAGGAAAGAAGGATGAAACTGCACCGCCTAACTGCCCATATGGCCATTGGCGCATTGTTGACGCTGCCGTTATGGGCACACGCTGCGGGGCTCGGTAAACTGACGGTTAAGTCTGCTTTGGGTCAGCCACTTTCTGCAGAAATCGAGCTTTTGATCGCGGACAAGTCGGAACTCGACAGCCTGAATGTCAACATGGCCTCCGGCGATGCCTTCAAGGACGCGCAAATCGAATACGCATATGTGCTGTCCACTCTCCAATTCACGGTCGGGAAAGGTGCAGGCGGCAAGCCGGTTCTTAAACTTTCATCCAGCAAGCCTGTTAACGATCCTTTCATGGACATGCTCATTGAGCTCAACTGGGCATCGGGTCGTTTGTTGCGTGAATACACCATTCTTCTTGATCCGCCCGGTGTGGCTGTTCCACAGACGGTATCTCCAGTAGCGGTAAGCATCCCTGAGGTAAAACCTGTACCGGCGCCTGTGCAACCCGTTGCCGAACAGCCTGCCCAGATGCCTTCCATGCCAAGCACGGTCAATCCCTATGCGGTTGCTTCAACTCCCGGGCAGAAAGCACAAGCGACCATACCGGAGCCTGTTGCCGCCGAACAAGCTTCCACAATGGAAAGCAAAATCAGGGTCAAACGTGGCGATACCCTTTCCAGCATTGCCAATCAGGTTAGACCCTCTCATGTCAGCCTCGAGCAGGCGCTGGTGGCACTGTTCCACGAAAATCAGGACGCCTTCGTAGGCGGTAACATGAACCGCCTCAAGGCAGGGAAGACGCTATCGGTTCCTTCAGCAGAAGCAATGACCGACATCGATCAATCCTCTGCCAGGCGAGAAGTCAGTCTGCAGGCTGCTGACTGGCACGCCTATCGTGCAAAACTGGCTGAAAGTGTTGCGGCACAGCCCGAGGAAGAACAGGAAAAAACCAGCAAAACCGTTATTGGCAAAGTTACGCCCAAGGTCGAGGACAAAGCTCAACCCAAGCCTGAAGAAGCCAAGGATGTACTGAAACTGTCACGTGCCAATGCGGCTGCCGCCGCAGCGGCAGCCGCCAAGGCCGAGGCTGAACAAAAGGCCGCTGCGGAAAAAGCTGCAGCTGAAGCAAAAGCGCAGGCGGAAGAAGAAGACAGACTTGCACGCGAAAAAGCACTCAAGGAATCTTCCGAGCGTGCGGCCAGCCTGGAAAAGCAAATCCAGGACATGCAGAAACTGGCTGAAATGAAAGAGCAGCAGGCAGCTACAGCCCAGACCGAAGGCGCCCAAAGTTCGCCTGCCGATGCTGCGCCAAAAGTTGAAGCTTCTCCCCCGGCACCGGTAGAAGAGCCGCAGACTAGTTTCGTAGATGAGATTCTAGAGAATCAGATCTACTGGGTTGGCGGTCTTGGAGCGGTTGTTCTGGGTGGAATCCTATGGTGGATGATGGCCGGCGGCCGTCGTCGCAGAAGCGCGTCCGATACGTCGGCAAGCACGCTTATTACCGGTACCGACATGCAACCAAGCGTAGCCGGCACTGCGGCAACCGGTGGTGTTGTTAATACCGGTGATACTTCCTTCCTGACAGATTTCAGCCAGGCTGGCCTTGCCGAAATCGATACGCATGACGTCGATCCGATTGCCGAAGCAGATGTATACATGGCTTACGGACGTGATGCACAAGCTGAGGAAATCCTCAAGGAAGCACTCAACAAGTCCCCGGAACGTCACGAAATCCGCCTCAAGCTCCTGGAAATCTACGCTGCACGCAAGAACGTGTCAGCATTTGAAGAAGTCGCTGGTCAACTCTATGCGGCGCTGGGTGGACAAGCCGGCCCGACATGGGACAAGGCAGTGGAAATGGGTCGCGCAATCGATCCGCACAATCCGCTTTATGGTGGATCAGGACAACCCGACATTGAGTCTGCTCCAGTCCTGGATACACCCGCTCCCATGGTGGCCAACGAAGTTGAAGTGGAGCCCGAAGCAGCTGCGCCGGCTGAGACGGTATTGGATTTTTCTACAGACACGCCTGATCTGGATTTGGATATTCCTACCCTGAGTGAACCGAAAGCAGAAGAACCCAAGGTTGCGGAACCTGCTCAGAAGGAAACAAGCGATCTGGATTTTGATCTTTCCGGCTTTGATCTTAATGTTCCCGAAGAGCCGGCCAGCAAGCAACCGACCGCTCCTTCGATGGACTTCTCAGGACTTGATCTGAACCTGGGTGATGCGGGCGATGCGGATGAGTTCGACGAAGTTGCCACGAAACTGGACCTTGCTCGTGCCTATCTGGAAATGGGCGACAAGGATGGCGCTCGTGAAATTCTTCAGGAAGTCATCAACGAAGGCAATGACATGCAGAAGAGCGATGCGAAGAGCATTATCGCATCACTATAGGTTGCCAATTAAAGCCTGAGTCGCCATAGTTCGAACTATGGCGAACCCTGACAAAGACCGCCGGGAATACCACCCGGCGGTTTCCATTTTAAGCTGGCTTGTTTTTGCGCTCGCAGTTGAGCTGGCCGAACCTTCACGTTTGTTGTGGCTTTCATTTGCCGGGGTAGTGCTGCTTGCAAGCCGGCTGTCATTCCGTCGCTTTGTTTCGCTTGTCTGGAAGGCACGTTGGCTATGGATTGCATTGTTGATGCTTTATGCATGGACAATACCCGGGATTCTGTTGTTCCCTTCTGAATACAGTCCGACCGAAGAGGGTCTGGCGGCCGGGTCATTGCGTATAGGCAGGCTGCTGTTGTTGCTGGCTGCCTTGGCAAGGCTCTTGACGGAGTTTTCGCCACAAGAACTTGCTGCAGGCATTTATATACTGGCAAGACCATTGGAAAAAATCGGCCTTGATGCCCGTGCACTGGCAGTGAGGCTTGCACTGACACTGGAGAAAGTTGAGCATTTGCCAAAGGCAGGCAACTGGCTGGATTTTTTGAGGGCCCCGGTCAACGAAGGGAATGGACCCGAAGAACTCACGCTGGCCATTCCTGTAGCGGGCTTGAGAGATAATCTGATTTTCTTTGCGGCCATCGCAATGTTGGGAGTTGTTCTGGCATGAGAATAGCCATAGGCATTGAATATGACGGCCGTGGGTTTTGCGGCTGGCAATCGCAACCCTCAGGCTGCGGTGTGCAGGATTTTATTGAAAAGGCGATATCTGAAATAGCAGGGGAAGCTGTATCTGTTACAGCTGCAGGCCGCACTGATACGGGTGTGCATGCCAGTTATCAGGTTGCGCATTTTGATGTGTCGGCTGAACGTCCAATTACTGCGTGGGTACGAGGGGTAAATACCTTTTTGCCAGATGGCATTGCAGTAAATTGGGCAAATGAAATGCCGGAAGATTTTCATGCTCGCTTTGCAGTTGAAGAGCGCGGATACCGCTATGTGTTGCTAAATCACGCAACGCGTCCAGGATTGATGTCAGGGAAAGTGGGTTGGCACCACAGGCCACTGGATGAACAGTTTATGCAGAAGGCCTGCGACCGGCTGCTGGGCAGGCACGATTTTTCGGCTTTTCGCGCTGCCGAATGCCAGGCAAAGAGTCCAGAAAAAGAACTTCGTTTGGCCAAGGTCAAGCGAAAGGGCGATTTTCTGGTGTGTGAGTTTCGTGCGGATGGATTTCTGCATCACATGGTGCGGAACATAGTCGGTTGTCTGGTTCATGTTGGTACTGGTCAGGCTGGGCCTGAATGGATTGATGAATTGCTGTTGCACAAGGATCGAACACGTTCTGCGCCAACTTTCATGCCGGATGGCCTTTATCTTTCTTATATCCGGTATCCTTCGCGTTTTGATTTGCCTGAAACCGGGCGTTTTGTATGGCCAGAGTAAAAATTTGCGGCATCACGCGTAGCGAAGACCTGCACGCAGCCTGCTCAGCGGGTGCGGACGCTCTTGGCTTCGTTTTTTATGACAAAAGCCCGCGCAATCTTGAATTAGAGCTGGCTGCGAGGTTGGTAAAAGAGCTTCCGCCGTTTGTGCAATCGGTTGGGCTGTTCGTCGATGCCGAACCGGCCTTTATCGAGTCAGTGCTAAAAAATGTTCCCCTGGACCTATTGCAGTTCCATGGTGGAGAAACTCCGGAGCAGTGCCGCTCATTTGGCAGGCCCTATCTAAAGGCCGTTCGCATGAAGCCGGACACCGATTTGGTAAAATACTGCGCGGATTTTTGCGATGCCCGGGCCTTGCTGCTGGATGCCTTTGTGCCGGGTGTGCCTGGAGGCACGGGAGAACGCTTTGACTGGGATTTGATCCCTGTCAGCCTGCCCAAGCCCATCGTATTGTCCGGCGGACTATGTCCTGACAATGTTGCCTTGGCTGTTGAACAGGTTAAACCCTGGGCAGTTGACGTCAGCAGTGGTGTGGAATCTGTCCCCGGTCAAAAAGATGCCGCAAAACTTGCAGCATTCATTGAACGAGCCAAACGATGAAAATTAACGACCTTCCCGATTCACATGGCCATTTTGGTCCCTACGGCGGCATTTTCGTGGCCGAAACCCTGATGGCGGCGCTGGAAGAACTGCGCCTGGAGTACGAGAAGGCGCGCAATGACCCGGAATTCAAGGCCGAATTTGAATATGAACTGAAACACTACGTTGGGCGCCCCAGTCCTGTCTATCACGCCAGAAGGCTTTCAGAACAATACGGCGGAGCACAGATCTACCTGAAGCGCGAAGACCTTAACCATACCGGCGCGCACAAGATCAACAANNTCGGCGGCGGCTCGAACGCGATCGGAATCTTCCATCCCTACCTCAAGCATCCCGATGTCAAACTGATCGGTGTCGAGGCGGGGGGTAGTGGGGTCGACAGTGGCAAGCATGCTGCCCCCCTCAGTGCAGGCTCCCCGGGAGTGTTGCATGGCTTCAGGAGTTACCTGATGCAGGATGAGAATGGACAGATCATCGAAACCCATTCCGTGTCGGCGGGTCTGGATTATCCTGGTGTCGGCCCAGAGCACGCCTGGCTCAAGGATGCCCACAAAGCCGAATACGTTGCCATTAACGATGACGAAGCACTGGCCGCATTCCATGACCTGTGCCGTTTCGAAGGCATCATTCCCGCGCTGGAGTCCAGTCACGCATTGGCGCAGGCTAAAAAACTTGCACCGACCATGAAGAAAGACCAGATTATCCTGGTGAATCTTTCCGGCCGCGGTGACAAGGACATCAACACAGTGGCCAAAATCTCCGGAATCCAACTATAAAACTTCAGCATGTCTCGCATCACCATAACTTTTGACAAATTAAAGGGCGCTGGCAAGAAAGCGCTGATTCCGTTCATCACTGCGGGCGATCCGGGCAAGGGATACACTGTGCCGCTGATGCATGCGCTGGTTGAGGCTGGTGCGGATATCATCGAGCTGGGCGTTCCGTTTTCCGATCCGATGGCGGACGGCCCGGTGATCCAGCGGGCTTCTGAGAGAGCGTTGGCAAACAAGGTAGGTCTTAAAGATGTGCTCGTCATGGTCGCGGAGTTTCGCCGGACAAATACCGGCACACCCGTGGTCTTGATGGGATACGCCAATCCAATAGAGCGCATGGGTTACGAGGCCTTTGCACAGGAAGCGAAGGCGGCTGGTGTGGACGGGGTGCTGACAGTGGACATTCCGCCGGAAGAGTCAAATGGCGTTGCGGACGTTTTCAAGGCGAATGATCTTGATCCGATTTTTTTGCTTTCTCCCACCACACCCGAATCTCGCGTTGAACAGGTTGCGAAGGCGGCAGGCGGTTTTGTTTACTATGTGTCACTCAAGGGCGTAACGGGTGCCGCCAACCTGGACACGGATGAAGTGGCGAAGAAGATCGCCATGATTCGTGGCCACTGTGCGCTGCCCGTTGGTGTGGGTTTTGGCATTCGCGATGCCCAGACTGCCGAGGCGGTTGCCCGTATCGCTGATGCTGTGGTGGTGGGCAGCCGCATTGTGAACGAAATTGAAACAGCGCCCGAGAATGAAGTGGTAAACCGGGTCAAATATCTGGTTGTGACACTGCGCCGTGGTGTGGACGCGGCAACAAAATAAGACGGAGAACGAAATGAGCTGGATTGAGAAACTGGTGCCGCCAAAAATCAAGGCGCGTCGCGAAGCCAAGAAGTCCGTGCCGGAAGGGTTGTGGTCCAAGTGCCCAGCTTGCAACGAAGTGCTTTACAAGGCGGATCTCCAGAATAACCTGGAAGTTTGTCCCAAATGTGGACACCATCATCGTATCGGTGCCCGCGCACGTCTCGACATGCTTCTCGATGCCGAAGGGCGTCGAGAGATCGGCAGTGAAATCAAACCCATAGATGCGCTCAAGTTCAAGGACAGCAAGAAATATCCTGATCGGCTGAACGAAGCCCAGGGCTCAACCCAGGAGAGCGATGCGCTGATCGTCATGGCGGGCGCCATCCAGACTATCCCGGTGGTTGCGGCAGCCTTTGAGTTCAAGTTCATGGGTGGTTCGATGGGTTCCGTGGTGGGCGAGCGTTTCGTACGTGGCGTGGAAGATGCCATCGAAACCAAATCGGCCTTCATCTGTTTTTCTGCAAGCGGGGGTGCGCGCATGCAGGAGGGTCTGCTTTCCCTGATGCAAATGGCGAAAACTTCAGCAGCTTTGACTCATTTGTCTGCAAACAAATTGCCGTTCATCTCTGTGCTTACTGACCCGACCATGGGCGGTGTATCAGCCAGCTTTGCGATGCTGGGTGATCTCATCATTGCAGAGCCGAATGCGTTGATTGGTTTCGCAGGGCCGCGTGTAATCGAACAAACCGTGCGCGAGACCTTGCCTGAAGGTTTCCAGCGCTCGGAGTTCCTTCTGGAAAAGGGTGCCGTTGACCGCATTATTGATCGCCGGCATATGCGCGAGGAGCTTTCCTCGGCTATCTCCATGCTGATGAGGCGGCCTGCATTGGCGGCCTGACTTTTCAGAATGAACAATTTGCAGTCATCATCCCTTGGTGACTGGCTTTCGCGCCTTGAAAAGGCGCATCCTTCTGCAATTGAACTGGGACTGGATAGGGTTTCGCAGGTCCGGGATGTCATGGGCCTCAATCCGGCGTTTCCTGTCATTGTCGTCGGCGGCACCAATGGCAAAGGTTCCACCTGTGCCTATCTTGAAGCCATATTGCGCTTCCAGGGCTACAAAACCGGTCTTTACACTTCACCGCACCTTTTGCATTACAACGAGCGCTTACGGATCGAGGGTCGTGAAGCCAGCGACGCCGAAATCGTGGCTGGGCTGAAAGCCGTGGAGGCGGCACGCGGCGACGTGTCTTTGACCTATTTCGAGCACGGCACGCTGGCGGCCATGTGGCAGTTCGTTCAAGCCGGTGTGGACGTGGCAATCCTGGAAGTCGGGCTTGGCGGCAGGCTGGATGCAGTCAATATCTTTGATCCTGCAGTTGCCGTTGTTACAACGATCGACCTTGATCATCAATCCTGGCTGGGGGAAACCCGTGAAGCGATTGGTTTTGAAAAAGCTGGCATTTTCCGGTCCGGGAAAGCTGCCGTATGTGGCGATCCAGATCCACCCAAAAGTTTGATTGAACATGCCAGAGGCATTGGTGCAAAGTTGTTGAAGCTCGGGGATAATTTTGCATTCGAGCAGGAAAACGGCAATTGGTGTTTCAGATCCGAAAAAGTCAGGCTGGAAAATTTGCCCATGCCGTCAATGTCAGGCAAACACCAGCTTGCCAATGCGACAACCGCACTGGCTGCATTAGGGCAGGTAGACGGGCAGTTGCCGGTCTCATTGGAAGCCATTCATAACGGCCTCGCGAATGCCAATATTCCAGGAAGGTTCCAGCGCATTCATGGGCCAGTCGAGGTGGTGCTGGACGTGGCACATAATCCGGAGTCTGCACGTGCGCTGGCTTCCAATCTTCATTCATTTCCTGTCACCGGGAAATCCTATGCGGTTTTTGCGTTGCTGGCAGACAAAAATGCAAGTGATGTGATAACCCCACTGAAAGACTGCTTTGACGCATGGTTTGTCGCCGGTTTGCCAGGGGAACGTGGTCAATCAGGTGAGTCGCTTGCTGCCAAGGCCCGGGCTGTTTTGTCAAAATCGATAGAGGTTTTTGACAATCCTTCTGCCGCATTCGCGGAAGCGAGGTCTCGCGCGCTCGAAGGTGATAGAATCACCATCTTCGGTTCGTTTCATACCGTAGCGGAAGTTTTGCCAGATGCCACCACCAGTCGCCGATGACGACCATAAACGCCGGGCCCGCCGCCGTCTGATTGGCGCAGTCGCGCTCACCATCGTGGCGGTGATCATTCTGCCGCTGGTGCTGGAAGACAAACCCCCACCGGCAGGACCGCTTCAGGTCCATATGCCCGCGTCCGATCAGGTTGCGCTCAACCCTCCTCAGAATGCAGTGGAATACGCTCCACCGCCTGCAAATACAGTAGTGGATGCCCCCGAACCCGAAAAATCAGTGCCCCCCGTTTCTGAGGAACGGCAACAACCAACTGTAAAACCTGTTAAAACCGAAAAACCTGCCGAGCAGCCCGCAAAGTCTGTTGATTCTGCACAGAAAGTCGTTGTCTATACCGTTCAGGTGGGCGTATTTGCCGACAAAGTCAACGTACAGAAACTGCAGAAGCAGATATCCGCGCTCGGGCTCAAGACCTACACGGATGGACTGGACGGTAGCACGCGTGTGCGCGTCGGGAGTTTCAAGGACAGGGCGGAAGCCGATGCGATGCTTGCCAAAATCACTGCTGCAGGCATCAAGGGTCAGGTGGTAGAGAAATGAGTGCACTTGACTGGTTGGTCATCCTGATTCTCACATTTTCAGTCATCCTGAGTCTTATGCGTGGCCTGGTGACCGAGATTTTTTCTTTGGGTGCCTGGATTGTTTCGATTCTTGCCGGGAAATGGGGTGCGCCGATTGTTGCGCCGCTTTTGCCAATGGATGCACAGAATGAAAGCCTGAATTATTTCGCCGGGTTTGTTGTTGTATTTCTGGTGGTGATGGTCACAGTCTTGCTGGCAGGAAAATTGATCAAAAGCGCGTTGGGTGCGATCGGGCTGGGCGGAGCAGACAGGCTCGTAGGCGGAGTTTTCGGACTCTTGCGCGGCGTGGTGATTCTCATCGGACTGACCCTGGCGGCAGGGCTGACGGCGTTGCCACAAACGGATTTCTGGAAAAATGCATTTTCTTCAAGGCTTCTTGAAACACTGGCCTTGAGCGTGCAACCCTTGCTGCCGGCAAAGCTGGTAGAACATATTCATTTCAACAGGTGAACCATGTGTGGAGTTATCGGCGCAGTCGCCAATACACCAGTCAATCAACTGCTCTATGATGGTTTGATGGTGCTGCAGCACCGTGGCCAGGATGCTGCAGGCATTGTCACTGCCGAGGGTGCGCGATTCCATATGCACAAAGGCCAGGGCCTAGCGCGTGATGTGTTCCGTACTCGCGACATGCGCAGTCTTCTTGGAAACATGGGCGTGGCGCATGTGCGTTATCCAACAGCAGGTTCGGCTTCAAGTTCAGCAGAGTCACAGCCCTTCTATGTCAATTCCCCATTTGGCATCGTGCTTGGGCATAACGGAAATCTCACCAACACAGATGAACTGAAGCGCGCACTTTTTGCTGAAGACTTGCGCCACGTGAACACCAACTCGGATTCTGAGGTGCTCCTCAATGTGCTGGCGCATGAACTTCAGGCGAATGGTCATGGCGGCCGCCTTAACCTGGAAACGATTTTTTCTGCCGTTTCCGGTGTGCATGATCGTTGTCGTGGAGCCTATGCCGTGGTGGCGCTCATCGCCGGCTACGGACTACTGGCTTTTCGTGACCCATTCGGCATCAGGCCACTGGTGATTGGCGTAAACGAGAACGTCAACCCGCCAGAATATATAGTGGCTTCCGAAAGCGTTGCCATTGATGCGCTTGGATTCAGGATCCTGCGTGACGTACAACCCGGCGAAGCGGTATTCATCGACGAGAACAGGAAGTTGCACAGCAAACAATGCGCGACCGCTGTAAAGCTGAATCCGTGCATCTTTGAATACGTCTATCTTGCTCGCCCGGACTCCGTGATGGACGGCATTTCCGTCTACAAAACCCGTCTGCGCATGGGGATATCACTTGCAGAGAAGATCAAGCGTGAATATGGCGACCTCAAGATCGATGTCGTGATCCCGATTCCGGATACCAGCCGTCCTTCTGCCTTGCAACTCGCCAACCAACTGGGGGTGCCTTATCGAGAGGGGTTCATCAAGAACCGCTATATAGGACGTACCTTCATCATGCCTGGTCAGGCTCTGCGCAAGAAGTCCGTGCGCCAGAAACTGAATGCAATCGCGGAAGAATTCAAGGACAAAAATGTGCTGCTCGTGGATGATTCCATCGTTCGCGGGACTACAAGCCGGGAAATCGTACAGATGGCGCGCGATGCGGGGGCCTCAAAGGTGTTTTTTGCTTCTGCTGCCCCGCCGGTTCGTTTTCCCAATGTCTACGGCATCGATATGCCTACGCGTTCTGAACTGCTTGCATTTGGACGTACGGATGACGAGATTGCCAGGGAGATTGGGGCTGACGCCTTGGTGTACCAGGACATCGATGCGCTTGTTGAAAACGTGAAGGCGGAGAATCCTGAAATTCAGGACTTCGATACATCCTGCTTCGACGGCCGCTACCTTACCGGTGATGTGACGCCGGAATACCTCGATTATGTTGAAGCCGTGCGGAATGGGGATACCCAGCAATACTCGATCGAGACGCAACAACTCGACCTGAATCTGGTGTCGGGGGGGCAGGCTTGACGCCGGGCAGGCATTAGGAATACATTTGTCTTGCGCCGATTTGAGTTCAGCTTGCGGGCGCCTAATAAATCCAGCTAAAGCGAGTGCCAACCCGGGACGCGCAAGCTGACCGGGTTTTTTGTTTGGAGAATGGGATGACTGAAGAATACGATCTGGAAACCCTCGCGGTACGCAGTGGTACGGTACGCAGCCAGTTCAACGAGCACAGCGAGGCGATGTTCCTGACTTCGAGCTTCGTGTTCGAGAACGCAGCCCAGGCGGCAGCACGCTTCAAGGGCGAAGAGCCGGGCAACATCTATGCTCGATTTACCAACCCTACCGTAACCATGCTGGAGACAAGGCTGGCGGCACTTGAAGGTGCAGAGCGTTGTGTTGCCTTTTCTTCCGGTATGGCTGCGATCATTGCGACAGTCATGGGGTTGATGAAGGCCGGCGACCATATCGTCGCATCACGTTCCATCTTCGGCTCTACGGTGCAGTTGTTTTCCAACATTCTTGGTCGTTTCGGGATTGAGACGACCTATGTGTCGCCAACCGACCCGAATGAATGGAGAAAGGCGCTCAAACCAAACACCAAACTCTTTTTTGTCGAATCGCCTTCCAACCCGCTGACCGAGGTGAGCGACATTCCTGCGCTGGCCGCCATTGCAAAAGAGGCGGGGGCATGGCTCGCGGTGGACAACTGTTTCTGTTCGCCTGCTTTGCAAAGGCCGCTTGATTTGGGTGCGGATATAGTCATCCACTCCGCGACCAAGTATCTGGATGGTCAGGGAAGGGTACTGGGAGGTGCGGTGCTGGGCAGCCAGGCGCTTATGGAGGGTGTGTATACCTTTTTGCGCACTGCCGGCCCAACCTTGTCAGCGTTCAATGCATGGGTGATTTTGAAGGGCTTGGAGACCCTTTCCATTCGCATGGATGCTCATTCGCGAAATGCGCTGGAACTTGCACGCTGGTTGGAGAGTCATCCGAATGTGGAACGCGTCTGGTATCCGGGGCTGCCTTCCCATCCGCAGCATGAATTGGCGATGAGGCAGCAGAAGACGGGTGGCGGTATCGTGGCATTCGAGGTCAAGGGCGGCCAGCCTGTGGCGTGGCGTGTAATTGATAACTGCAGGCTGTTGTCCATTACTGCCAACCTGGGCGATGCAAAAACCACGATAACGCATCCTGCCACCACAACGCACAGCCGCATGACGCCTGAACAGCGTGCTTTTGCCGGCATAGGAGATGGACTTGTGCGTGTGGCTGTCGGGCTTGAATCAGTGCGTGATATTCGGAAAGACTTGGCCAAAGGACTAGAAGCTTGAGGAATGTTGCAGGTTTTTTATTGTGTGCATCCATTGGCGTGCATGCAGCAGACATGATCGAAATACGTTATCAGGATGGCGAGGCCGATGGTTCCACCTATGTAACCCGCTATCTGGTGACGGATCGATATTTGCGCATGGACGAAGGTCATGATGACGCAGACTTTACCTTGCTGGACAGAAAGACCCGCAAGATAGTCAATGTCATACACGACAGCAAAGTGATTGTCACCATGCATGACCGCAAGCTTCCAAATGCGCCCCCCCATGCGTATAGCGTGGAGAAGAAAGTGACTCCGGTGCGGAAGGGCACCATGCGCATCCAGGTTTTGGCTGATGGCAAAGTCTGCTCGGAAACGGTTGCCGCCGCCAGGCTTTTCCCCGACGCTGCACTAGCACTGGCCGAATACAAAACGGCACTTGCCTATACACAGTGGGTTACTTACCAGATTACGCCAAAGGAATTGCGTCAGGATTGCGATCTGGTACAGCATGTCTGGCAAGCCGATTACGCACTGTCTCAAGGTCTGCCGATTGAGGATCGGGATTATTCCGGTCGTGTCAGGCAGTATCTTGACGGCAAGAAAACTCCGCTAAGACCCAAGCTTTTTGCATTGCCAAAGACTTATGGCGTTTTTCAGCTCCCCGAGTCTGATAGTGAAGGGATAGGCAACAGTTCACAGCCTTCTGCAGAGCAGGCGAGATAACCTCCATCGCCATACCAGTCTGGCAGGACCCAGCGTTCGCAGTTCATTCCCTGATCAGTAAATACGTGTCGTGCAGCCTTGTGTGTGTGGCCATGGACCATCCTTGCAACTCCGGAATGCCGAAACATGGCAACGACCGCTTCCTGATTTACATCCATGATGTCATAGGGTTTTTCTGATTTGGCCTGTTCGCTTCTCGACCGTGCTGTGCCTGCCAGGGCATGACGGAGTGATAATGGGAGGGATAGCAAAATTTTGCTGACGACTGGGTGCCTGACCAGCTTGCGGAATCGCTGGTAACTTTTGTCGTCGGTGCATAGCGTGTCGCCGTGCGTCAGCACTGTCTGTGCTCCGTAGAGGGAAATGACCTCAGGATCTTTGATTAGGGACATTCCGCACAGGCCAGCATAACGGTGGGCCAGCAGGAAATCCCTGTTGCCGTGCATGAAATAGACTGGTGTGCCGGATTCCGTCAGTTTTCTTATTTTTTCAGATGTTTGCCGGGCCAGGGCCGAGTCAAGATCATCGTCTCCCGCCCAATATTCAAACAGGTCGCCCAGTATGTAGAGAGCATCGCTTCCTGAAGCTATGGTGTCGAGAAAATGAAAAAAACGCCCGCTGGCTTGCGGGCGTTCTTCGGCCAGATGCAGGTCGGCGATAAAGAGGGTGCAGCCTGCAGATGTCAGAGATTCAGACAATTTCCGCCTTGGAAAGGATGACATCTTCCACGGGTACGTCCTGATGACCGGCACGAGTCGCTGTGCGCATTTTCTTTATGGCATCAATGACCTCTTTCCCTTCGATCACTTTGCCAAAAACGGCATAGCCATAGCCTTGCGGTGTGGGTGAAGAGAAATTCAGGAAACTGTTGTTAGCCACGTTGATAAAGAACTGTGCAGTGGCGGAATCCGGATTGGAAGTGCGGGCCATGGCAATGGTGTAAACGTCGTTCTTCAATCCATTCCCTGCCTCGTTCTTGATGGACTCACGTGTCGGCTTTTGCGACATGCCCGGTTCAAAGCCACCACCCTGGATCATGAATCCATCAATTACGCGATGGAAAATTGTCCCGTCATAGAAACCGTCTCGCACGTATTGTAGAAAGTTCTCAACCGTGACAGGTGCTTTCTCGGCATCCAGCTCTAGTGTGATGACACCCTTCGAGGTGTGCAGTTTGACCATATGGGTTCTCCTTATAGGATGGTTTCTTGAATGATGCGCCAGCGGCCGTTCTCACGCTGCCAATACTGGCGCTTGCTCGACAGGTTATTTAGATTGCTGCTTTTGTAATCCTGGTCAAAGGTAACGATGGCCAGATCCTTGCTGCCGGGCTGTTGGTAAATGCTGAGGCGTTGCAGATCCACCTTGATCCAGTTTTTTCCAGCATTGACCCTGCGCTTGGATTCAGCAAAATCCTTGTAGCTTTGGCTACCTGCCTTGAATCCGGAAGAATAGTGGGATAAAAGGCGTTCGGTATTGCGGCTTTCCCAGTCCTTGCGCCAGTCATCAATGGCTTCTCTGATTCCAGTTGAAGCGTTTGAAAGGGTTGAAGGATCAACCCAAGTAAGCTCTGGGGCAATGATAACGGGAGTCTGGCCAATGCTGATGTAGTGTCCAAGGCTCTTCAGGTCGTCATTCGATAGAACTACACATCCGTCACTGGCCTTGGGGGGGCGTGCATACGTATCGCGTGGAACGCCATGTAGCCAGATACCGTAACCATTGCGCCCGTTGCGTATGTCCCATTCATTTGGGTAGCTGAGCGGATACGCTCCGGCACCGTACAATTCTTCAAGTTGGTTGTCCGGTTTGAAGCCTGTGATGGTGTAAAAACCAACTGGGGTACGCTTGTCGCCTTCCTTGTTTTTGCCGGTCCCGAGTTTGCCAACAGTGACGTAATAGTCCGCTATGCGACGAATCCCTGTCGCAGAGTTTTCAAAAACATACAGCCGTGCGCGGCTTGCATCGACAGCGATGACATAGGGAATATCAGAAGAGACTTGCAGCAATTCCTCAGGCAAAAGCTCCGGGTTCACAGGATCCTGAACAGCCAGGATTCTTGCCTTGGCTTCTTCTCGCAGATCTGCCTGTTGTTCACTCGCGCCATGTGCGTTACCCAATGTGGAAAGGGGGTGAGCACGTGCGAGCAAGAGGTCGCCCTTGACCAACTGAGCCAGACGGAAATTCGGATATCGCTCGAGCAGGTTGTTAATCGAAGTTAGCGCCTTGTCGGGACGGCTTTGGAGAATTTCCTGCATGCTGCTGGCAAACAGGCGGTCAGCCTCATTGGTATCCGCGTGGGCTGACGAACCGGTCAGGGCAATGCTTAAAGAGAGCAAAAGTGCTGATTTGTGCATGCAAGTATCAGCGTCCGGACTCATTAACGATCAGCCAGCTACCGTTTTCAAGTTCCAGCTCCAGTGTTTTGCTGGAAGTGTTTCTCAGTCGAGAGGACTGGTAGACCTGCTTGAAACTTACAGTGGCACGGTTGGCTGACTTGCGCGTAACCTTGATGTCACGTGCGATAACTGAAATCGTTCCAGGAATGTCGATGCGCTCACGCCGTTGCACCACCCACTCGGTGTGGCTCATTTTTGAAGGTGCAAATTCGGAGGAGTAATGAGCCAGATACGCGTTTACATCCTTGCTTGACCAGGCTTTGGCCCAGGCCTGGACGGTCTCGATGACGCTTGTTGGACTATCTTGCGTTGCCGGGACGCTGGTTTTCTTTTCGACGGCTTCTACCTGTTTTTGGGTTGGTGATGGACTGGAAACGGCAGATGCAGCCTGGACTGGTTTGCTCTCTTGTTTTGCTTGCAGTGCGTTGGGTTGAAGTTTTTTAGGCTGCCCGGACATCATTTCCTTGATCAGGGCCAGCTTGGTTTGTGCGGTCTTGTTGCTGTTGTCTATCTGCAGTGCCTTGTCGTAGGCCTGTGAA
>DKAU01000089.1 GCA_002450925.1 Thiobacillus sp. UBA6918 | reverse complement strand
ATCAAGGTCAACCAGATCGGTACGCTGACTGAAACCTTTGAAGCCATCGAGGCCGCCAAGCGCGCAGGTTACACTTCGGTAATTTCGCACCGTTCGGGCGAAACCGAGGACAGCACCATTGCTGACCTCGCTGTTGCTACCAATGCGCTGCAAATCAAGACCGGTTCTCTGTCGCGATCGGATCGCATGGCCAAATACAACCAGTTGCTGCGGATTGAGGAAGAGCTGGGGGGGATGGCTTCCTATCCGGGGCGAGATGCTTTTTACCAAATCGGCTGATGCGCTGGCTTACGCCACTGCTCGTAGCCTTGATTCTTTTATTGCAATATCCCCTATGGTTTGGTGACGGGGGATGGTTCAAAATCTGGAACCAGGAGAATGAGGTAGAGAATCAACAGGAGCTGAACGGTAAACTCCGTGTTCGCAATGAAACCCTCGCTGCTGAAGTGCGTGATCTGAAGGAAGCGAGGGATGCGATCGAAGAGCGTGCAAGGGGTGAGTTGGGAATGATCCGCTCTGATGAAATTTTTGTGCGTGTGGTGCCTAACGTGGCACCCACTGAACCGGAAAAAAAATAGCAACATGGCATTTGAGGTCTAATTCTGATTTTTAGATACTTCCATGAGTGAACTGCAAGTCTCGTTGGCCCTGATTGGGGTGATCGCGGTCATTGGTATCGTGATCTATAACCGTCTGCAGGAACGAAAATTCAGGCAGAGGACAGAGGTGGGCTTGACGCCCCCTTTACGTGATGCATTGATGGATCATGACGAGCCAGAGCAAAACGAATCCTCACCAAGGGTGGATCCTGATTTTTACGAACCGGTTATCAGGGATCCTCTTCCTCGCGGATTTCATGGCAGAGGAGAGACCGAACCACATTTCGGGGACACTGAAATCCTGCTGGAAGAGGCGTTATCGGGGGATATCAATAAAAACCCGGAGACGGTACCTCTTGCCGAAAATTCCGACACATCCTCCAGTGTGGATCAGGCAGAGGTGGCTCCTTTTGAGGAATCCATTGAGTTTCGCATCATCCTGAAGAGCCTTGACGGCATGCCTGCCAACATGTTCAGTGATGCGGTCGTCCGTTCCGGATCACTCGGAAAATCGGTACGGTGGCTCGGACTTTCTCCAGGTGGTCTGACCTGGGAAGAGGTCTCCCCGCTGAACGACAAGAAATATCTCGAAGTACAGGCTGTGATGCAAATGGCAGATCGTGCAGGGGCAGCATTGAATACTGACCTCTCGGCGCTCTGTGAATTAGCCGGTGAGCTTGCAGAATCAAATGGCTGGCAGGTTCGTTGTGATGACCCTGGAGAGAAGTCAGTCATAGCGCTATCACTGGACAAATTCTGTGCTGATGTAGATGTGCAGATCGGTCTCAACATAGTTGCACGCGGCACAGCACACCTGCCCATTGCGAGGATGCGAAATGAAGCGGAATCAGCGGGGATGAGACTGGGCGCGAACGGCACTTACCAATTTCTTGATAGTCGCGGTGAAACGCTTTTCTTGATGATTAACCGAGAACCCCGGCCTTTCTCCAGAGAAAATGCGCATGAACCCGAAACCAAGGGTGTGACTCTTTTGTTTGATGTGCCACGCGTTCCGGATGGTTTGAAAAACTTTGACACCATGGTGAAACTGGGCCGGAAGCTTGCACACGATGCCGGTGGATTGTTGGTGGACGATAACCTGCGTCCATTGACCGACGTTGGCATTGAGAAAATCCGCGCTCAACTTGTTCAGATCTACAACAGAATGGAAGCTCGCGGCGTACCTGCTGGAAGCCGTCTCGCGCTTAGACTGTTTTCCTGACGACCATGGTTTCACAAGACATCGCAGAACGGGCAAGAATTCTGCGAGAACAGATCAATCACCATAGCTATCGCTACTACGTACTCGACAATCCGGAAATACCGGATGCCGAGTATGACCGCATGTTTCGGGAATTGCAGGAACTTGAATCTGCCAACCCGGGACTTTTAACTCCAGATTCCCCTACACAACGTGTTGGCGGCCTGCCGCTCTCCGGGTTTTCACAAGTGCAGCACCGAAAACCCATGCTGTCACTCAACAATGCGTTTGATGAAGCCGAGGTCACGGCGTTTGATCGGCGAGTGCGCGAAGCGGCAGGGCAGGATTACATTGAATATGAGGCCGACCCTAAATTTGATGGCCTTGCAATCAGCCTGGTTTATGAAAATGGCGTTTTCATTCAGGGCGCGACACGAGGAGATGGTTATACGGGTGAGGATGTCACCTTGAATCTTCGTACGGTAGCTGCAATCCCACTGCGCATAGCTTCCGACAATCCGCCGGCATTGCTAGAGGTCCGTGGCGAAGTGCTGATGCAGCACAAGGATTTCGAGGCGCTGAATGATGCGCAACGATCAAAGGGAGAAAAAACCTTTGCTAATCCGCGCAATGCGGCAGCAGGCTCTTTGCGCCAGCTCGATTCGCGTATTACTGCAAGCCGGAAACTTACTTTCTTTGCTTATGGCATGGGTGAAGTGCAAGGTTTTAAGTTGCCAGAGAAATTCAGCGACATATTGGACCAGTTAAAACAGTGGCATTTTCCGGTGGCGGAGCAAAGCGAAGTTGTGAAGGGTGTTGACGGGATGCTTGGTTATTTCATGCGTCTGGGCAATAAACGCGACAGCCTGCCTTTCGATATCGACGGAGTGGTCTACAAGGTCAACGATCTCAAGCTGCAGGACGAGCTTGGTTTTGTGTCGCGTGCGCCGCGTTTTGCCATTGCTCACAAATATCCAGCGCAGGAAGAAATCACCCAGGTGCTGGATATTGACGTGCAGGTGGGACGCACTGGCGCTATCACCCCGGTAGCGCGTCTGGCGCCCGTGTTCGTGGGCGGGGTAACCGTTACCAATGCTACCTTGCACAATGAAGATGAGGTTCGACGCAAGGATGTGCGAATCGGTGACTGGGTGTCAGTTCGGCGTGCAGGTGATGTCATCCCTGAAGTGGTTTCGGTGATGCACGAACGCCGTACCAGTGATGCACGCGAATTCGTTATGCCGAAGGCATGCCCTGTATGCGGCTCCCATGTCGTGCGCGAAGAAGGCGAGGCGGTAGCACGCTGTACCGGCGGACTCTACTGCCCGGCACAGCGCAAGCAGGCCTTGTTGCACTTCGCATCACGGCGGGCCATGGACATCGAAGGTTTGGGCGAGAAAGTTGTTGATCAGCTGGTAGACAATGGTCTTGTCCACAACCCCGCAGAACTGTACAAGCTTGGCCTTGGCAAGGTTGCCAACCTCGAACGCATGGCCGAAAAGTCCGCCTCGAATCTGTTGGCAGCCATTGATAAAAGCCGAAGCACGACGCTTGCACGATTCATCTTTGCGCTGGGCATCCGAAATGTAGGTGAGGCAACGGCCAGGGATCTTGCACGCCATTTTGGAAACCTTGATGCGCTTATCGGGGCCGATGAAGAGGCGTTGATGCGGGTGACCGATGTTGGGCCGATCGTGGCACAGAGCATTGCCCAGTTTTTTGGCGAATCGCACAATCGCGAGGTCATTGAACAATTGCGTGCGGCAGGTGTGCAATGGGCTGATGAAACTGCTCGGTCAAGCAAGATTGGTCATCTTTCAGGCAAGGCGTTTGTTCTTACGGGAACGCTACCAAACATGACACGCGAAGAGGCAAAGGAGCGCATCGAGGCGGCTGGCGGCAAGGTAACCGGCTCGGTGTCGAAGAAAACGGATTATGTGGTTGCCGGAACCGAAGCGGGCAGCAAATTGACCAAAGCACAGGAATTAGGCATCCCAGTCCTTGATGAAGAAGGTCTTAATAACTTGCTGGACCAATGAGTTCAATAGAATGGAAGGCTTTATTTCCCGGTATTTCAACCGGTTATAATGCCTTTCCCCACTCAGATCACAACTTTTTCCACCTGTAAACGTGACTTCTTCAGACTCATCTTCCAGCCGAACGTACGGTGGATACGGGGTTTTGCTATTCCTTGCGATAGCCCTGTTCTGTATAAACCTTGTCTTCCCTCGTGACATGTGGGTGCAGGATGAGGCCAGATACGCCGAAGTCCTTCGCGAGCTTGTTGATGGCAGACATTGGCTGGTTCCTTATCTCAACGGATTCCCCTACGCGCACAAGCCGCCCTTTTATTTCTGGGTGGTGGCCGTTTTCTATTTTCCTTTTGGCAATGCGGAACTGGCTTTTCGACTAGTAAGCCTGATCCCGGCATTGATTGCAGCATCAGGAATTATGCAGATCGGGAAGATACTCTCAGGGAAGGAGTTGGGTGCAGGGGCTGCATGGATATTCCTGACAGCTTTCTGTACGCTGATTTTGGCCCAGATCGCCCGGATGGACATGCTGCTCACAGCAGCGGCAGTATTTTCCTGGCTTCAACTTCTGCGTTTCATGGAAAACGGGCAAACCAGGAATCTGTTTGGTTTCTGGTTCTTCACTTTATTGTGCGTAGCCGTTAAAGGTCCAATATCCTTGCTGTTTTCCGCAGCTCCGGGGCTGGTATGGATGTACGCGGAGCGCGGCTGGACTGGACTTAGGTCGATGCGTCCCTTTTTGGCCATATTGGTGCTCTCCGCCCTGGTGTTGGCATGGGTGGCCATAGTGTGGAAGGGAGGGCATGAGTCCTATTTGAGGGAGATTTGGGAAAAGCAGCTCGTTGGCAGGGCAGTAAACTCCTGGAGCCACAAGGAGCCTTTCTATTTTTACCTGGCGCTATTGCCATTGATGATGTTGCCCTGGACAGGCTTGGTTGTCCGTGGGGGCAAATTTCTCTACCAGGAAAAGGTCAAGTACAGGTTCTCCATCGCGGCTTTTTCACTGGTTCCCTTGATCGGGCTTTCGTTGATATCCGGAAAACTGTTCATATACCTTGAGCCGCTTATCCCGGCCTTCGCAATCATGGCGGCCTACGGTGTTTCACAGAATGTAACGCCTGGACGCACTCCACTTGGTGTTTCGCTGCCGGCTGCTGGTTTCACGGCAATTTTGGCGGGGTTGGCGCTTTGGATATGGATGACGCAGCCAGGGTTGCGAGGTGTTGCTTTGGGAATCGCTGTTGTCGGGCTGTTTCTGATACTGCCCTTCGGGCTTTATCTGGCATTCAGGCCCCGTCCCTTGCAGCAATGGTTTGTTGCTTGGGTTGTGATGTCGGTTCCGATTTCGGTGCTTGTTTTCGGGCTGCTGGCATATGCTGTCAACCCTCTTTTTTCTGCACGTCCCTTGGGAGAGTTTGTTTCGGAAGTTGCTTCTTCCAAAACGCCAGTGGGTGTGGCCAACGCGACACCAGGCATACTCAACAACTATGCAGGACGTAGATTTACCGAATTGTCGAATCAGGAAGCAGGGAGATGGGTTGCAGATCACCCGGACGGCGTGCTGATCCTGAAGACCGATGGCGTGAAAGAGGTGTTTGGCTTGAGTGGCATACCTGAATCCTGCAAGGTTAACCGGAGCTTCACCATAGAATTCAAGGAATACCATGTGGTTTCAGGCTGCTGACGCTGAAAGACATTTCAGGCGCTTGGCGCTTGGCTGTGTTGCGATCATCCTCCTTGGGGCGATCCTGATCCTTGTATACAGTGAAGCTGGTATACAACGCCTGCTTTCCGGCAACTCCCTGTCGATGTCCTATCGTCCCTATATCAAAGATTTTTCCGATTATGCGCTGTACCCGTTCTATGTCTTCTTTATTGGGATATGGTGGTACGGGAAGAAAGTATCCGACATGCGTTTTGTAGTCATTGCATATGGCTATTTGATTGCTCAGTTGATGGGTTCGGTGTTGTCAGTGCGTATGATGAAAATATTTTTTGGGCGTGCTCGTCCTGACGCGGGCACAGAGCCGGGGATGGGTACCGAATGGATAGGTCCCACACTGGAGTCTTCTTTTCACTCATTCCCTTCCGGGCACACTGCTGATTTGTTTACCAGCGCAATGTTTGGAGCAGCCCTTGTCCAGCGTGGATGGGTGGGCGTTCTTCTGTTTGTGCTGGCAATAATGGTCGGACTAACAAGGGTGATGCTCTCCAAGCATTATCCATTTGATGTTATTGGAGGCGCAGTCATTGGAGGAATGATTTCGATGGCAGTCTTGTATTTGTATGTGCTTCCCCACATCAGGAAATTTTCGCAGCATGAAAATGGCGGGAATGCTGTTGTACATGGCTGACCGGTGCCAGGCTGCACCGGTCTATTGCAGGCTGGCGACGCTTCGAGCTGTAATAAAATTAACAGAATTGCATAATTGTGACGGTACCATTGTTTCTTAAAGCGGTTGTCCGTGATTGTGCCCTCAGGGAATAAGAGCACATACCTCATTTTTGGAAAATACGAACCAAGGTTTACATGAAAAAAGTTACCAAAGCAGTTTTTCCCGTTGCCGGTCTTGGCACGCGTTTCCTTCCTGCCACCAAGGCCAGCCCGAAGGAAATGCTGCCAATAGTGGACAAGCCGCTCATCCAGTATGCGGTGGAAGAGGCCATCGACGCCGGCATGACAGACATCATATTTATCAGTAGCCGCACCAAGCGCACAGTCGAGGACCATTTCGACAAGGCTTATGAACTCGAAACAGAACTTGAAACACGCGGCAAGAACAAGGTTCTTGAACTTGTGCAATCCATTCGGCCGTCTGGAGTCAACTTTATCTACATTCGACAGGCGGAGGCGCTTGGATTGGGTCACGCCGTCCTCTGCGCCAAGCCGGTGATTGGCAACGAGCCTTTCGCAGTCATCCTGGCCGATGACCTGATTGATGGCACGCCACCAGTGATGAAACAGATGGTCGATCAATATGACTATTACCAGTGTTCAGTGCTGGGTGTGCAGCAGGTAGCACGTGAAGAGACTGCGTCTTACGGTATTGTCGATGCAAACCAGTTGGCCGATCGCGTGTCACGTGTAAACGCAATTGTCGAGAAGCCCAAGCCCGAGGTGGCGCCCTCCACATTGGGTGTGGTGGGGCGATACATTCTGACGCCGCGCATTTTTCATTTCATAGAAAATCTCAAACCTGGTGCCGGCGGTGAGTTGCAACTGACTGACGCCATTGCTGCGCTACTCCAGGAACAGCAGGTGCTTGCCTATGCATTTGATGGCGTACGTTACGATTGCGGCAGCAAGCTTGGCTATCTACAGGCAACTGTGGAGTACGCCATGAAGCATCCGGAAGTAAACGAGGAGTTTGCCTCCTATTTGAAGAACCGTTTTTGCTGATTCAGCCAGGATAAGTCATGAAACGCTTTTTTCTCGTTCTCGTCGCGTTGTTCCAGTTTGCTGTTTGGCCCAGTTATGCTTCCGACTATGCCCGGGAAAAGAAATGGGCCGATGAAATTGTCCCAGGCCTGGTGGTGGGAGATGCGGTCTATATCAAGCAGCAAAATGGACATGAGTTTCTGTCCTTGTATACGCCGGCAAACAACGCGAAATCGGCGCTCGTTGTGGTTCACGGAATAGGCATCCATCCCGACTGGGGGCTGATTGGCATGTTGCGCGGTCGCCTGGCTGACATGGGGTACACCACGCTTTCAATTCAAATGCCCATTCTGGCAAATGATGCCAAGGGCAGCGACTACCCCCCCACCTTTCCGGAGGCGTCGGAAAGACTGAAACTGGCCGTGGAGTTTCTCAAAGGCAAGGGGTATTCAAGCATCGCCGTTGTATCGCACAGCCTTGGTTCAAGGATGAGCTACGCCTATTTCACAGGCCAGCCCGACAGTACAGTGAAAACCTGGGTGGCCATTGGCATGGGGGAGGGTGTTGACTATGGAGTCCTCAAGCTGCCAGTGCTTGACCTTTTTGGCGGAAAGGATTTGCAGAACGTGCTAGCCAACGCCGGTAAACGTGAGCAGACGTTGATGAGCAAGCCGGGTTCCCGACAACAGGTCGTTCCGGGAGCGGATCACTTCTTTGAAGGGCGTGACGACGCCCTGGTGGACGCTGTTTCAGACTATCTGAAAGAACGCCTGGGCAACTAATTTCTTGTTTGCTGGGAGCTCGTCAGGCAGAGCAGGCGTTTAGACGTCCGCGAGCGTAGCCGATGAGCTCTGACGCGGTCAGTCCCTCGACTCCGCGTCCATCCTCCAGTGCGTCATCAGCTGCCTTGCCATGCAGCCATACGGATTGCTTCAATGCTTCCCAAGGCAGGGCGCGGGCAGCGAAAGCAGCCATGATCCCGGTCAACACGTCTCCCATTCCTGGCGCGCTCATTGAAGGATTACCCGTATTGTTGATCTCTACCGTGCCGTCTGGCCTTGCCAGTACTGTGCCCGCTCCCTTGAGTGCCACCAGGGCATTGAAACGTTTAGCCAGTTCCAGCGCCGCCAGTTCCCGGTTAAGTTGAACATCCTCGATGTCTACGTCAAGCAGTTTTGCGGCTTCACCGGGATGCGGGGTAAGCAGTGTATGGGCTGGCCTGCGCGCGCATAAATAGGCTAGGTCATTCCGTCTGGCAATCAGGTTCAGGCCGTCTGCATCAATAACCAAGACTGCGGGGTTGTAAATGGCGGACTGCATCAAATCGTATGCCTGCCTGGATTGTCCGAGCCCCGGGCCGATTGCCAGCACAGAAATGTCCAGATCCGATGCCAGGCTGTCGGCAGGGGAGAACATCATTTCCGGCGCAGCGAAATCCACACGTACCTCTTCATCCAGCATGCCCAGTGTCACCAATCCGGCACCACTAGCCAGGGCTGCACGGCCGGCAAGCAACAAGGCGCCAACCGTGCCCGGCGTGCCTCCGATAAGGCCAATATGACCAAACATGCCCTTGTGGCTGTTTGCAGGACGGGGGGGGAGGAGCGGGATAATCATGGCGCTTGTTTTTATAAGGATTGATTTAGACGCGTAGGATAAACCTAAATACTGGATCTTTTCCACATACCAAGCCTTTCAGGATAGGAGGGCGTGGTCGTGTTGCTTTTTTCAGACTTGATTGTTTGTCGGTATGGTGAGAACGGTACACCCATGGCTAGCGACTGGAAAGGAAGTGAGCCAAGGCACTTAATCCGGCTGGTATTGGAATATTCATTCTTTCCTGGTTCGCGTTAACTGACTTAAAAAATCCTGAAACGCTGATATCAGTCGTTTCTGCGCATGCTTTGGGTAGTCAACCTCCGGTCGTGCAGTTGAAAGCAGGTTCATGGTTGCATTAGCCTCATAAAACACAAGACGTCCATCTGGGGCCACATCGAAGTCAATTCCGAATATTTCAAGCGGAATGCAATCACGAATTTGAAGAAGTGCCTGCATTACGTAAGGGCCGAGTTCCTTGTCTGGGTTTAAACAGATTTTGTTATCGATTTCGAGAAAAATGGGATTATTGAGGTAGAAGGCTATTCGCTCATCGTCCTTGCGCATCCCATGAACCAGCCAACTGGGGCTGTGATCCACACGAACGATAACGACTTCATTTCCAACGAATGCGGCGCGAAGTTTACGGTAATAACCTGTCGCCCCCCTACTGTCTATAAATTCTGTAATAAGAAAATCTGCGTGACCCGGTAGGTGTAGCGCGTCTTTCAATGCGCCTCGGTTGTCTATTTTTAACAACCCTCTACCTTGGTGTAAAAATGGATCCCTCCAGATGAACGGGTATTCGAATTCTGACTCAATTGCGTCGACCAAATTATCAATGGCCATGTCAGTTCTTGAGAACCGGCATATCTTTGGGACAAGGACAGCCGGAAGGTTAGAAATCAATTCTGCCGATTTTTCCCTTGTTGTGAGAATCGCATTTTGAGGATGGTTAACGACTGGAACACCAAATGAATCTGCAAATTCGGATATTTCTTCGAGATTTCCATCTGACAGGAGAAGTTCGCCGTTGGTCAGATTGTTGATGATCAAATCCGGTTTTGGGAGATCCTTGGAGGCTGTGCGACCAACTGGGAATTCGGCAAACACCGATGAAAAATTAAAATCATTAGCAAGAATGCGGGCTATCTGGCTTGGGTAATTGGTATTGAAATGGAGATGCTGGAAAGACTTGATGTCGGCAAAGTTTACTGCGTTGAGAACCAGAATTTGTGCCCTTTGGCTGGATTTTGCGCTACTGATATAGATCGGCTGTTTTGCGGCAAGGCGGCTCTTTATGGCACGGGCACCTTCTTTATCCCCATCTTCAATCGCACATTGGTGAAGATCATCCAGCAATTGAAAGTTTGGCTGATGATGTAGGGCAGCATCAGCCTCGGATAGGGATTTCCTTGCAGAAGAAATGTCTCCTTTGCGATAGTGTATTTTGCCTAATGCATGTAAAAGAATCGCATCTTTGGGCAGGGCTGAAGCAACGCTTTTTAACAACCGTAAAGCAGCGTCAAGATTTTTGTGCTTGACCAGAATGTTGGCCAACGAAATCAACATGTCCCGTTCACCAGAATCGGGAACGCGAACTGCAGGCCAATCTGGGAGTGTTTTTTGGATTAACTTGCGGGCTTCCTTTTCTGCGCCCTGCGCAACAAGGAATTGGAAATAGCTGAGCAGGTTGCTGAGGTATACCCAGGGAGTCGATTGGGCTTCTATTGCGCGCTTCCACATTCTCTTTGCAAGGGGGATATCTTTTCGTTGCAGAGCAATGATGGCGAGAAGCCCCAAAGCTTCTGCATTGTCCTTGTCTATCAAAAGAACTTCCCTGTAGATACTTTCAGCAGCATCAATCTGGCCGGTGTTATGAAAAATTTTCCCGTTGTTTAGCTGTTCTAAGATTTCTTTAGTCTTGTTCATTCAAGTACCTGATAAAGCCAGACATGATAAGGATATGCGCAATCCATGGAACGTAATTAATGTAAACAAAAAAGCACACAATATAGATAATTAGGCATTTTGAAGTCCCCTATCAATTTTATCCGTGGATAGTTGAATTACCCGCTTAAAACCTTAAGTTCAACAACTCCGAGTCAAGGCGCAGTCGGGTAAAATAGCTCTTTTCCGTATTTTCCCGGCCCCATGTCCCAAGCCAAGCCATCCATCCTTTCATTGCCTGGCGGCGTTGCGCTGTCCTCCTTCCGTATCAGGAAAATCTGCGATCAGTTGCGGTCGGCAGGTTTGAAGCCCTGCGGGATTTCTACGCAGTACTGGCATTTCGTGGAACTGGATGAGGCAATGACGGCTGAAGAGCAGGCCATACTGGAAGCGGCGCTGGATTATGCCGACCCTGCCCCGGCCACGCCCGTCGGCCAGTTCCTGCTTGCAACACCAAGGTTTGGCACGGTCTCGCCCTGGTCTTCCAAGGCCACCGACATCCTGCATAACTGCGGTCTGTCCAAGGTGCGCCGCATCGAGCGCGGTATTGCCTACCACTTCGAGCATGCTGCGGATGAATCCATACTGTTGCCGCTGATCCATGACCGCATGATCGAAACGGTGCTGCATTCAGTGGACGAGGCTGCGGGCCTGTTTACCCATGTGCCGCCGCGCGAACTGGAAAGCGTGGATGTTCTGGGCGGCGGACGGACGGCCCTCATGGAAGCCAATAGACGGCTGGGTTTGGCGCTGTCTGAGGACGAGATCGATTATCTCGTGGACAACTTCACCCGCATGGGGCGCAACCCGACCGATGTCGAACTGATGATGTTCGCGCAGGCCAACTCCGAGCACTGTCGGCACAAGATTTTCAATGCTGCATGGGTGATCGATTCCGGCGAAAAGGACAAGAGCCTGTTTCGGATGATTCGCGATACCCATGCGAAAACTCCCCAGGGCACGCTGTCGGCTTATGAAGACAACGCCGCGGTCATGCAAGGCGCAGAGATCGAGCGTTTCTATCCGGGCAAGGGCGGCAAGTACGTCTTCAATACCGAACCCACCCACATCCTGATGAAGGTGGAAACCCATAACCATCCAACCGCGATTTCACCTTTCCCGGGTGCGGCTACCGGCAGCGGCGGCGAGATTCGCGATGAGGGGGCAACCGGGCGCGGTTCCAAGCCCAAAGCTGGCTTGTGTGGTTTTTCTGTATCCAACCTGCGCATACCCGGCGCCGTGCAGGCCTGGGAAGAAGAAAACTACGGCAAGCCCGAACGCATCGTGTCACCGCTTGCCATCATGCTGGAAGGCCCCATCGGCGCGGCTGCATTCAATAACGAATTCGGGCGTCCGAATCTTGCGGGCTATTTCCGTACCCTTGAAACCTGGGTCAACAAAGAGCGCCGCGGCTACCACAAACCCATCATGCTGGCCGGTGGCGTGGGCAACATCCGTGAGGACCATGTTCACAAGGAACCGCTGCCAGAAGGTGCACTGCTGATTCAGCTGGGTGGTCCCGGCATGTTGATCGGCCTGGGCGGCGGTGCGGCATCGAGTATGGCGACGGGTTCCAACGTGGCGGAACTCGACTTTGATTCAGTGCAGCGCGGCAATCCGGAAATGCAGCGCCGTGCGCAGGAAGTCATCGACCGTTGCTGGCAGATGGGCAAGAACAACCCCATCGTGTCTGTCCACGACGTGGGCGCGGGTGGTCTTTCCAACGCCTTGCCGGAACTGGTACATGGCGGCGGCAAGGGCGGTGTGTTCCAGTTGCGCGCCGTGCCTTCGGAAGAATCCGGCATGAGCCCCAAGGAAATCTGGTGCAACGAAGCACAGGAGCGGTACGTGCTGGCGATTCCCGCCGAACGCATCGACGAGTTCCGCGAAATCTGTGAACGCGAGCGCTGCCCGTTTGCCGTGGTGGGTCAGGCGACAGCCGACCAACAGCTGAAGGTGGTGGACGAACACTTCNNGTGGCATCCAAGATGTTCCTGATTTCGATCGGCGACCGCAGCGTGGGCGGCATGACTGCGCGCGACCAGTGCGTGGGCCCCTGGCAGATGCCGGTGGCAGATTGCGCCATCACCATGATGGGCTACACCACGCATCGCGGCGAAGTCATGGCCATGGGCGAGAAAGGCCCGCTGGCGCTGGTCGATGCGCCGGCATCGGGCCGCATGGCAGTAACAGAAGCCTTGATGAACCTCTTCGCCGCGCGCATCGAAAAACTCGAAGACGTGAAGCTTTCCGCCAACTGGATGGCACCAGCCGGGCACCCCGGTGAAGATGCCCGGCTGTTCGATACCGTGCAGGCCGTGTCGGTCTATTGTCAGGAACTGGGGCTTGCCATACCCGTTGGCAAGGACTCCATGTCCATGAAAACCGTCTGGCAGGAAGGCAATGAGAAAAAATCGGTGACGGCACCGCTGTCGCTCGTGATCACGGCTTTCGCCCAAACGCCTGATGCGGCCAAGCAACTGACTCCGCAGCTGCGCAGCGATAGCGGTGAGACAAGACTGATCCTGGTTGACCTTGGTTTTGGAAAAAACCGTTTGGGCGCATCGAGCCTCGCCCAGGTTTTCGCTCGTGTCGGAAACGAAGTGCCGGATGCCCCGGGCGCGGCGGAACTGAAGGCGTTCTTCAAGGTATTGCAGAATCTGCTCAAGGACGGCCAAGTGCTGGCCTATCACGACCGTTCTGATGGCGGACTGTTTGCGACAGTTACGGAAATGGCGTTTGCGGGAAAAACCGGTGTCGATATTGAACTGCCTGAAGGTGATGCGCTGGCTGCCATGTTCAACGAAGAAGCGGGCGCAGTGCTGCAGGTAGGCATGGAGCATGCGGGCCGCGTCATTGCACAGTTCGCCCTGGCCGGCTTGCCGGTTGTCGACATCGGTGCCGTGTCCGCCAATGACCGCGTGCGATTCAGCAGCGGCGGGAAAACATTGTTGGATGAGGCGCGCTCAGACCTGCTGTCCGCATGGTGGGAAACATCCCACGAGATTGCACGCTTGCGTGACAACCCGGACTGTGCGGATCAGGAGTTTTCGCGCTGCAAGGACGCAGATGATCCCGGCATGCACTATGCACTGAGCTTCGATGCGAATGAAAACGTTGCTGCGTCCTACGTGGCCAAGGGAGCGCGTCCGCGCATGGCGGTATTGCGCGAGCAGGGCGTCAATGGGCATGTGGAAATGGCAGCCGCCTTCCATTTGTCCGGATTCGAGTCGGTCGACGTGCATATGAGCGACTTCATCGCCGGGCGCGTCAACCTGAAAGATTTCAATGGACTGGTTGCTTGTGGCGGATTCTCCTATGGCGATGTGCTGGGCGCGGGAGGTGGATGGGCCAAGTCCATCCTGTTCAATCTGCGCGCACGCGACGAGTTCGAGGCCTTCTTCCATCGCAATGACAGTTTTGCCCTGGGCGTGTGCAATGGCTGCCAGATGATGAGCCATCTGCACGACCTGATTCCAGGTGCGGAAGCCTGGCCGCAGTTCCACCGCAACCTATCGGAGCAGTTCGAAGCGCGATTCGTGATGGTGGAGGTACAGGACTCACCATCGATTTTCTTCGACGGCATGGCAGGTTCCAGAATGCCGATTGTGGTAGCTCACGGCGAAGGGCGCACGGTTTTCCGCGATGCAAATCACGCCAAAACCGCTATGCAGGCAATGCGCTACATCGACCATCGCGGCCAGCCTACTGAAATCTACCCGCTCAACCCCAACGGTTCGGCAGGCGGCGCCACTGCGTATACGACGATGGATGGTCGTTTCACCATCATGATGCCGCACCCNNCCGTGGATGCGCATGTTCCGCAATGCGCGACGCTGGATTGCCTAGATAAGGGTGGGATAAGTCGCTGAAAAATGAGAAAATAGCCGGCTTTGCTATGCATGTTTGACCAAAATTCCCAAGATGAATGCGCCTTTGACACTGCTGACTGATGACCACCTGCGCGCGCAGGTGAAGCTGCTTGGCACCCTTGTGGGCCAGGTGTTGCAGGAAACTGCGGGTGAGGGTGTGTATGAGGCCGTGGAAACCCTGCGCCAGGGGTTTGTGGATCTCCATCAGCAGGAAGATGCTTCCAGGCGCGCCAAGCTCATGGAATTGATCGAGAGCCTTCCCGCCGATCGGCTGGAGCAGGTGATCCGGGGATTTTCGACCTATTTCAGCGTGGTCAACATTGCCGAGGAGTCCTTCGCACACCGCAATCGCCGCCGCCAGTTGGCCATGGGCGATGATATCTGGGTCGGGTCTTTCCATCACACACTTTCCAGCCTGAAACAGCAGGGAGTCAGCGCGGAAACGCTTCAGGGGCTGGTGGATCGGTTGCAGTTCGCGCCGGTATTTACCGCCCACCCGACAGAAGCGCGCCGGCGGACAACCATGGAAGGCTTGCGCCGGATTTTTCTTTTGTGCGATCGCCTGTATAACCCGATGCTCGGCGAAAACGAGCGCAATGAACTGGCAGCCGAACTCGATATCGAGATACGCATCATGTGGCGCACTGACGAGTTGCGCGAACACAAGCCCGAAGTGCAGGACGAAGTCCGTACCGGCCTCTATTACATGCGCAAGAGCCTGTTCGAAGCCGTGCCTCGTGCCTACCGCTATTTTGAAAGGGCGGTGCGCAAATATTATGGCGTCAATGACAAGGGTGCGCCCACCGTCAAGGTGCCGAGCTTCATCCGGTTCGGCTCCTGGATCGGCGGAGACCGTGACGGCAATCCGTTTGTAACGCCGGAAGTGACGGAATGGACGGTCCACACCCAGACCGAATTGGCCCTGCTCGAATATCTCAAGCGACTGGAAACCCTGCGCTTTACCCTTACGCATAATCTGCGCTGGTGCAAACTGCCTTCCCTGTTTGCAGCCAAGCTCGCGCTGGATGAAACCCGTTTCGGCAGCAAAGTGTTCAATGGCACTGCCGCGCAGCAATATATTCGTGAACCGTATCGCCGTCGCATTGCATTGATGATGGCAAGGCTGGAAGCCAACCTTGTCCATGTGCGTGGGCGCATCAAGGGCGAGAAGAAAGAACCTTCTCTGCTGGCCTATCCTGATGCCCGCGGTTTCCTTGAAGATCTTTACCTCATTCGCGATTCGCTCATCAGTCATGGCGATCGTGCCATTGCAGAAGGTGCGTTGCAGGACCTGATCCGTCTGGTAGAAAGCTTCGGCTTCCATCTGCTCCAGCTCGATATCCGTCAGGAGTCGACCGTGCACACCATGACAGTGGCGGAAATCCTGCGTCAGCTGGATCCGGACTTCGATTACCTGAAGGCGGATGAAGAAACCCGCATGAAGGAACTTTGCAGGTGGATCGAGCGCCAGGGAGAACTTTATGTGAGCGATCTTCCCCTGTCTGAAGATGCGCGCAAAACCCTTGATGTATTCCGTCGCGTGGCAAGGCTGAGAAAAGAAGTGGGCGCGGAAACGTTTGGTGCCTACGTCATATCCATGACGCACACGGCCACGCACGTGATGGAAGTCATGTTCCTGGGCCGTTTAGTAGGCTTGGTTTCCCACAACAGCAAAGACTGGAATTGCCAGCTGGTTGTTTCACCCTTGTTTGAAACGGTGGAAGACCTCAAGCACAGCGAAGGCGTGCTCGAAACCCTGTTCAGTAACCCTGTTTATCGTGCATTGCTCAAGGCATCGGGAGACACCCAGGAAGTGATGCTCGGTTATTCCGACTCCTGCAAGGATGGCGGCATTCTGGCTTCTCAGTGGAACCTCTATCGCGCGCAGCTCTCCATCATCGGCATCGCCCACAGCCATGGCATCGAATGCCGCTTGTTCCATGGTCGCGGCGGCACCGTTGGTCGCGGCGGCGGCCCTACACACGAAGCCATTCTTGCGCAGCCACCCGGCACCGTGCACGGACAGATCAAGTTCACCGAGCAGGGTGAGATGCTGTATTACCGATACAGCAACCCGGAAACCGCAGCCTACGAAATCGGCATGGGCGCCACCGGCCTCATCAAGGCCAGTTGCGGTCTGCTGGGCGCGCCGCGCCAAACCGACATCCGTTATCCCGAGATGATGGCGAAGCTGGCCGAAGCGGGTGAAGCCACCTATCGCAAGCTGACCGAATCCACACCTGGCTTCCTTGATTATTTCTACGAAGCCACACCGGTGCGCGAGATTGGCATGATGAACATCGGTTCGCGCCCCTCGCACCGCAAGAAGTCAGACCGTTCCATGAGTTCCGTGCGTGCCATTCCCTGGGTATTTGGATGGGCACAGTCCCGGCATACCCTGCCTGCTTGGTACGGCATCGGCTCGGCGATTGAAACCTTGTGCAAGGACAACCCGCAGAACCTGCAATTGCTGAAGGAAATGTATCGCGAGTGGCCATTCTTCCGCGCGCTGATTTCAAATGTGCAGATGGCGCTGACCAAGGCCGACATGGAAATTGCATCCGAGTATGCAGAACTGGCCGAGACCGACTTGGCGAAATCCGTCTACAAGGTAATCGAAGCCGAGTTTGCAAATACCCTTTCGGGTGTTTTGGAAGTGGCCGGACTGCAAAGCCCGCTGGAGGAAAACCCGGCGCTGGCCCTGTCCTTGTTGCGCCGCAAGCCCTATCTCGATCCGCTTAATCACATTCAGGTACGGCTTATCCGCCGCACAAGAAGCACGGAAGACGAGAAAGAGCAGGAGAAGTGGTATATGTCCATGATGCGCTCGATCAACTCCATTGCTTCGGGCATGCGCAACACGGGCTGATTCGCCATTCGCCGTAGAGCGGCGTATTCTTGATTTGCTGTCAGATTTGCGAGGTTGAATTCCCATGGAAGAAATTCAGAAACCGACGCAGGTAGCCAGGAAATGGCTCTGGCTTTCGATCCTTGCAAACATTTTGCTGCTTGTTCTTGCAGGCGGGGCGATCTTGTTTGCGGTCACCCTGAGCTATGACCTGCAGGATACCAAGATCCACCTCGATAAAATCAAGGATGAGAAACGCAGGGTGGAGGCCTACCTTGCGGAGAGCCGCGCCCGTGTAAACGAAGTCGAGCGTGAAATAAAACGACTGAGTCAGGCGCTAAATGCGCCGGATCCTGCGCAGCTTGATTCCGGCAAGCCCAAATTGCCCGTGAAAGTACATTTCCGGAAGTCTTATCTGGGTATCGGGCTGGTGGCTGTCATCGAAAACACCTCGGAACGCTACCTGACCATGGTGCTGACGACGCGCAATCCCACCACATC
>DKAU01000111.1 GCA_002450925.1 Thiobacillus sp. UBA6918 | reverse complement strand
GGAGCGTTTTTATCGTGTGGACCGATCTCGTTCACGCGAGACCGGCGGCACAGGCCTCGGGCTGGCCATCGTCAAGCACATTCTCACCCGCCACAAAGCCCGTCTCGATATACAGAGCACCCCGGGCAAGGGGAGCACCTTCTCGGCCATATTCCCCACAGAGCGACTCATTCCTTCAAAAAACGAAGACGAGAAACCTCTGCTTAGTCTCGTAAAATAGCGGCTTAACAAAACCAGCGTCGGCGGCAAAACCGACTTTGCCGTGTCTTCATGCAATCTGAGTAGTTCATGCCCTTAGCCATTCTCGACAAACTCGAACTCGCCTATGGCCATTGGCCACTGCTTGATGGCGCATCTCTGGTCATTGATTCTGGGGAGCGTATCGGCTTGATTGGCCGCAACGGCACCGGCAAATCCAGCCTGATGAAAATACTGGCCGGGGAAATCAGACAGGACGCCGGCGAGGTCTGGAAAAAACCCGGTTTGAAGCTCGCCCATGTGCCCCAGGAACCGCAGTTCTTACCAGGTCACAGCGTGTTTGAAGCAGTGGCCGAAGGCGTGGGGGAGGCCCAGGCATTGCTTTCTGCCTACCATGCGGTTGTACATCGCATGGCGGAGGGAGACGATTCTGCCCAAGATGAACTGTCCCATCTTACCCATGAACTTGAAGTGCAGGATGCCTGGCGGCTGAACCAGAAAGTCGAAGAAGTGCTGGCACGCCTTGACCTGCCCGCTGACGCGTTGGTGGAAGCGCTCTCCGGCGGGCAGAAAAAACGAGTGGCGCTGGCGCGCGCACTGGCGGGTGAGCCCGAACTGTTGTTGCTGGACGAGCCCACCAACCACCTCGATTTTTCGTCTATCGAATGGATGGAGTCCCTGCTGAAGGATTTTTCCGGTGGCCTGTTTTTCATTACCCATGACCGGCGTTTTCTCGATGCCGTGGCCAATCGTATTGTCGAGCTCGATCGCGGGCAACTGCGTGAATACGCCGGAAATTTCAGTGCGTACCAGAACAAAAAGGCCGAACAGCTGGAAATCGAGGCGGCGCAGAATCGCAAGTTCGACAAGTTCTGGAAACAGGAGGAAGTCTGGATACGCAAGGGCATTGAAGCGCGGCGCACCCGAAACGAGGGGCGTGTGCGCCGCCTGGAGGAATTGCGCCGGCAGCGTGCGGCACGCCGCGATCAGGTTGGACAGGTTGGGTTGCAGCTTGATTCCGGCGAGCGTTCTGGCAAGGTGGTGGCAGAACTGGAAAACATCAGTTACGCCATTCCGGGCCGTACGCTGATCCGTGATTTCTCGGCCACTATTCTGCGTGGAGACAAAATCGGGTTGCTTGGGCCAAATGGGGCCGGCAAGACCACGCTGATCAAGCTGATCCTTGGCGAACTTCAACCGGACAGCGGTCGCATAAAACGCGGTACCAATTTGCAGGTGGCCTACTTTGACCAGTTCCGAAACGTGCTGGACGATGAAGCAACCCTGGCTGACACCATTTCTCCGGGCTCGGATTACGTGGAAATCGGCGGCCGCAAAACCCATGTCATTGGCTATCTGGAAGACTTTCTGTTTCCGCCGGAACGAGCCCGCGCCAAGGTATCTGCATTATCGGGCGGAGAACGTAACCGATTATTGCTGGCACGATTGTTTGCGCGCCCGGCAAATGTGCTGGTGCTGGATGAGCCGACCAACGATCTCGACATAGATACTTTGGAACTGCTTGAACAACTGCTGCAGGATTACGCTGGAACAGTCATCCTGGTTTCGCACGATCGAGCATTTCTCGATAACGTAGTAACCGCTTCGATTGCCTTTGAAGATGAAGGGAAGATAGTCAACGTTTCGGGCGGCTATGAAGACTGGAAACGGGAACGGGCTGCGCGTGCAATACCTGACGAAGCTGCAGAAAAATCCGCACCGAAAGCCGTCATGAAGGAAATGCGCAGGGAGAAAAGAAAATTAAGTTACAAGGAACAGCGTGAACTGGATGGGATCCCGGAGAAGATAAAGAACCTGGAGCAGGAACAGACCACTCTGCAGGCCCGGCTTGCCGACCCTGTAACCTATCAGGAAGCAGGCAGCGATGTCGCCGGCATGAATGCAAGGCTTGAGGCGATCGAAATGGAGTTGCTGGAATTGCTTGAGCGCTGGGAAGCGCTCGAAGAGGTCAGTTGACCGATATCTCTGATGCCCGGGACGATGTACTCGTTTCGCCGAACCAGACTGATTTTGATAGCCATTCAACCAGTTTTTCGCTCGAGAGCGGGTGGCTCATGAAATAGCCTTGGGAGTAGTCGCAGCCAAGCAGGCTGAGCATATCCCATGACTCCTGTGTTTCCACGCCTTCTGCGACGACCTTGAGACCAAGGTTGTGGGCGAGGTAGATGGTGGAACGAACAATCACTGCATCATTTTCGTTTTCTTCCATGTCCATGACAAAGGACTTGTCGATTTTGATTTCGTCCACCGGCAGTTTCTTGAGAAGGGCAAGCGATGAATGGCCAGTACCGAAGTCGTCGATTGCCAGCGTAACACCCATGTGATCGAGCGTGGTCAGGATTTCAAACGCGTTCTGGGGGTTTGACATCACGGCGCTTTCGGTAATTTCCAGCGTCAGGTATTTTGCCTGTATCCCGATATCCATGAGCTGGGTTGCGATAATGCCTGGCAACTCTTTGTCGTGCAGGCCCCGCGGAGAAAGATTCACGGAAATATTGAGCCTGTAGCCTTGCTCGTGCAGGGCGGCAAGCTGGGTCAAGGCAGTTTTAAGAACCCATTCGGTGAGACTGGAAATCAGTCCGGCTTCCTCGGCCAGGGGAATGAACTTGTCTGGAGGCAGGAAGCCGCGTTCAGGGTGGTTCCAACGCACCAAAGCTTCAAAACCGATAGCGCGCTTGCTGATCTGATCGATGACTGGCTGGTAATGCAGGGACAGACGATTTAACTGAATGGCCTCGCGCAGTTCGGCCTTGAGTGTAAGGTCCGCCAGGTTGTTGCTTTCCATTGCGCGGGTATAAAGCGAATAGCTTTCTCCGGATTTTTTGGCAGCATACATTGCGATGTCTGCATAGCGTATGAGCGAGCTGGGATCGTTTGCGTGCGACGGAAACAGGGAAAACCCCATGCTGAGGCCGAGGTCAATGATCTGGTCGTCCCAGACGAAGGGGGTGTTCATGGCGGAGAGAATCTTTTCCGCGAACTTTGGCACGTCGCTTTCCGAAAAATTGTGCAGCACGATAATGAATTCATCGCCGCCCATTCGTGCCACAGTGTCTTCCGCCCGTATGGCTTGTTTGAGCCTGAGGCCGACTTCGGCCAGCAGTATGTCGCCAACATCATGTCCCAGTGAGTCATTCACTTCCTTGAACCGATCCAGGTCCATCAGTGCGATGCCAAAGGGTTGCTTGCTACGTCGCGATTGCACGATCGCCTGTTCGAGCCTGTCCTGCAGGAGGTTGCGGTTGGGCAGGCCGGTTAAGGGGTCGTAGAGTGCCTGAGCGGATAGCTGACTGGCCTGACGGCTGACACGGTGGCTCACAAAGATGGTGATTACCAGGCCCAGGGCCAGGGCCGAAGCGCCCAGCAGGAACATCAGCTCCTGTACGTCACGGTAGGATTTCTCGGCATTTTTTACTGCGCTGGCCGTCAATGACTTTTGCAGGTTGATCAACACGCTAACTTCTTCAGCAATTTCCCGTTGCTTGGGAATGGCGATGTTGCGCATTCGGTCGAAGATATCCTGGGTGTCGGCCGTTGTCATGGTTGTGTCCACGACGGCCTGTACTTCCGGCTGGGCCTCGCGCGTAAGCACCCTGATTCGGGCAAGGATGTCTTCCTCTTCCGTGCTGAGGGGCAAGCCTTCCAGGCGCTGACGTGCGGTAACGTAAATGGCGCCCAGAGTATCGAAGCGGCGCAACTCCTCGTCCTTGTCGAAGGGGTCGTTCATTACGGTCAGGACATGCATGCTTAGCGCCCGTTCGCGCAGGGCATTTTGCATGGTATTGGCGAGTTGGGTCTTGACGTTGTTGTTTTCAACAATGTCCTTGAGGCGGGTATTGGTCTCTGATATGTGACGCAAGCCGATAACCACAAGGCTCGCCATCAGGACAAGCATTACGGTAAACCCGGTTGCAATACGCGTGCCGATACCAAAAAATGATCTTGTTTTTTGCTTCATGATCTCCGCATGTGGGAAAGATCATCGGCCAACTTTATTTTTATTGCGCGGCCGATCTGTCTTGTAATTGATTATTTACGGCAGAAACTGGCCAAATAATAGCTTATTCCCGCTTTTGGGGTACTTTTGGACTAGCCACCCGGCAAGTTGCTGACAAACTCGCGACGCAAAATGTCTGCCAGGTTGGGGCCGGGCCTTGCATCTGCCTCGCGAACGGCATTGCCCCAGATCGGGCTGGGGAAATGAGGGTCTTTTTCAAAGCGTGGGATCACGTGCCAGTGCAGGTGCGGCACGACGTTGCCAAGCGAGGCGAGATTGATCTTGTCAGGCTGCATGACATCCCGCACGGCTTGTTCGGTTTTCCAAACCACTGCCATGAGACGGGTGCGATTTTCAGGGGAGAGGTCGGTCATCTCTTTCACGTGCATATTGAGAATGACCCGGCAAAAACCGGGATAGTCCGGGGTGTCGGTGGCCAGCACGATGCGGCAGAAGCCATCCTGCCACAGCACCTCCCCTCCCGGTGTGTCGCATAACGGACAACTCACAGCAGCACGCGCTCGATGCCGCCTTCGTTAACCCTGGC
>DKAU01000123.1 GCA_002450925.1 Thiobacillus sp. UBA6918 | reverse complement strand
CGGGGTAGGGAGCCAGATCACGAATCAGCATCTGTGCGCTGTTGCCTGCGCCCACCAAAGTGGTGGACAGCGTGCATTGCGACAGGCCGGTGGTGGTCGAACCGGCGGTGGTGTTGCTCAGATCCGCCATATCGCCAATCGAAGTCTGCGCCAGAGAACCGGCTGCCTGAATTTCATAAACGATGTTCGGATCGTTGTAGAAGTAGGCAACGCACGAACCAGTCTGGTATGCAGTGTTTGCAGGCCAGTAGTTCGAGACGCGACGACGACCAGTGGTATCAGTCCATTCGACGCCAGCAAAAGCGCCTTGGAAAGAATCACCAGCAGCAGCAACAACAATGTTGCCGCTCGAATTCAGCTTTACGGGCTGACCCTTGAGAATGTCGGTGTTGTAAGCCGACGCGATACCGTCGGCAAGCGCCTGAGCGCGATCCAGACCGCTGGGGTGGAAAGCAGGACGCAAGCCAAACGGAGCATTAGTCGAAGACATAATTCACTCCTGTAAGTTTCCTACCCTTGGAAAATGGGGGCAGGGATTGGTTTGTCGATTTCGCCTAGACCTTCACCTTCGACTTGACCCAGACGTTTGCCTGAGCTATCGCGGCCCTGAATCTGCTCCGCCTGAACGCGAATTTTGTTCGCTTCTTCAAGAGGGGCATCATGGTGCATCTGCGCCATAACATCCTGATAGAGATCCATCGGGAGCTTATAGAGCAGCATTTCATTGCACGCGATAAAACCAATATGCTCTCCAGCTTTTACGCGGTAATTATCGTAACCCGGCAGTTCTTCCGCTTTCACAGGAACATATCCGAGCCGAATCCGCTTATCAATGCTGTCGTAGCTATTGGTAGTCGATAACCAGCAAAGGTGCCATCCCGGAATTTCTGGGACTTTGGGCAGCGCTTCTTGTGTCCACTCATCCTTCCACATCCTGCGACGCTCTTCGGACGACACAAATGAATTTTCGGGGGCGGCTCGACTTTCATCAAGCACTGCGCGATTTTCACGGCCACCGGCATTCAGAGATTTTTTGATACGGGAATCCATTGTTAGCTCCTTTGTTTACGTTGTTCAGCGGCGTAGCGACGAATCATTTTGTCCCGCATAGCAGGATCGTCCCACATGCCAGCATCTTTCATGGCGCGAACTTGTTCCGGGTTGAGGACGAAAGTATTACGCCCACCCTTTGCCGAAACATTTTCTCTGCCAGAACTTGTCACAACGCTCCTCGGTTTTCTAACAACAGGCTCATCCTGTTCGTCCTCAGTATAGCGATGTGGAAGTCTTTTTTGCAAGCGACTATCCAGTTCATCCCAATACTCAGTAGTGCGAGGATCCCAGCCCTCTTTTGCCAGCCGCTCGTCTACAGCAAAAGCAATGGCCGAATCCTCGTCATTTTTGCCGGGGTCATACCAAGAATTGCGCTCCATCCACGAAGCAGCATGGCGCTGCATCATCGGATCTGGGCCTTGAGTGGCGCCGCGACGAGGGGCTGCATTGACACTCTGCTTTTTCAGGTTGTTCAATGCCTCATGCGCACGCCGGGCTTCGTACAGCAAGTCCTGCGCTTCGGTCATCGAATCGCCATCCTGATTCTTGGTGGCTTCGGCAATCTTCATCTTGGCATAGTTAATCCGAACCTCCTGATCCTCAATAGCCTTATCAATTCTGGCCATTTCGGAGCCATGAGTGCGCGTCTCAACTGCCTTCAAACGCTCCATCAATTCCTGATTTTGCTTCAGTAACTGATTGAATCGTAAGTCTTTTTCCTTCTGATTCTCGCGCTGAAGCTGCTTCTTTGCTCGGCGTCGTGCGCGTTTTGCGGCACGAATAGCCTCGGTGTCATCCTCGTGATCATCATCAGCGGCGGATTGCGCCTCGGCCTGCGGCTCTTCAGGGGAATTACCGCTTTGCTCACCCTCCGAAGCGGGCGCCTTTGCCTCGACGACTTCTTTGTCATCGCCTTCCGGCACTTCATCCGGAAGACCTGAAACGGTCAGGCTGCCATCTTGACCTTCTTCGATGACCAGCTTTTCCTCTTTTTCCTGCATTTCTGCTTTGTCTGTCGCGCTCATGCTGCCTCCCGCATTTTGTTTTCGCCAAATTTACGAACAATGCTTTCTGCGAAAAAAAGCATTTCAAGGTCAGTCATCCTTCCCCTGAACATATTTATGGCGTGACATACCAGCCTAACATTTCCAGAATCATATCCTTTGTTTTGATCGATTCTATCCATTGATAATGTATTTGGCTTTAATGCACCACCACCCCAAGTCATTTCAATGCCAGAAATAGCGCATTTTTTATCTTGGGATAACCATAAATCATATACTTCGCCTGCAGAAATATTGCCGCCAACTCGTTTTTTTGCAGAAGAAACCATTCTCGCAATATTAAGTTTTGGAGATTCTTTTCTCTGCTCTTTTTGGCGATTGCTATAGGAAAGTTTATTTTTTATATAACTAACCTTTGATGCGGCACGGCATTTTTTGCATGTTTTACCAGAGCAATCCCTTTCCTCTTTAAAGCAAACTGTGCATAGGGTTGGGTGCAAAATAATTTTTTTATTTCTATACCCATTTCTAATTTCGTTCGATTTGTATGTCATACGAATGCCTTTACCGCAAGCGGGTCACAGGTCAGCTTCGCAATAATTTCATGATCATTTAAAACCATAAATAATGCTTGCTCTTCAAGAATATCTTCGCCCGGAACAGGGACTTCCCACCTATCACCGCCCCATTTCGGAACCCGAATAAAGTCACCGACCGAACACCAACTACCTTCCGGCCATGACTCCATTGTGTCGCGCTTTTTAAATGCTAATGGACCAATATCAACAACTTTTGCAACTTGTCCATTCCATTTTTCAGTTTGCTTGGTTTCTTCAACCAAGATAATCCCGGCAGACGTAGTCTTCTTTTTCGTCCTACGCAATTGAACCAAAACTCTTGCGCCCAAAGGCTTTGCACCGGGTTCCACGCTCGGAAATGCCCAAGCAATTTCAGCTTCGCTAGAAGCTACCGGACTATTACTCATTTTCTTCCTTTAACAAGTTATCAAGGATGTTCAGGGCTTCTTGCAGCCCTTGGTATTGACCTACAAGGCGCTGGTAAGTCTCGAAATTAACCGCATTACCGGCAACGAGAGACGAGGATATTTCAGCCTGCCTTACCTTAATCGCACCTATGAAGTCGTCTGTGTAGCGCATAAATTAGGCGTTCTTTTTGTCTACCCCCTTGCCGCTCGGCAGTTCAGGTTGCGGGATCGACTTACCATCAGTCGCNNACAACCTGAGCGTCGGGCGTAAGCGGCGCCTGCGCCCCTTGTTTCTGAATTTGCTGCAGCGCCTGAAGCAGTTGCGCCATCACCGGCATGAATTGCTGGAACTTCTCTTGGATGTCCAAAGCCACATGACCAGATGCCGCGGCAATTGATCGGTCGATTTCCGGAGCCAGCTTGGTTTCCTCGTATTTCTTGTTCTTCAGATCTGACTTGTCGAAGGCGTAGTTACGCATCGATTGCGTGTACCAAAGCATCATATGCTGCTTCACATGATCCAGCGCCTTCGGAATGAACTGAGGCGCGATGATCGGATTCATGCCCATCACCGGATCTTGAGCGAAGGCCAAATGCGCCACGATATGCGCCAGATGGTCTTGACGGGGGTAGGCCACAGCCATCCTGCCCATTGCCATCGCAGCATTCTCATCCGCGGCGTGCATTTCAATCGGTTTCGTGTATTCAGGCATCAATTCCTGAATGTTCGGCACCTTCATCTGCTTCAAGGCTCTAGCAATCACCGCCCGCTTATTGAAAAACTGCGGATTCTTGTCGGAAATTGCCATAACGGCTTGAATCTGCGCCATTCTCTGCGTTTCGCTGAAAATATGCGGGTCAGATACAGGAATGATGTCGCTATTACGCTTGAAATCCTCTTTTCTGATCGGCAGTTCAGCAACAACGTCGCCTTTTTTCTGCTCGTCCAGATACCAGCGGTTCAAACGCTGCAAAATCATCAGCATACGGCGCTGAGATTCATGCATACGCGCATGGATGCTGGAAAATACCGCAGCGCCCTGCTCAATCAGCGCCTGAGTCGTGCCAACAGGCGCATTTGCGTTGATATCGGCAATCTTTTCCTCTGCCGTAGTCACAACACCCTTGGCGGCGTTCGACAGCCAGCCCAAAAGCTGGAACAGAACAGCACTCGGAGGATTGAACGGGAAAGGCATCGCAATCTTGCGGATGTCATCGACACCCGGAGCGCCCTCAATCTCCGCAACCTGCGTCACATCGACCTGCTGAGACTGGCCGCTGATCTTCGCGCCCTTCAGCTTCAGCATCGTCGCAGCGTTGTTGATGTGCGCCGAGTCCAGAAGCGCCCGCAAAGCGCCCGTAAGGGCTGCAGACAGGCCGCCAATCAGGTGCGGCAGGCCAATTGCATACGCGCCACGCCACGGAATGAACTTGTATTCAATGATCCAATCTAGTTTCTGGCGGGTTTTGTCGCCCTCTTCCCAGTTTCGATACAGGCCAAGAACCTCACGATTCAATTCGTCCAGCATCAGGATGTAAGGGGCAGACTCACCATCGGTTTCGGGGTCACCATCAAGCTCCAGCCATGCGTAAACATGGTAGACACGACGCAATCCATCGTCCGAGGACTGCATTTTCTTGCCTTCGATCTTCTCGTTCGCCTTCTCAGAGGCTGTCGGCTCCGGATCGAGCGTTGCTTTGACAAAATTGACATCCCGATACAGGCCGCGATCAATGCGATTTTGGAATTCCCACTGAGAAATGTCCTGCTGCTCAGTCACCCGAGATGACGTATAGAAGCTTGCGGCAGCAAAAGGCAGCAGAATGTTGTCAATAGGCACAAATTCAGCGCAGGGACGCTTCTTGATGTCATCCCACCACATCTTCATGAACTGAGATCCGCCCAGCGGAAGCTGCGTCAGCAGTTGTTCCTGCTCATCGCGGAATTCCTCGATCTGCTCGGTCAACTGCCAGTTCATGTAATCGCGCTTGCGCTCTGCGATTTCCTCTTTTTCTTCCGTAACTTCGCCCAGAATGTTCGTCCGAGTCGGGCCTTCCGGCGGGAACATCTCTTTGCAAGCCCTTGCGGCGAAGTCCACGCAAGCTTCAGCCATAACCGGATGCACAACCTTCGAGGCGCCGGAGAAGGTAGCGCCGCCCGGGGCATCATTCCCCATGCCAGTCCTACGAAGCCCCTCTTCATACTGTTTATCGCGCTCAGAACGCGCCTCACGGTCATCCTCGATCATCCCAAGGTATCGGGTGCCAAGCGAGTCCAGATCGCCCAGATCAAGCGTATCCGCAAGGTTTGAGTAGAAGTCTTCGCTCTCGGTCGGCCCCTTGAATTCATCCTTCAGGGTGACAACCGCGGAGCCGTCAGAAAGCTCCTCAACGTCGGATTCATCCTCAGAAAGCTCAAATTCCATAGGCTCCTGCGATTCTTCTTCCGCAGCGCCACCTACAAAACGTCCGAATTCGGGGTCAATGGGCATCTCAGCCATGTTATTTCCTTAGTCTTTTGTTCAAAACGGCAAGGCGCATGGCATCCATGCTGACCGGCCCGCCCTTCTTGTATTGCGGAACTTCTTCGTCGGTCGCCATCATACCCGCACCTACCGCCCCAGCGACAGGGGCAAGCTGGTAAAGCGGCTGGCCTTGCGTCGTGATGCTTTCTCGAATTTCAGGGGTAATGTCGAACGAATGGTAGGGAACCTCATTCATCTGCCTTGCAGCGTCCTCGGCAGCTTCTCTGGTTTCATAAACCTCACCAATACCTTTGGCACTACCTCTTTCAACTATCGTGTATCCGCCCCTGTTCTCATGAATCACGCTAAGATCTTTAGTCTTTACAGGATATTGACCAACCTCAACGCCGTATTCTTTTGACACAAATTTCGGAAGCTTTTGGTCATACAAAAGATCAAAAAACTTCTCTGCGCCACTTTCCGGATAGCGAATCTTTTGAAGTGATGCCGGGGAAAAAACAACCTTGTCATAGCCTTTTCTGGCCGCATCATCAACAAGTCTCTTCATGGTCAATTCATGCCATGTATTCTTGAACGGCGCGTCAGGAACACGAAGGTCATCTGCTTGCTTGCCAATCTCTGGTGCAGCAATTCTTCTGTCGGCAATAGTAAGGGCGGATTCTGCGCTAGGGTTTGTCATGTCATGGTTCATTACGTTAGCAATAAAATTCCCATGCTGATCACGAACCTCAAAATACCCTTCTTTTGGAATGGCCGTAGCGGCAACCCTTTCGTCGCCTTCAGCCCTATACCCTCTTTTCCTTCCAGATTGATGCCAATCCGATTGGATTTCATCAATCAGCATGATCTTCTCGCCGTTCGGGCCACTCATGTCTTGAACTCTGGCGTGAGCAAGAGTGTTTAAACCTTCTTTTCCATAGTGCTTGGCGACATACGATTGAGGAGACGATTCGTCTCTCGGCAACTTAATCAGTATTTCACGGTAGTTTGATCCGGTCGGAACCGTATATTTCTTTTCGCTATACATTGTTTCGCCGGGGCCAAACTTGTCGTAAATTCCCCTCTCTTGCATGTCTACAAGCTCTTTCGCCCTCTCATACTCAGAAAAATCTCCAGTTCTATAGGCTTTGCTTTCAATATTCTGCAATTCATCATAGGACGGAATAGGTTCGCTTTTTAGCGTTCTTTGCACAACTTCAGGCGCAGGACTATCTTCAGCAGTCTTGACCAGACTCTCTCCGGTCATCTTGCCCTTCCCCTTCAGCGCCACATCAAGCCCGCGATCTTTTACTTCAGCGGGCTTCACGCCCTTGGCTTTCAGAATCATGCCGAGATACTGATCGCCAGTTCCTTTCGGCTGCTTGCCGACGATATCAATGATTGCCTTGTCCACCGCAGAATAGAACGGCTTGGAAGCGCCTTTTGCTCCTGCCTTAGTGGCTTTCTCCAGTATCTTGGATACAAGACTCACAGCGGGCGCTCCTCAAGGATTAGGTCATCGGATGTGATCTGCCCACCATCAGCCAACTCCTCCGGCTTCTTCACGCCCTGCAGCAATTCTCGCTGCATCCGTCTGGTCTCTTCGTCAGACATGAACAGATCACCCTTCGTCACGGATTGCTTGGCTTGCTCGGTAAGCTTGGCTTTTTTTCCGGACTCTATGAATTCACGAATCAATTTCTGCGGGATGGAAAGTGCGCCGCCGGCGGCCTTCTTTACAGGACCGCCTTTCTTCCATTCCCTCGGTTTGTCCTTGCCCATCGCTTTCATAGCTCGATCTAACCATTCCTGATCAAATGTCTGGAACTGTGGGGCAAGACTAAAAGAACGCCAGTCAGATGCTTCTGGCTTGTCGAATAATCGACGTTTGTCGGCAAAACCTTGGAAGATGTCACGGTAATCCGCCAATTCATCAAGCGAGCCTAAGTATTTGCCGGCCAGCGCCACTGGATAAGTCTTATGACCACGCGGCGTATTCTCAAGCGCACGCGCAGCAGGATCAATTTCTCCTATGGTGAAGCCAGCCGATCCTGTCGGCACATCAACCAGAAGCGGCTCAGTCGTAGCAAGCCTAGACGCAGGGACATCTGGGAAACCCATCTTCTGAAACGGCTCCAACGCCAATCGCTCCACAAACGCTTTACGTAACGGTCCAGCACCCTCTGCAAGCATCTTCGCCCTGAGCGCCTCAACATCATTCAGGTCAGCTTCAGTCAGCACAGCACCGGGCTTCAGATGCGGCTTGTTTGCGTCTGGCGCGTAATTGCGGATGTCTTTCAAAAATTCCTTTTTGGCCTTCTTGGTTAGAGCCGTAGGATCGTATTGATTCAGGATGGCCTCTGTCACCATCGTGTTGTAGTTGACATTTGTCGGAGCGCCAACCACGTTCACGCCGTAGATTGGACGACCCGTGTCTCTGGCAAACTCAACCTGCCTTTGCAGTCCACTAATTACGCCCTTGCCTGAGCGCCAGATTGAGCTTTCCGGCGATCCGGGGATGGTGTGAGTTAGCATGTAATCCGGCCCAGCTTC
>DKAU01000122.1 GCA_002450925.1 Thiobacillus sp. UBA6918 | reverse complement strand
GTCCAGCAGCAGCACGTTGCCGCCTGCAATCAACGTCTTGGCCAGATGCAGGCGCCCGCGCTCGCCGCCCGAGAGGTTGCCGACGATTTTCTGCTGGTCGCCGCCCTTGAAGTTGAAGCGGCCCAGATAGGCGCGGCTGGGCATTTCGAACCTGCCCACGGTGAGAATGTCGCGGCCTTCAGCGACTTCCTCGAACACAGTCTTGTCGCTTGCCAGCCCTTCANNGCGCCGTTGGGGCCAATGACACCGACGATGGCGCCGGGCGGAACGGCGAAAGACAGGTTGTCGATAAGCAGGCGATCGCCAAAACCCTTGGACACGCCGTTGAATTCGATGACCTTGTCACCCAGACGCTCACCCGGTGGAATGAAGATTTCCTGGGTTTCGTTGCGCTTCTGGTATTCGTGCGAACTCAGTTCCTCGAAGCGTGCAATACGCGCCTTGCTCTTGGCCTGGCGCGCCTTGGGGTTCTGCCGCACCCACTCCAGCTCCTGCTTCATGGCCTTCATGTGTGCGTCGATCTGTTTGTTTTCCTGTTCCAGCCGTTCTTCCTTCTGCTCCAGCCAGGTGGAATAGTTGCCTTTCCAGGGGATGCCATGGCCCCGGTCGAGTTCAAGAATCCATTCGGCCGCGTTATCGAGAAAATAGCGGTCGTGGGTAACGGCCACCACGGTGCCGGGGAAGCGTACCAGAAACTGTTCCAGCCACTCCACCGATTCTGCATCGAGGTGGTTGGTGGGCTCATCCAGCAAGAGCATGTCGGGTTTGGACAGCAACAGCTTGCACAGCGCCACGCGGCGTTTCTCGCCGCCGGAGAGCGGGCCGATCTTCGCGTCCCAGGGCGGCAGCCGCAATGCATCCGCTGCGATTTCCAGTTGGGTTTCGGCATCCGCGCCCGACGTCGCGATGATCGCTTCCAGCCGTGCCTGCTCTTCGGCCAGCTTGTCGAAATCGGCATCCGGTTCAGCATAAGCCGCGTAGATTTCTTCCAGCTTCTTCTGGGCTTCCATCACTTCACCCAGGCCCGCTTCCACTTCCTCGCGCACGGTCTTGTCCGGGTCGAGCTGCGGCTCCTGCGGCAGGTAACCGATGGAAACGCCCGGCTGCCACTGCACCTCGCCTTCGAATTCCTTGTCGGCGCCGGCCATGATGCGCAGCACCGTGGACTTCCCGGAACCATTCAATCCCAACAGGCCGATCTTCGCGCCGGGGAAAAAGGACAGGGAAATATCCTTGATAATCTGCCGCTTGGGCGGAACAATTTTGCTCACGCGGAGCATGGACATTACGTATTGAGCCATCTTTGTTTTACTTCAGATTGAATTCCAAAAAAGTGATTATCCGTTAAGGACATCATTAGAAGTAGGGGGCACCTTCCCCGAATCCAGCAAAAAGCTGCGAAATGCCTCAGCAGTGGCAGAAAGTCGTTTGCCCTTGCGATGAGCCACGTGCCAATGGCGCTGAATCGGAAATCCCTCCACATTCAGCACCACCAGCCTGCCCGCTTCGCGCTCAAGCGAAACCGTATGCAACGCCACCACCGCCAGGCCCATGCCAGCCTGCACGGCCTGCTTGATCGCTTCATTGGTATTCATGGTGAGGCCGGTGCCCGGCGTAATGCCGTGCGCGCTAAAAAACCGCTCCGCCGCACCTCGGGTGCCTGATCCCGCCTCCCGCACCAGAAATGGTTGGCCGTCCAGGGCCTGAATGGGGATCTTTTTCTTTTTTGCCAGCAGATGATTGGGGGGGGCGATCACCACCAGAGGGTTTTCCATGAAGGAAGTGGCCACAATGTCATGACCCTCGGGCGGCTGGCCCATGATCGCCAAATCGATATCATTGGCCGCCAACTGGTTTAACACCGCTTCACGGTTAGTCACGTCCAGATGGATGGAAACATTGGGATGTTCGGTTCGAAAACGAGCCAGGAGATCGGTTGCTACCGCATTGGCCGTAGAAGCCACGGCAATCTTGAGTTGCCCCTGGTCCAGGCCTTTCAACTGGCTCAAGGCTGTTTCCAAATCCGCCAACTGTGCTGCCACAGATTGGCTATAGTGGAAGACTTCCCTGCCCGCTTCGGTCAGAAAAACCTTTTTGCCCATTTGTTCGGTCAGCGGCAAGCCAATGCTGTCCTCCAGTTGGCGAACCTGCATTGAAACGGCCGGCTGTGTCAGGTGAAGTTCCCGCGCCGCCCTGGAATAAGACAGGTTGCGAGCCACGGCTTCAAAAACCTTTAACTGTCTGAGGGTTAAATGGAGCATGGGAGGCATTAAACCATAAGCTATTACTTATAACAACAATCAAAATGTTTGACTGTTGTTTATGTTCAACCCTGTTTAGACTGCGTCCCACTATCTGAAATACATGTTCTTTTAACCATGCTTTTCGATGGATCGACCTCTCTTCTCAAACCTAGGAGACTGCAATGGCTGTAAAAACCTATAACGCTGGCGTTAAAGAGTATCGCCAGACCTACTGGACCCCGGAATACACCCCGCTGGATACCGATATCCTGGCGTGCTTCAAGATCACCCCGCAGCCGGGCGTGCCGCGTGAAGAGGTTGCCGCTGCCGTGGCCGCCGAGTCTTCCACCGGTACCTGGACCACTGTGTGGACCGACCTCTTGACCGACCTGGACTACTACAAGGGCCGCGCCTATCGCATCGAAGACGTGCCCGGTGACGATACCTGCTTCTACGCTTTCGTGGCTTACCCGATCGACCTGTTCGAAGAAGGCTCCGTCGTTAACGTGCTGACCTCGCTGGTCGGTAACGTGTTTGGCTTCAAGGCCCTGCGCGCCCTGCGTCTGGAAGACGTTCGCTTCCCGATCGCCTACGTGAA
>DKAU01000096.1 GCA_002450925.1 Thiobacillus sp. UBA6918 | reverse complement strand
CAGTTCACTGCCCAGACGCTCGATTTCCTTCAACACAGCCTCACGATCACAGCCATGCACCATGGAAAACAGGTTGTAGGGCCAGTTCGGCAAACGGCGTGGCCGCTGATAGCACAGCGTAACGCTTGCTTGCATGCCAAGCTTATTGCCGATTTCCGCCACCCTGTCATCAGGCACATCCCACACCACCATGGCATTGGCCGTGTAGCCGAGTTCGCGGTGGCGCACCACCACACCAAGGCGGCGAATGATGCCAAGATCGGTGAGTCGTTGCAGCCGCGACAACGCTTCGGCCTCCGGCAGTCCCGCTTTTGTGGCGAGGTCCGCATAAGGACGGTGCGACAGGCACAATCCGCCTTCGAGCGCAGCAGCCAGGGCATAGTCCTTGTTATCCAACTGGCCGCGCAATTCATCCGTGTGCTCGTGGCCGCCGGCCTTGTCCAAATGCGGGCGCGGCTGGGCTGATGCCTTGTCGGAAAGATCGAAGCCCAGGTCGATGTGATAGTCCTCGATCATGGGCAGATCGAGCGGTTCGCATCCGGTCTGCCGGTGTATGTCGGCCATTACTTCCGTCACCCGTTGCTGGGTTGCCGCCACCACGACAAACCACAAGTTGTAGTCGTGCTCGCGTTCGTAGTTGTGATTGACTTCCGGATAGGCATCGATGATGTTCGCAACCAATTCGATGCGATCCTGTGGCACCGACACCGCTGCCAAAGTGCTCCAGCCCAGGACATGCGGACGAAACACTGCCCCCACCCTGGAAATGTGCCCGCGAGCCATAAGTTGTTCAAACCCGGCAATGACCTGCGCCTCATCGCAACCCAGTTTTTCGGCCATGGCGGCATAGGGTCGCTCGACCAGCGGCAGACCGCGCTGCCAGTCGTTGAGCAGGTGAAATTCGAGATTCGTCAGTTCTGTCTGCATGATCCCCTCTTTACAATCCTAGCCGGTGCGCACGCGCAGTAAAGAAAATCCCACTTGGCTCATTCGCCTCGATCTCGCCAATCTTGCCGAAATTTGCCGTGCTGTAGATATCGATGTGATTGGCATCGCGCACGGACACCCAGACTTCTTCTCCACGCGGCGTAAACTCCATGTGCAATACAGCCTTGCCGGGCTTGAGCGTCTTGACGATCTGGCGGCTGGGCACATCAATCACCTGCAGCGTATCGTAATCAGGAAACGCAAAATTGACCCACAGCCTGCGTCCGTCCGGCTGGGCCATGACAAACACGGGCTGCCCAGCCACCGGAATGGTGCCAACTGTTTGCCAGTTTGAAATATCAACGACAACCACTTCGTGACGACCAACACCGGGAATAAACGCGAGACTGCCGGATACCGCCCAGCTTTCCAGATGCGGCATCTTGTAGACCGGCAATTTCTCCTGTCCCTTGCCATAGTCCGCCATCACCCGTTTGACCCCTGCTTCGGGATTCCACAAATCCAGCACGGCCAGACCATCCTCGCCAAACAGCCCCGCCACATACCAGCGTCCATCCGGCGTTACCAATGCGTCATAAGGTTCCTTGCCGATATTCGTGTAACGCGTAATTTTTGGCTGGGCCGGATTCTCGGAGAGATCAGCCAGCCAAATTTCTCCGGCATCGAACAGGCTGAAGATGAAACGGTTACCCGGCGCATCTTCGATACCCACGACCTTGGATGCTTTTCCGCTTGTTTGGGAAATGGCAGGGATGTCTGCCACCAGTTCCAGCGTTTCGGTCGAGAAGATTTTCACACCGCCCGGGATGTAATTGGCCGCCGCGATGAATCGGCCATCCTGGGAAATGGCGCCACCAATCGAATTACCGGATTGAATCACCCGTTTGGCGATCTGCCCAGTAAGCAAATCAACCTTGGTCAATCCGCCATCTCGTCCAAAAACAAATGCATAGCGGGCATCACGTGAAAAAACCGCTGACGCATGCGACAGGTCGCCAAGACCTTCAATGCGCCCAAGGCTGCTTCGCCTGGATGTGTCCAGCCATTGCAGGCTGCCTTTGGCACGCTCAACTGCAATCCCCAGATCGCCCGTTCCGCGCAGCGGGCCGGTACCGAAAGGATCGGCCGCCAATGCAACCAAAGGAAACAACAGTAAACCGAACAGGATCCTACTTGTGCTCATCAAGGAGTCCCTCCTGCAATGCATGCACGATCCATCTTGCATCCTGTTCGGAAAGATGGGGCTGCCATGGAGGCATAGCCGTACCGGGAATACCTTTCAGTATGACCTTCACCATGAGATCGGCAGGTCTTTGTTTCATGGTTTCGGAGGTAAGCGGAGAACCCAAGCCGCCTGTCAGTCGCAGGCCATGGCAAAAGCCACATTCCTGATGCACGAAGCGCGCAAGTTCACGCTGGCGCTCAGAATTTGGCACGCCATCATCGGCAAATGCGCTGGCAACAGCAAACATCGTTAGTACAGCAGACAAGGGAATCAGGTTCTTGTACATGTTATGCCTGTCTTCCAGATTCCGATGACAAAAACCAGGTCACCAGACAAAACCGGCCATCCGAGGATGGCCGGCGTTCACGATCAATAAATGTCGTTCTGGGTATTGTAGACGTTGAACTTGCCAGTCGGCGTGATCAGGCGCTTGTCCTTGATGACGGCCTTCAACTTGCGAGTCTTGTCATCGATAACCACGATGGCCGACTCCTGGGTCTTGCCGTTCCATACCGAGAACCAAACTTCATCACCATTCCTGTTGAACTCTGGCTGCACGACGCGTTTCGGTCCTTCGCCCAAGCCGGCCATTTCGGCAACCTTCACCGTGGCGAACGGCTTGTCGAGGTTCTTCAAGTCAAACACTGCCACGGATTGGCTGTTCTCTGAGGCTGGATTGAGTGGCGAGTCTACCCACAGATTCTTGGATTTCGGGTGCGTCTTGATGAACAGCGAGCCGCTACCCTGACCCGTCAACTTGCGCACCACTTTCCACGCCTGCTTCGGATGTTTTACCGGGTCAGTGCCGATCAAGACGATGCTGTCGTCACCCAAGTGGCTGGTGGCCCATACCGGTCCGAATTTAGGATCAATGAAGTTGGCGCCACGACCCGGATGCGGAATCTTGCCCACACCGTCTTTCACCAGTTTCACCAATTTGTCTTCCTTGGCATCCACCACAGCAATTGTGTTGCGCTGGTTTGCCGCCACCATAAAGTAGCGCTTGGTGGAGTCCCAACCGCCGTCATGCAGGAAACGTTCCGTGCCGATGGTAGTGACCTTCAGGTTGTTGATGTCAGCGTAATTCACCATCAAGGTCTGGCCTGTTTCCTTCACGTTAACCACGAATTCCGGGTGGAAGTGTGAGGATACAATCGAGGCAACACGCGGTTCCGGATGGTATTCCTGTGTGTCGACGGTGTATCCACGGGTCGCGACAATCTTGATTGGCTCAAGCGTGTCCCCGTTCATGATGGTGTACTGGGGCGGCCAGTAGGAACCGGCGATCGCGTACTTGTCCTCGTATCCCTTGTACTTGGAGGTATCGACCGAACGTGCCTCAAGACCAACCTTAATGACGGCAACGTTATCAGGCGTTTTCATCCACAAGTCGATGAGGTTAACCTGCGCATCGCGGCCAATAACGTAAAGGTAGCGGCCCGAATGAGACAGACGCGAAATGTGAACCGCGTACCCGGTCTTGACGATGTTGATGATTTTCTTGGTGTCCCCATCGATCAGTGCAACTTCGCCGCTGTCACGCAGGGTGACTGAGAACACATTGCTCAGGTTGTACTTGTTCTCTTGTTTCTTCGGGCGCTTCTCTGGCGGAACCAGTACTTTCCAAGTCGCCTTCATTTCCTTCATGCCGAATTCAGGCGGCTGTGGTGGTTCGTGCTGAAGGAATTTGGCCATCAGCGTGACTTCCGCTTCAGACAATTCGCCACCTGTCCCGAAATTGGGCATGCCGCCCGGGGAGCCATATCCGATGAAAACCTTCAGGTAGTCGGTGCCGCGCGGCAGCGTGATATCCGGTGTCAGCGGCTTGCCGGTGGCGCCCTTGCGCAACACGCCGTGGCAGCCAGCGCAACGCTCAAAATAGATCTGCTTGGCGCGCGTGAATTCCTCTGCGGTCAAGACGGGGGCTTTGGGAGAAGCCACATCAGGCCCCGTTTCCGCTCCTAGCGGGACAGGCGCGCCCTTATAACGCAGCTCCGGATCGGAGGTGCTGGGGTGGCCGGAGGCGGGCGCATCTGCGGCGGCTGTAAGCTGTGCAGCACCCATTAGCATGATGCAGGCAGCCAATTTGGTCAGTCTCGAATTCATTGTGTTTCCCTCCCTTGGTGTTTTTGAAACGTACAAGATTCACTCATCCTAGGTCAATCTAACGCTCTTGCTAGGGCGCGTCCTTGATTTATGTCAATCGAATCTTTCCTCGTGTGGGATATCTGATAAATACCCTTTGTTTTCAGCATCCTACACATTCCAGGACTTTCAAGATATAAAAATATTGTTATCTTTATGTTTCCTTATCTCCCGGGTTTACGCTGACCGGGATGTCTTCCAGCCGCGAAGAATCTGCAGTTTGTTCCGAGCCTTTGTCCGTATCTGGCCCTTTCAACCGTTCACGGCGCTTGCGTTTCTCGACGAGCGGAAAGCATTTGCGGTTGTTGTAATAAGTCACCTGGCAGTCGAGGCAATGATGACATTCATTGATGACAATCTCACCCGTTGGACGTATGGCCTGAACCTCGCACTCGACAGCGCACACCTGGCAAGGTTTGCCGCATTCCTTACGTCTGCGCAACCATTCAAAAGTGTGAAATCGGCCGGGAATGATTAGCGCGGCGCCGAGCGGACAAATATATTTACAATAAAACTTCCTGTTGAAAGCTGTCAGCGCAATGATTCCCAAGGCAAAGGCCACGTATCCCCACTCGCGCTGAAAGCGCAGTGTAATGACCGTCTTGAAAGGTTCGACTTCGGCTGCCTTGATAGCCCAGGCCATGGATTGAAGAGACAAACCGAACAGCGCAAGCAGAATAACGATTTTTACTGCCAACAGTCGCTCATGCACCATGTGGGGAATTTCAAAATAAGGCAGTTTGAGTTTGCGCGCGAGTTTGTAGGTAAGTTCCTGCAAGGCGCCAAATGGGCATAGCCATCCGCAGTAAACTCCCCGACCCCACAGCAACAGCGTGACGGCAACAAATGACCACAACAGAAACAGCATGGGGTCAATGAGAAACGTGTCCCAACTGAACTGATGCATGACAGCTTTCACAAAGGTCAGCACGTTGATAATGGATAATTGGCCCAGGCCATACCAGCCGATAAAGAACAGGGTATAGATGAGAAACCCGAGGCGTACACGTACCAGGAGACGCGGACGTCGCGCCAGATAATCCTGGAACAACAAGATATTGGTAAGCAGGACCAAGCCCATCATTAGAAGGGCAATTTCAAGCTTTCTCTGTGACCACAGAATGATCCATAGGGGCTCTTCATCATCCGACTCGCCTGCGGACATGGGGGATTCAGGTGTGGTCGTCGCATCGAGCGGCTTGGATGTAGGAGTGGAGAGCGCCGGCGGATGTGAAGGTGGAGTTACCTCCTTACGGATTGAAGCCGGTGCAGTTTGCGCGACTGCTTTCGATGGCGATGATGGCGCCGCCTGTGATATCGAGGCAATTGGTGGATTCGGTTGAGATGCTATCTCTGCGGGTTGAATGCCGCGTGACTCCGACACCATTCTGACCGCTCGGGTGATGGTGGCGTTAACCACCATGATGGTAATGGTAGCGCCGGAGATTGCATCGACTGTCGCATAACCATCACGTTGTCCGCCGACTATGATGCGTCCGCTTGTTGGCTTGCCTTGGTACTGATCGACATATTTCGCCAGTCGCTCTTCGCTCACTCCGGCTGCAAGTATCGGTTCCTCATGATGGACGATGCGAGCGCCCATGATATGTCCGCCGGTATCTATTCCCACCAGCACATTGATCGGCTGGCCGGAATAAGCCGGGATTTTCACCATGTCTGAGGTGAGAAACCCGTAGCCGATCAATTGGTTGTTCTTATAGACCGGCGCTGCAGGTGGAGTACCCTCAATCTCACCAAACCGATCTGCGGTTGGGAACAGGGAGTGTACCTGAGGATATTTGTCGGAGATGTCCGCAAAAGCCACTGGGATCGTGACAATCAAGAACAATAGACAGAATAGCGCCCTCAAAATGGGGTACTGGTCAAGCTGGCGAATGTGCCTCTCCTGATTTTGGTTGATTTTTGTGGTTGCACCTCGTCACGGCAACCGAGTCTTGGCGGAACCAGTGTCCGGGGTTTCCATGCACCATCAACTCTAAAAATCCCTAGGATAGATTTAGGCCAAAAAAGTGAAAATGCAACGTCAGTCGTACCAAACATATCATACACACCAGTAGTGCACGGTGGAGACCCGCACCGCGCGTATATGACAAGCCAAACAAGACAAGTAAAGGACCATCGTACTTATGATGGGCCTGAATTGATCAGGCTGTATGCATTTTTTCCATTTTCGTACGACATCAGTTGCTATGCCTTGATGTACGTCAACCGCCGATATTCTTTATACTTCGAGGACAGGCATAAACCCAGAACCCCACTCCAAATCTTAACCCGCTGACAAAAACAAGATGGAACGACTGAAACCAGATCCAGAAGTCATAAAAAAGATACGCAACAACTATATCTTTTCAGAAATGAATGAAGATGAATACCGACTTTGCACTGAGCATATGGAGGCCACAGCCTATACCCCAGGGGAAATCATTTTTCAGCAAGGTTCACATGCAGCGCGCTTTTTCGTGGTGTATGAAGGGGTCGTTCAACTCTTCAGAACCTCACCGACAGGTGACAAGAAGGTCATCGACATTGTCAAAACAGGCGACAGCTTCGCCGAGGCTGTGTTTTTCATGGGGGGAAATTACCCGGTACACGCAATGGCCGTGGATCATGTGAAACTCGCCGGAATTTCTTTCCAGGATTTCAACGCCTGTTTGGCAAAGGACTGCAACCTTGCATTCCGCATGATGGGAAGCATGAGC
>DKAU01000058.1 GCA_002450925.1 Thiobacillus sp. UBA6918 | reverse complement strand
GGAGGATGTTCAAGAAAATGCTGCACGATTTCGCGACGCAACTTCAGCAGATCCGGCAGGTGTCGCAACACTTCCACGTAGCCGTTGACCGACAAACGTTCGCAGGATGCCAAAGCCTGCGCACCCGCCGCGACCATGCGCGGCCCGACAATGCCTTCAAACTGCAAATCGGGATATTTCTGCTGAAGGGCCTGAATCAGTTCCGCACCCAGCAGGTCGCCGGAGGCTTCGNNGCATCGAGCTGCGTCAACGCTTCCTGCAAGGTCAGGCCATCGCGGTAAAGAATCTTGTATGCCCGTTTCAACGTAGCAAGCTGCTCTGGAGTAAATCCGCGACGCTTGAGCCCTTCGTTGTTCATGCCATGCGGCTGGGCGGGCTGGCCTGCTGCCATGACATAAGGCGGGATGTCCTTGTAAACGATGGTGCCGCCGCCGGTGATGACATGCGCGCCGATCTTGCAAAACTGATGCACTGCCGTCAGTCCACCCAGAATGACGTGATCGCCGACTTCAACATGCCCGGCGAGTGTCGTATTGTTGGCCAACACGGTGTTGTCGCCCACCATGCAGTCATGCGCGACATGCACATAGGCCATGACCCAGTTGTTGTTGCCAACGCGGGTCACGCCCTCATCCTGCGCAGTACCGGTATTGAAGGTGCAGAATTCGCGGATGGTGTTGTCGTCGCCGATTTCCAGCCGAGTCGGTTCGCCTGCGTATTTCTTGTCCTGGGGAATTTCGCCCAGCGACACAAACTGGAATATGCGGTTGCGTTTCCCTATACGGGTATGACCGGTAATCACGGCATGCGCGCCGACTGTTGTCCCTTCACCAATTTCAACATGCGGGCCGATGACGGCATAAGGCCCGATGCTGGCGTCTTCCGCAAGCTGTGCGCCTAGCTCGATGATTGCAGTGGGGTGAATCTGGGGCATTACATGTCCCTGAGTGCGGCCATCATCTCGGCTTCGGCCACCACTTCACCGTCCACTTCTGCACGCGTGGCGTATTTCCAGATGCCGCGCATGTTGCGCAGGATTTCGACCTTGAGAATCAACTGGTCACCCGGCACCACGGGTCTCTTGAAGCGGGCACCATCGATGCCCGCAAAATAGACCACCGAATTCTCATCCGGGATCTTGTTCTCGGTCACATAGGACAGCACTGCCGCCGTCTGGGCAAGCGCTTCCAGAATCAGCACACCGGGCATGACGGGGTAATGCGGAAAATGCCCAGGGAAGTGCGGCTCGTTCATGGTCACGTTCTTGAGCGCCACAATGTTCTTGCCCGGCTCGCATTCGAGCACACGGTCTACCAACAGAAACGGGTAGCGGTGTGGGAGGTGCCGCATCACCTCCTGAATGTTCATTGTTGTCATGGTTGCTTCTTTCCTTCCAGTTCTGAAATTCGTTTTTCCAGTTCCTTGATCCTGGATACCATCTTGTCCAGATTTCGCAAGTGCACTGCGTTCTTCAGCCATTCCGAGTGTTCGTTGAATGGCAACGCAGAGGTATATGTACCGGGCTTGGTGAGCGATTTCGTGATCAGGGTATTGGCTGAGATCTTCACCTTGTCCGCAATCTCCAGATGGCCATGGATCATGGCCGCTCCGCCGATCATGCAGTACTTTCCGATTTTCGCACTGCCGGCGATACCGGTACAGGCTGCGATGGCTGTATGCGCCCCGATATGAACGTTGTGCGCCACCTGGATCAGATTATCGAGTTTCACGCCCTCTTCAATCACGGTGTCGTCCAGTGCACCGCGATCAATGGTCGTGCCCGCACCCACCTCGACATCATCACCGATGAGCACCCGCCCGACCTGAGGGATTTTTACCCATCGCCCTTGATCGTTTGCCAATCCGAATCCGTCTGAGCCAATGACACAACCGCCGTGCAGGATGACCCGGCTGCCCAGGACACAATTTGGGTAAATAGTGACACTTGCATGAAACAGGCAGTCATCGCCTATTGTGACTTGTTCGCCGATCACGCAGTTGGGGCCGATGGCACAGCGTTCGCCGATTTTCACTCCGCGCCCGATTACCGCTCCTGGTCCTATCGATGCGCTTTTCGGCACACTGGCTTCTGCATGGACCGTTGCCGTAGCGTGTATGCCGGGCTCCGGGCGTGGTTCGGGATTAAGCAGTGCCGAAACACGTGCAAAATAAAGATAGGGATTGGTGGTGATGATGCGGGGACGCTCTGTCCTGTCGCGTCCTTCCGGCGGAAGAATCAGCGCGCCAGCCTGCGTCGACTCGACATCTCGGAGATATTTGGCCTGCGACACGAATGCAATTTCGTGCGCCCCGGCGCGTTCGATTGGTGCAACCCCCGTGATCTCAAGGCCGGCATCGCCCAACAACTCGCCGCCAAAACGGGAAGCAAAATCGGAAAGTGTGCAGGCCACTCCCACCGAAAATTATCTGTCGCCCAATTCCTTCATCACGCGATCAGTGATGTCGATTTTGGGGTTGAAGTAAACAGCCTGTTCGACGATCAGGTCGAATTTTTCGGACTTTGCAATGTCAAGAATTGCCTTTCGGGCCTTTTCCTGAATTACGGCCAACTCTTCGTTTCTGCGAAGGTTGAGATCCTCACGAAATTCGCGGCTTTGGCGCTGGAACTCACGGTTCAGATTGGCCAGTTCTCGCTCCTTGTTCTTGCGATCGGAATCGGACATGGTCACGCCTTCCTTGTCGAGTTGAGCCTGAGTGTCTTTGGCCTGTTTTGCCATTTTCTGAAGTTCCTGCTCTCTCGGAGAGAATTCCTTCTCCAGCTTTTTTTGTGCTTTCACGGAGAGGGGCGCTTCGCGCAACAGCCGTTCGGTGTTAACAAATCCCAGTTTTTCTGCGTGTGCCAATGTCATCACCAACATTGACAACAACAGTGCAGTTACAGAATGGCTTAATTTACTCATCACTACACCACTTCCCTATAGAAAATCAAAAAGCACTACCAAAACTGAACTGGAACATCTCGGTTTTGTCGCTATCCTTCTTGTTGAGAGGATAAGCCAAATTGAACTTGAGGGGCCCAAGCGGAGAGTTCCAAGCTAAAGCAACACCAGCTGAGTAGCGCATATCTTCAAATGCAAAGGTCTTTGAACGGCCAAGATAATCTCCAGGTCCCCAAATACCGCCAGCATCCAAAAATGTGGAAAGTCTAGCTGAATTATCCTTGAGACCCGGCATCGGGAACAGGAGTTCAATATTGCCTACAAGTTTAATCTCCCCGCCAAGCGAAGACTCAGTGCAAGTTGCATCAGAAGGCGATATTTGACAATCCACAGTAGCTGACGTTAAAGCTTTCGGTCCAATGGTTCCAGATTTAAATCCCCTTACCGTATTTACACCCCCCGCAAAAAAGTTGCGGTAAAAAGGTAACGGTTTTCCACCAATTCCACTGCCATAGCCAACCTCACCATTTAGCAACAGCGTGAAATCCTTGGTCAAAGGGAAATACTGCTGATGTTGTAACGATAATTTGTAATATTGGATATCTGCTGGCGGTACTCCTAATTCAAGTGCAGCCTGTTGTAACAATCCCTCAGTTGGGAACAAGAAATCATTACGTGTGTCTCGCGAGAGTGATGAACTCAGCTTGAATGTTTGATTTGTGTTGCCGAATTCATTCACAAAACGCTTATATTGATATGGGCTGTTGTCTGAGGTCGTAAGATCCAGATTCTCCAATGCCGCGCCAAGGTTGAGCGTGTCTTTCTCGTTCAGAGGAATACCAAACCTCACGCCAAGGCCCAGTGTTGATGACTTATAAGCTCCCACTCCGTCCAGTGAAGTGGCATCTACATCGCGCCTAAATGCATCATATCCAAGACTAAGGCCATCCACTGTGTAGTACGGGTTGGTAAAAGACAACGAGTAAACCTTGTTCACGCTACCATTATTTATCTGGGCACTCAGGCGATTTCCAGAGCCAAAAATATTTGCCTGGCTAATTGAACCAGACAATATGACCCCGTCAGAAGAAGAATAGCCCGCTCCCAGCATAATGTTTCCAGTGGACTTTTCCGAAACACCAATATTCACATCAACCTGATCGGTTGTCCCTGATACGGCCGGAGTCTCGACATTAACCTCATTAAAAAATCCCAAACGTTTCAGTCGATCGCGAGATAGGTTTATTTTTTCAGCGTTGTACCACCCTCCCTCCATCTGGCGAACCTCACGTCGAATAACTTCATCTCGCGTCTTGGAGTTGCCGGCCACATTCACTCGATTGATATAAACTCGACGGCCCGGGTCAACAAATAGTGTAAAAGCCACCTGGTGTTTTTCCTTGTCCAATTCCGGTACCGCATTCACGTTGGCAAAGGCATAGCCTTCATTTCCAAGGCGATCCCCAATCTTACGTGTTGACTCAGCAATTTTTTCCCTTGAAAACACTTCACCTGGCTTAAGTTGAATTAGCTTGTTGAGTTCTTCTTCTGGAACCAGCATCTGACCGGCCAGTTTGATGTCGGAAACAGTGTAGTTCTGGCCTTCTGTTACGTTGATTGTAATGAAGATGTCTTTCTTGTCCGGGCTGATCGACACCTGCGTGGAATTAATATCGAATTCGAGATATCCTTGGTTCAAATAAAAAGAACGCAACGCCTCCAAATCCCCTGACAGTTTTGTCTTCGAGTACTGGTCATCCTTGGTATACCAGGACAGCCATCCAGGGGTCGATGAACCGAATAGAGAAAGGATTTTTTTCTCTGAGAATACTTTGTTTCCGACAATATTGATCTGCTTGATCTTTGCCGCCTCACCCTCAACAACATCAAACTGTAGCGATACGCGATTGCGCTCCAAAGGCGTCGCCGTAGTAACCACCTGAACCGAATATAGGCCACGGTTGAAATACTGTCGCTTCAGTTCTTGTTCAGCGCGATCCAGAGCGCTTTTGTCAAACACTCTTCCTTCGGCAAGTCCACTTTGCTTAAGTGCATTCTTAAGGTCTTCCTCAGAAAACTCCTTAACACCAGAAAGTGTTAGTTTTGCGATAGAGGGTCGCTCGTCTACTGAAACAATCAGAACATCACCTTGCACTTCAAGTTTTACATCCTTGAAAAAACCTGTTGCATACAACGCCTTGATTGAACTCGCTGCACTGCCATCAGTGAAAGTGTCGCCTACCTTGACAGGCAGGTAATTGAATACGGAGCCGGCCTCTGTGCGTTGCAAACCCTCAACGCGAATATCGCGGATGACAAAAGGCTCTATGGCTAATGCTGCACTGGACAGAAAAGCCAGAATTATTGACGCGGTGACGCGTTTGTTCATTTTTGATTCACCCATTCAGCAAGCGGAGCACATCGTTATAGAGAGCCAGGAAGATCAGTGTGCCTATAATTGCCATGCCAAAACGCGCACCCATTTCCATGACCCGTTCCGAGACAGGCCTTCCCCTTAAAAGCTCGACGAAATAATACATTAGATGTCCGCCATCCAACAGGGGAATAGGCAGCAGGTTGATCACCCCAAGGCCTATACTGATGACGGCAAGAAACCCGATAAAACTCATCCAGCCCTGCTGCGCCGTTTGCCCTGCATAGTCCGCGATGGAAACCGGCCCGGACAGATTACGCCATGAAACCTGTCCAAGCACCATGCGGCCGAGCATTTTCAGGCTGAACGTTGCGGTCTCCCAGGTTTTTAGCGCCGCTCGTCCGAATGCCTGGACAGGTCCATGGCGTTCTTCTGTTCTGACCGCCTCAAATAGTCCGTCCGGTATTGCAGGCGCCACACCAACCCTGCCTATGATCCTTCCATTTTCCTCAACTGAGGCAGGAATCATAGGCAAAGCGCGTTCGCCACCCTGGGCACCCACGAGCACCTGTACTTCAATTCCGGGGCTTGAACGTATCAGTTCGGCAAAATCCTGCCAATCGTTGATGGATTTGCCATCTACAGCCAAAATCCGCTCACCGGGCTTGAGGCCGGCTTTTTCTGCTGCGCCCCCCTTCATCAACTGGCCAGCTACTGCTGGCAAGGGGGGCATATAGGGTTCTATGCCGAGCGCTTTACCATCCCCTTCAAGATAACCTGATGGCAGCTGACTCAGGTCAAGTTCCCTGCTTTCGCCATTTGCCAGTTCAAGTAGCAGCCTTCCCTTCCTGGAGGCCGCTTCTACCAAACTTAAACGCAAATCGGCAAAGGTTCGAATCTCGACGCCGTCAATTCGTAAGATTTCATCGCCATCGCGCAATCCTGCCAAGGCAGCAGGAGTCCCCTTCGCAGGTTCACCCACAATAGGTTTGATGGCAGGAATGCCATGCATGAACAACATCCAGAAAACCAGCACTGCAAGAAGAAAATTTGCCATCGGGCCTGCTACAACTATCGCCATGCGACGCCATACCGTTGCCCGATTGAATGCGCGATGTACTTCTCCGCTGTCAACCTCGCCCTCCCGCTCGTCCAGCATCTTCACGTAACCACCCAGAGGCAGTACGCCAATCGTCCATTCCGTGTTGTCTCTACCCATGCAGCGGCTGAACAAGGGTTTGCCAAAGCCCACGGAAAATTTCAGCACCTTCACCCCAGAAAGCCTGGCAGCAAGGTAATGGCCATACTCGTGCACAACAACAAGCACGGCAATCAGAACCAGGAAGGAAAGGAGTGTTGTCATATTTAGACTGAAACCGATGAGGCGAGGAACTCCCTGGTTCGCGCCCTGGCATGTCGATCAGCTTCCAACAGATCCTCCAGTTCACGAGGACTTGACGACGGCAAATGTTCAAGCGCATGGGAAATGGCGCGGGGTATATCGGTAAAGCCGCAGCCGCGATTCAAAAACATATCAACAGCCACCTCATTTGCTGCATTTAGCACTGCCGGAGCATAGCCATCGACATTAAGCGCATCAAAAGCGAGTCGCAGACAGGGAAAACGCAGCATATCTGGAGTTTCGAACTCCAGTTGGCTCCCAATCAGGTTTAGGGGAGAAACGCCGGCCTCGATGCGCTCTGGAAACCCAAGCGCATACGCTATCGGTGTACGCATGTCAGGGGTTCCAAGTTGTGCCATGACCGAACCGTCACGATATTCGACCATCGAATGGATAATGCTCTGTGGATGCACCAGAACGCGAATCTTCTCTGTCGATGCATTGAATAACCACCGGGCTTCGATCACCTCCAGACCCTTGTTCATCATGCTGGCGGAATCCACGGAGATTTTTTTACCCATCACCCAATTGGGGTGGGCGACCGCCTGTTCAGGCGTAACCTTTTCCATCTGCGCCATCGTCCAGGTTCGGAACGGGCCCCCAGAAGCAGTAAGCCAGATGTTTTTCACCCCTGCCCCATCAAGATCACCGCCAAAACCGGCCGGCAGCGACTGATGAATGGCACTATGTTCAGAGTCGATCGGAAACAATTCGGCACCGCTTTCTCGCACGGCATCCATGAACAACTGGCCAGACACAACCAAAGTCTCTTTGTTTGCCAGCAAAATTCGCTTGCCCACCTTGGCAGCAGCAAGCGTTGCTGGCAAACCAGCCGCGCCAACAATAGCTGCCATCACAGTCGTTACTTCAGGTGATGTGGCCACGTCAATCAGTGCCTGCTCTCCATCCAGAACCACGGTTTTGCAGGCTGTTGAGACAAGCTTATCCTGCAAAGCCCTTGCGGCAGACTCCTGGGTCATTACCGCATAACGCGGACTGAACTCCAGACACTGCTGGAACATTTTCTCGGCCTGCGTTGCACCGGTCAGGGCAAACACTTCGAAGCGGTCTGGATGACGCGCAATGACATCCAGCGTATTCACGCCAATCGTGCCCGTTGCACCGAGTATGGTCAGAGTCTGTTTGTTCATGCCCAATGAGCGAAATGCAAAATGCCTGCAGCGATCGGAAGCGCAGAACTAAGGGCATCAATGCGATCCAGTACGCCACCATGGCCAGGCAACAGCGTACCGCTATCCTTCATGCCGGCTAGCCGCTTCATCCAGGATTCGAACAGGTCCCCAAGAATCGAGAAATACAGCAGGGCTGCAGCCAGGATCAGCGCGCCGAAGATACGCAGGCCGATGATGGCCGCGCTGATGGCCGATGCATAAAGTACCAGAGCAAGTACGGCACCCAGCACACCCTCCCACGACTTTCCAGGGCTGATTTCCGGCGCCAGCTTGTGACGCCCGAAGCGGCGCCCCGCATAGTAGGCAGCGATGTCAGCAATCCATACCAGTGCCATGACGCCCAGCAAAAGCCAGGGACTGCGTTCGCGCAAATTTATTATTGCAGCCCAGGTTGGAAGAATAATCAGAGTACCCACAAGGGCTCTTACAAAGAAGCCTTCTCCACGCAAGCGGTTGGCAAGCCACAAAGGAGCAACCAATACCCAGAAAATCGCTGCCATGGCAAACAAAATCAGCATGGCCTGCGCGTGTCCAGGCATGAAATAGACAATCACGGACAGAGCGCTCATCCCCAAGCCATAGACAGCCGGCATATACGCCGGAAAAGCTGAAATTCGCGCCCATTCATAACCGGCTGCACCTGCTACCAGCGCAATCAGCAATGCCCAGAACAGCGGTGTAGCAAAGAAAAGTGCGGGGACGAATACTGCCAGCAGTACAACCGCGGTAATGACTCTTTTCATGACTTTGCTGCTGCCTCTATCAGTTGGTCGCTAGTGCGGCCAAAACGTCGTTCGCGTCTGCGATAGGAAGCAATTGCCTCACCCAGCACTGCCTCATCAAAGTCCGGCCACAAGGTGTCAGTGAAATAGAGCTCGGTATAGGCAAGCTGCCAAAGCAGGAAATTGCTGATACGCTGCTCGCCGCCGGTCCGGATAAAGAGATCAGGTTCGGGACAATCGGCAAGGCACAATCTGCTCGCGATATCAGCCTCGGATATAGGTTCGCTGGCGCCTCTATCCAGCAACAAACTGTTGACCGCCTGGAGGATGTCCCAGCGTCCGCCGTAGTTGGCTGCGATATTCAACGTCAGTCGAGTGTTGTTGCGAGTCAGTTCTTCACCCGCCTTGATAAGCTTGTTGAGGCGCGGGCCAAAACGCTCCAGGTTACCAACGATGCGAAGGCGCACACCATTCTGATGCAACTTGTCGACCTCGCGTTCGAGCGCAATAACGAACAGTTCCATCAAGGTATCAACTTCAGCAGCAGGTCGACGCCAGTTTTCGGAACTGAATGCAAACAGGGTTAGATGTTCAACGCCACGTTCTATACACGCACGCACGGTTGCCCGAACTGACTCCACACCGCGCTTGTGACCTGCCACGCGCGGCAACATGCGCTGCCTGGCCCAGCGCCCATTTCCGTCCATGATGATGGCGATATGCCTTGGGGTTAACCTGGCCTCCGGAATTTCAGCGGTTGAGCTTTTGAACGTCATGGCCTTTCGCCATATCTCTGCCAACACACTAGATCGCCATCAGGTCCGCTTCCTTGGCCTGTAGCAGTTTGTCGACTTCGGCGATAAATTTGTCAGTCAGCTTCTGAACCTCGTCCTGCGCACGATGTTCTTCATCCTCGCTGGCTGTCTTGTTCTTGACCATGTCCTTCAGGGCATTGTTTGCATCACGGCGCACGTTGCGAACTGCCACGCGAGTGTTTTCGCCCTCACCCTTGATCACCTTGATAAGGTCTCGGCGGCGCTCCTCGGTCAGCGCGGGCATAGGCACGCGGATAACTTCGCCCTGAGTGGCCGGGTTGAGCCCAAGGTCAGAATCACGGATGGCTTTCTCCACCTTGCCCACCATGTTCTTTTCCCATGGCTGAACGCCGATGGTGCGCGCATCGATAAGCGTCACATTGGCAACCTGGGGAACCGGCGTCATGTTTCCGTAGTAATCCACCATGACATGGTCGAGGATGCCGGTGTGGGCACGGCCAGTGCGTACCTTGCCAAGGTCGCTTTTCAACGCCTCTATTGTTTTCTGCATTTTCTGCTCGGCAGATTTTTTCACGTCCGCTATGGTCTGATCGGCCATGACTGTCTCCTTTTGAATATCGTCCGAGTTTAAAGTATTACCCGCGTTCCTTCATTCTCACCCATCACAACGCGCTTCAGTGCGCCGGGTTTGAATATGCTGAATACGGCAAGCGGCAGTTTCTGCTCGCGGCACAAAGCAAACGCTGCTGTATCCAGCACGCCAAGGTTGCGCGCTATCGCCTCATCGAATGTAAGCGACTCGTAGCGTGTTGCCCTTGGGTCTTTCTTGGGATCTGCGGTGTAGACCCCGTCCACCTTGGTCGCCTTCAGCATTAGGTCAGCGCCAATCTCGGCACCACGCAGGGCCGAAGCGGTGTCTGTGGTAAAAAACGGGTTACCGGTACCGCCGCCGAAGATCACCACGCAGCCTGCCTGCAAATGGCGCACTGCAGAATCACGTTCGAATGGTTCACCGACATGCCCGATCGACACGGCAGTCTGCACACGAACTTCTAGGCCCGCCGCCTCCAGCGCATCCTTGAGTGCCAGCGCATTCATCACCGTCGCCAACATGCCCATGCTGTCTGCCGTGGCGCGGTTCATGCCGCCCAAGGCTCCGGTCGCGCCACGGAATAGATTTCCGCCACCAACCACGATGCCGACCTGTACGCCAAGCTGATGCACTTCCTTGATCTGGGACACGATGCCCGCCATGGTGTCCGCATGGTAGCCAAAGGCCTCCGGCCCCATCAGGGCTTCGCCGGAGAGCTTGAGCAGGATGCGCTTGCAGGCGGGCTGGAGCATCATCTTGTGCTTGGATTTATGCCTTGCCTGCCTGCGCCATCACTTCAGCAACGAAGTCATCCTTCTTCTTCTCGATGCCTTCTCCCACCAAGTACAGGGTGAAACCATGACACTGCGAAGACTTGGATTTCAGCAACTGCTCGATGGTCTGCTTGTCATCCTTGACGAAGGGCTGGGACAGCAGCGTGACTTCTTTGAGGAATTTCTGCACCGTACCTTCAGCAATCTTTTCCAGCATGGCTTCCGGCTTGCCGGCTTCCTTGGCTTTTTCAATGGCCACGCGACGCTCAGCGTCGATGAGGTCCTGCGACACGCCGGAGGCATCCAGCGACTTGGGCTTGGACGCGGCGATGTGCATCGCAATATCCTTAGCCAGAGTTTCGTCACCGGTGACGTCAACCATGGCGCCGATCTTGGAGCCGCCGTGAACGTAGCTGGCGAGGCGCCCCTGGGCTTCGGTACGAACAAAGCGGCGCAGGCTCATGTTTTCACCGATCTTGCCCACCAGTTGGGTACGCACTTCCTCAACGGTTTTGCCGCCCATATCCATTCCTGACAAGGCCGCGACGTCAGCAGGATTGTTCTTGGCAACCATTTCGGCCAGCGATTTGGTGAAGGCCAGGAAGTCATCATTCTTGGCCACGAAATCAGTTTCGCAGTTGACCTCGATCATTGCGCCCAGTTTGGCATCGGGACTGATGTAAATACCCACAACGCCTTCGGCGGCGATACGGCCTGCGGCCTTGGTTGCCTTGCTGCCAAACTTTACGCGCAGAATTTCTTCAGCCTTGGTCATGTCGCCGCCGGCTTCGGTCAGCGCCTTCTTGCAATCCATCATAGGCGCGTCGGTTTTTTCGCGCAGATCTTTCACCATGCTTGCGGTAATTTCCGCCATTTCTTACTCCTTGCAAACTACATGTTCAGATAAGAAAAGAGGGGCTCACGCCCCTCACTATGCCATTAGGGCTTGTCAGGCAGCCGGCGTTTCTTCGCCGCTCTCCTCTACAAATTCTTCACCGCTCTCGGCAACCAGCTCCTGGATTACCTGAGCACGGCCTTCCAATACGGCATCAGCAACGCCACGGGCATACAGGCGAATGGCACGGCTGGAATCGTCGTTGCCGGGGATCACGTAATCCACACCATCGGGGCTGTTGTTGGTATCGACCACGCCGATCACGGGAATGCCCAGTTTGTTGGCTTCGGTGATGGCGCCTTTCTGGTAGCCAACGTCGATGATGAAAATCGCATCGGGCAGATTGTTCATTTCGCGGATGCCGCCCAGGCTACGGTTAAGCTTGTCTACCTCGCGCTGAAGCAGCAGAGCTTCCTTCTTGGACAGCTTGCCTGCCTCGGCCAGTGCTGCCTCCATATCGTTCAGGCGCTTCACGGACTGCTTCACGGTCTTGAAGTTGGTCAGCATACCGCCGAGCCAGCGGTGGTTGACGAAGGGCATGCCAGCGCGAGCGGCTTCCTCGCCAACAATTTCGCGAGCCTGGCGCTTGGTGCCAACGAAGAGGATGTTGCCCTTGTTGGATGCGAGCTGGCGCACGAACTTCGTGGCGTCCTCAAACATCGGGAGGGTTTTTTCCAGGTTGACGATGTGAATCTTGTTGCGATGGCCGAAAATGAAGGGGGCCATCCTGGGATTCCAGTAACGGGTCTGGTGGCCGAAGTGCACCCCGGCTTCCAGCATTTGACGCATGGTCACAGACATACTAATTCCTTTCAAAGGTTGAGCCTCCACCCGCATGGCACCGGACTCACTCCGGCACACCTTTTGAAAGCGGGTGTGTGAATTTTCCTGGGCCGGAAAACCCCGTGTTCCAGGAAGACCGCCATTGTAATTTGATTAAGTACTTCTTTTCAAGGGAAAATACGGTTTTCCCAGAATAAAACCCGACGATGTCCGTCACCATCAAAACCCCTGATCAAATCGAAAAAATGCGCATCGCCGGCCGCCTGGGTTCGGAAGTACTCGATTACATCACCCCCCTCGTCAAGCCCGGGATCAGCACCGGCGAACTGGACAAGCTTTGCCACGACTACATGGTGAACGTGCAGGGGACCATCCCGGCGCCCCTCAACTATGCCCCACCGGGTCATGCACCCTACCCCAAGTCCATCTGCACCTCGGTGAATCACCAGGTCTGCCATGGGGTGCCTGGCGACAAGGTGCTCAAGAACGGTGACGTGGTCAACCTCGACATCACCGTGATCAAGGATGGCTGGCATGGCGATACTAGCCGCATGTTCATGGTTGGAGACGCTTCGATTCAGGCCAAGCGCCTTGTACAGATCACCTATGAAGCAATGTGGCTGGGCATCAGCAAGATCAAACCCGGCGGTTTTCTGGGTGACATCGGGAATGCCATACAGAAATTTACCGAAGGCCACGGATTCAGCGTGGTCAGAGAATTTTGCGGCCATGGCATTGGCTCAAAATTCCATGAGGACCCTCAGGTATTGCACTACGGTAAGGCCGGAACGGGATTGAAGCTGGAGCCCGGGATGATTTTCACTGTGGAACCCATGATCAATGCCGGCAGGAAAGACATACGTCAATTGGGTGACGGCTGGACCATCGTGACCAAGGACCACAGNNCGCACGGGCAGCCCCCCTTCTGCCCGCGCTGCGACAGCAGCTGAAAGATGCCCGCAAGTTGCTGGCCGCAGAGTTTCTTGCTAACAGACATCCTCAAAAGTACCTGCAGCGGCATGCAAAACTGGTCGACGACACCCTTGCAGAGCTATGCGAAAGCCTGCTACCCCCGGATTTTTGCCTGGCCGCAGTGGGTGGTTACGGGCGCGGCGAATTGTTCCCGGCCTCGGATGTCGATGTCCTGCTCCTTATTCCAGAAGAACCCAACGCTCAATTGCGTTCAAGCATTGAGGCCTGGGTGCAGGCCTGCTGGGATTCCGGACTCGAAATCGGACATAGCATTCGCACGCCCGAAGAATGCGCAACCGAGTCAGACAAGGACATAACCATTGAAACCGCCCTTCTGGAAGCGCGCGGAATCTGGGGAAACCAGAAGCTGTTCGATAATTTCTCACGGTTATTCCAATCAAGGTTCAACTCGGGACGTTTTATCGAAGGCAAGCTGCAGGAACAGAAGAATCGGCATAACCGTTTTGAAGACAGCGCCTACAACCTTGAGCCAAATCTAAAAGACAGCCCAGGCGGACTGCGGGATCTTCACATGATCTACTGGCTTGCCCAGGCTGTTGGCATCGGCGGAGACTGGCGCAGCCTGGTGAATGCCGGACTGCTTTCATCTTCCGAAGCTCAACGCCTGTCACGAACCCAGCGTGAGTTGAACCTGCTGCGCATCAACCTGCACTTGCTGGCCAACAGGCGCGAAGACAGGCTGGCGTTTGATTACCAGGTCCAACTCGCAAACAAGATGGGTATCCATGCCAGCCGATCCCATCGTGACAGCGAAATGCTCATGAAGCGTTATTACCGCGCAGCGAAGCAAGTACAACTTGCCAATGAAATGCTCCTGCCCACGCTGCAAACACAAGTAGTAAAGAAAGCTCAGCGCCTGAACCCGGTCGACAACGAGTTCGGGATCAGGGGCAACAAGATTGCCGCGCTCGACCCACACCTTTTCGCGGACGACCCCTCGGCCATATTCCGTGCTTTTCTGGTTGCCATGCATCACTCTGCTTTGGGCTTTGAACCAGAAACTTTGCGCGCTTTATGGAGGGCTCGAACATCGGTCGATCGTGCCTTTCGCAGTTCCCGGCAAAATCGTGATGCTTTCATGAAAATTCTGGGAGAGCCAGATGGCGTCACCTGGGCGCTCAGATCCATGGTTCGCTACGGCATTCTGGGTCGCTACCTGCCGGCATTCGGGCGCATTACCGGACAGATGCAGCATGACGGCTTCCATATTTATACCGTGGACGAACACACAATGGCGGTACTTCGCAATGTCCGCCGTTTTGCCATCGCCGAGTTTTCTCACGAATACCCGCTGGCATCCAAACTCATGCTTGCATTTGACAAACCGGAACTGCTTTATCTGGCCGCACTGTTCCATGACATCGCCAAGGGCAGGGGTGGCGATCATTCCGAACTGGGCACAAAAGATGCGCAAACCTTCTGCCGCGCCCACGGTTTGCCGAGCGAAGACATCGAGCTGGTTTCCTGGCTGGTCAAAAGACATCTGGACATGTCTCGCACAGCACAGAAAGAGGATTTGAGTGATCCGGCAGTGATTGAAAGTTTCACCACAAAGATGGAAGACGCTCGTCATCTGGATGCGCTCTACATCCTGACCGTAGCGGATATCCGAGGAACCAGCCCAAAGGTATGGAACTCCTGGAAGGGAAAACTTCTGGAAACACTCTATTTCTCAGCACATGCAAAACTGACCGGGGGGAAACTGCTCACTGGCCGGATAGACGAGAAACGAGAAGAGGCAAGAGCGAAACTTGCGTTATACGGCATTTCTCCAAATTCGGCAGATGCCTTGTGGAAGTACCTGGACGACAGCTATTTCATGCGATTCGATGTGCAGGACATTGCCTGGCATGCGCGCATGCTCTGGCAAAACCCGGATACGCCGGAAGTCATTGTTCGAGCGCGCTTATCCCCTGCAGGAGATGGCATTCAAGTCATGGTCTACTGCCCGGACATGCCAGAACTGTTTGCGCGCATTTGCAGCTTTTTTAGCCGCAACCAGTTCAGTGTGGTCGAGGCCAGGGTTCATACCACAAGGCATGGTTATGCGCTGGACAGCTTCCAGCTGCTGGATGATGGCCGGCGAGAAGTGCAGTACCGTGATTTTCTGCAGTTCATCGAGTATGAACTTTCGCAGGTACTCAAACCAGAAACGCCAATGGAGATTGTGCCGGTTGGACGCCTTTCCAGACGTCTGCGCCATTTTCCAATCCAGCCCGTGGTCGAAATTCGGGCAGACGAGCGAAAGCGCTACCATGTTCTGTCCATTACCTGCGGCAACCGAACGGGCCTGTTGCATCGCATTGCGCTGATTTTCCACAAGCACGGCTTGGATTTGTACAGCGCCAAAATCCACACGCTCGGTGAACGTGTGGAAGACCGTTTTCTGATTCGTGGCCCAGAACTGGGCAACCCAAAGAAGCTGCTGGAGCTAGAAAGAGAACTGCTCGACGTGCTGCAGAAAACCTGACAGGGGAGCCCTGTCAGGCGTACTCGTCAATATATTTTCCACGCGAAGGCGCCCGGCGTTGAACGACGCCCTTCTTGCTGCCGGGTTTTCGCCCTGCTTCGGGCTTGTTTTCCGGGAGCTGTTTCGGATTCTTGCGCTGAGGCTTGATGGCACCTCCGCGTGTGATTCCGTCGACTGTATTCTCAGCCGCAAATTGTTCTGATTCCATGTATTTCATTTTCTCCGCACTGCTTTCTTGTTATGTTTTTATGCTGCTGTTCTAAGTTCACGCAGACTGACTGCCAGACTGCGTGTCAGGTCAATCAATGAAGCCATCTTCTCCTGATCCGGCGATCGCGTGATTTCATCCAGCTTGCTTTCGGCATATACGCTCACAATCAGCAAATTGTTGCGTATCTCCATCGGCACGGCAGAACTGTCTTCCGACAAGGCCAGCTGGATGTCTTTCCAAATTTCTCTGCTGGCTTGAATGGCCTCGCCCAACAGCTTCTCACGCCCAGGCAAATTCCAGCGCTGGTTGACTGCCATTAACAATGCTGCTGCGTGAGTAAGGCGCTTGATGTCGATTGTAGAAGGGCTGTTTTTATCTATGTTCACGCTTGCAAGATCGGAAAAGGGCCATATCGCCCGCCAGTGGATTTAGCGGATTAATGGCTGTCCGGCTTTAGGCCGTTCATCGGCAAAATTGCACCGAATCAGGATGTTCCGGACATTTCTGGAAACAGAACCTCGGTAAAACCCAGTTTCGAGAGGTCTTTCATCCGCATGGGATAAAGGACCCCTTTCAGGTGATCGGTTTCATGCTGCACCACACGGGCATGAAACCCCTCGACCGTTCGGTCGATTGCCCCGCCTTCGGCATCAAAACCCTGGTAGCGCAATTTCAGATGGCGCGGCACAAGGCCACGAAGTCCCGGTAGAGAAAGGCAGCCCTCCCAGCCTTCCTCCATGACGTCGTCCAGCGGGGTCAAGACCGGGTTTATCAGCACAGTCAAAGGAATCTCGTCGGCATCGGGATAACGGGGGTTTTGATCAAGCGCGAAAATCACCACTTGCAAATCCACTCCAATTTGGGGTGCAGCCAGTCCTGCGCCGTCCATATGACGCATGGTGTCGGTCATGTCCCGAACAAGATTGCGCAGGGCTTCCGTGGCAAAAGTCTCGACTGGGCGCGCCGGGTGCAGAAGACGCGGGTCGCCCATTTTTAGTACTTCCCGGATGGTCATGGGCCAGGGAGCCTCAGCTCAATTCTGGCAAGAGTCGGGGCTGTCCATGACAACCAGTTCCTCAAGCAACACACGAACCCGGCTCATAAGGTCACTGAGCACACGCTGGATATCTTCTTCTCGTATGCCATTTTTGGATGCGCCACGACCGGCGGCATCGTTCACGATCACGCCGATAGCCGCATAGCAGAGTTCCAATTCCCTTGCGAGGTAGGCTTCCGGCATGCCTGTCATGCCCACCATATCTGCGCCATCACGTTCCATGCGGTTGATCTCGGCTGCAGTTTCCAGGCGAGGGCCTTGAGCCACGGCATAAACACCGCCATCCCGAATGTGAATGTTTTTCTTGATGGCTGCCCGCAAAATGTCATGGCGCATTTCGCTGCAATAGGGCTCCGTGAAATCCAGGTGCGTTACAGGTTTTTCCCCGGATACCGAATATGTATGAGCTCGGCCCCAAGTGTAATCGATGAGCTGGTCCGGCACGACCAGGCCACCCGCCCGTATTTCCGGATGAATGCCGCCCACCGTAGCAACCGACACCAGTCGATCCACACCATGTTCCTTCAGCGCCCAAAGATTTGCCCGGTAATTCACCTCGTGTGGCGGAATGGTATGGCCGTAACCATGGCGTGCAAGAAACACGATTTCCACGCCACACAGCATTCCAAAAGTCAGCGCCCCAGATGGCTCGCCATAGGGCGTACGCGCCACCTGCCTGCGTGTAATTTCAAGATTTGCCAGTTTGGTCAGGCCTGTACCGCCAATGATTCCCAGCATTGAGAAACCCCTCGTTTATTCTGCTTTCAGCGCCCGGATGGACGGCAGGTTACGCCACAACCCGTAAGCGTCCATGCCGCAGCCAAACACAAAACGATCAGGCACCTGAAGACCGACAAAATCCGCCTGGATCGGTTTTGCTTGAGTAATCTGTTTATCTGCCAACACCGCGGTATAAATTCTGGCCGCCCCCATTTCCAGCAGCTTCTGTTTGACCGCATAAAGCGTTTCGCCTTCATCCAGGATGTCATCCATGACCAGAACCGTGCGGCCGCTCACTGCCTTGCCTGGCAACACACGCCATTCGATGTTTCCACCCTGGGTCTTTCCGCGATAGCGCGTCACATGCAGATAGTCGAACTCCAGAGGGAAATCCAGGCGCGGCAGCAACTGTCCGGCAAAGACGATCGCCCCCCCCATGACGGGCAACACAAGCGGAAAACGATCGTGCAGTGTGGCGCTGATTTCAACCCCCAACCTGTTCAAGCAGGACTGAACCGTCTCTTCGTCGGCAATTTCTTCCGATGCCAGCAATATGTCGCGTGCGTCGTACTCGTTCATGTTCATCCTCCGTGCACCGCCTCCCGCTGCCGAACGGTTTCGTACAGGCAGATTGCCGCAGAAACCGAAACATTCAGGCTTTCCACCGAACCGCCGATGGGAATGCGCGCAGCATCATCGCATGTCTTTCGTGTAAGTTGTCGCAGGCCCGAGCCTTCCGCTCCGAGCACCCAGGCAATGCCAGATTTGGCATCTATTTTGTCGATGCCTTTGTCGGCAACGGCATCGGCCGCAATTGTCCAGATACGATGCTCCTTGAGTTCTTCAAGCGTGCGGGAAAGATTGGTCACCATCAGGTAAGGCACAGTCTCTGCGGCACCGCACGCCACTTTCTCTACGGTTGCATTTAACCCCACGGAACGATCCTTGGGCGCAATTACGGCGTGGGCACCGAAAGCATCAGCAGAACGCAGCACTGCACCGAGATTATGGGGGTCCGTCACGCCATCAAGCACCACAACCAGCGGAGCGCCTTCAATATCTTCCACCACTTCATCGACTGTACGCGCCATGGCGACGGGTTCGACTCTGGCTACCACGCCCTGATGGCGTGCCCCTCCCACCATTTTATCCAGCCTGCCACCATCCGACATGCGTACAGTCAAGCCTGCTCCGGATGCCAATGCCAGCAAATCGCGCATGCGCGCATCCTGGCGCTTTTCATCTACCCATATTTCCTTGACTGAGCCTGGTGCCGACCGTAAACGGGAACGAATGGCATGAAACCCGTATATCAGGCGTTCCTTCATGATTTCTTTCTACTACTTTTCTTGGACGATTTGGTTTGCTCAGCAGGTTTTATTTCACGCGGTTTTTCCACCAGCGTGAAATCGATCTTGCTGGTTTCGATATCCGCGCGTACTACTTTGACCGTTACCCTGTCGCCCAAACGGAAACGCTTGCCGGTGCGTTCGCCAATAAGCCAGTGTTTGGACTGATCATATTGGAAATAATCCTGCCCCAGCTCAGTTACATGCACCAGGCCTTCAACGAACACTTCATCCAATGCCACGAAAACACCAAAACTCGTCACCGCCGACACACTGCCTTCGTAAATATTGCCAACATGGTCGCGCATGTAATAAGTCTTCAGCCATGCCTCCACATCGCGCGTAGCTTCATCGGCACGCCGCTCGGTTGCCGAACAATGCATGCCTATTTCCGCCAGCGGCAATTTCCCAGGTTTTTCCTTTGTTAACCCGGCCTTGATGGCACGGTGCACCATCAGATCAGGGTAACGTCGGATAGGTGAAGTGAAATGGGTGTAATGGTCATAGGCCAAACCAAAGTGCCCGGCATTGTCCGGGCTGTACATCGCCTGCTTGAGTGAACGCAGCATGACGGTCTGCAGCAACTGCGCATCCGGTCGCGGCTTTATCTTTTCCAGCAGCGCGGCGTAATCCTTGGCCTGCGGTTCGTCGCCGCCGCCCAGCTGAAGGCCGAATTCGCCGAGGAATCCGCGCAATGCCTGCAGTTTCTCCGGTGTCGGGCCTTCGTGCACACGATACAGACCGGGTCGCTTGTTGCTGATCAGGAAATCTGCCGCGCAGGTATTGGCCGCCAGCATGCACTCCTCGATCAGTTTGTGCGCGTCATTGCGATGCACCGGTGCGATTTTGGTGATCTTGCCCTCGTCATCGAAGAACATGCGCGTTTCCACGCTCTCGAAATCGATTGCCCCGCGTTTCTGACGGTTTTTCAGCAGCAGATGGAACAGATTCTCCAGATTCTGCAAATGGGGCAGCAGCGCCTTGTGTTCCTTGACCGGCTTTTCCTCGCCGGACAGCCAGCCCCAAACCTGCTCATAAGTCAGCCGCGCATGGGAAAACATGACTGCCGGATAGAAGCGGTACTCGCCCAGTTCGCCACGGGCATTGATATTCATGTCGCACACCATGCACAACCGCTCTACCTGCGGATTGAGGGAACACAAACCATTGGACAAGGCTTCCGGCAGCATGGGAATGACTCGGCGCGGGAAATACACCGAATTGCCTCGGTCGTAAGCCTCGGCATCCAGCGCATCAGCTGGCTTCACATAATGCGAGACATCAGCAATCGCGACGACCAATCGCCAGCCGCGACCTTTTTTTTCGCAATACACCGCGTCGTCAAAATCTCGTGCCGTTTCACCATCGATGGTCACCAATGGAAGCTGGGTAAGATCTTCCCGTCCCTCCCAATCTTTCTTCAGCACCTTTTTAGGCAGCTTCTTCGCCAAGGCTTCAGTGTCAGCAGGAAAGACGTGTGGCAGGTCATGCTTGCGCAATGCGATTTCGATTTCCATGCCCGGTCCGGTAAAGTCACCCAGCACTTCGACGATGCGACCGATGGCTTCGGAATGTTTTGTCGGCCAGGCAATAATTTCTGCCGTGACAACCTGGCCATGGTTCGCGCCAGCACAATGTTCGCGCGGTATCAGAATGTCCTGGTTGATTCGACGGTTTTCCGCGACCAGGAATCCTACACCCTGTTCCAGATAGAAGCGGCCCACGACTTTGCTGAGCCCATGTTCCAACACTTCAACGACCTTGCCTTCAGGTCTGCCACGGCGGTCAACCCCGGATACGCGCGCAAGTACCTTGTCGCCATGTAGCACCTGATGCATTTCCTTGGGTGAGAGAAACAGGTCTTCACCTCCCTCTTCCGGAACCACAAAACCGAAACCATCCGGGTGACCTTCAACACGCCCCTTAACCAAATTCAGTTTACTTGGCAGACACCACTCATCACGCCGGTTCTGCATCAACTGACCGTCTCGCGCCATAGCGCCGAGGCGGCGCTGGAATAGCGGCAATTCATCTTCCTTGATGCTCAACAACCCGGCAATTGCACCAAAGGACATTGGACGCCCTTCCTTTTCCAAGACCTGGCAGACAAACTCCCGCGAAGGGAGCGGCTGTCCGTACTTGGATTTCTCGCGTTCAAGATAAGGATCCTGTGCTCTCAATCCCTTTGTAATCGATGCTTTTCCACGGCCGCGGCCGGATTTCTTCATTGACAATTTATGCGCTTTCCTTAAAATACGCGGCTTCCGTGCCCAGGTGGCGGAATTGGTAGACGCACATGCTTCAGGTGCATGCGCCGCAAGGTGTGGAGGTTCGAGTCCTCTCCTGGGCACCACATTTAAAGTTTAAAAGGCAGCTTAGGCTGCCTTTTTGCTTTTCAAGCGGCCATTATGCCACGCCCTCCTCTTTGTTCTTTTCATTCCTTTATCAATGAACTAGAAAGACCTTATTGCCAATCATCAAGCACACAAAAACCAGAATAAAAATACTTGCAACTCTTCATATGGTTAAGTATATTAGAAACTACTAATCCTTTATATGAAAGGTGGGTTCATCATGTCCAGCAAAGTTTTCTCCTTGATTGCGATTGCAGGTGTTTCTGCCGTACTTTTGGCAAGCTGTGGTGAAAAGGAAACCAAGCCGCTTTCCTATCACACCGATATCAAGCCCATACTTGATCAGTACTGCGTGGAATGCCACAAGGAAGGCGGCAAGGGAACCGAAAAATCCGGTCTCTTGCTGGATTCCTATGAAGCCACATTGCGCGGCACCAAGTTCGGCCCGGTAGTTGTTGCTGGCCAGTCTGTGAACAGCACACTTTATAGACTCGTATCCGGCAAGGCAGACCCTTCCCTGCGCATGCCACACAACAGCGATCCGCTGCCAGAAGAAACCGTCAACATGATTCGCGACTGGATAGACCAGGGCGCCAAGGAATAGTGTGAATAATATGAACTCGCGTCTTATCCATTTTGCATTTCTACCTTTGTCCCTGCGCATGGTCTACACCATGACGCTGCTGGTGCTGGGCACTGGGTACTTGTTTGCGATGATTCAGGTCTGGGAGGTTCATGCCAACCGCGATGGCAAGACCATGCTTACTGCAGAAGACCTGCGCATTGCCTATAGCGGTAAAAAAGGTGGCACCCGGCTTGAGTCTGCGTTAAACGGGCCCATGCAAAATATGCTCCCGCCAGAAGAACGACAATCCATCCTGACATGGGTTCACGATGGGGCCGCCAAGGAAGTTTATGACAGCAAGGTCAAATCCATCATGGATACGCGTTGCATCGCGTGCCATAGCCCTGCCGCCAATCCGCATCTGCCGAACCTTACAAACTTTGACGACGTATCCAAATTAGTATCCAGGGATGAAGGAATGAGCATTTCTACCCTGGTACGCGTGTCACACATTCATTTGTTTGGCATCACCTTCATCTTTTTCATCGTCAGCAACATATTCACACACGCCTATATGCGTCCATTGTGGATCAAGTGCGTCGTGATCATCGTGCCCTTCCTGACCATTCTTCTGGACATCGCCTCCTGGTATCTCACCAAGATGCAACCGGCTTTTGCCTGGATGGTAATCGGTAGCGGCGCATTAATGGGTATTTCATTCGCCGTGCAATGGATCACGTCCATGTATCAGATGTGGATCTATAAACCGCCAAAGGAACTGATGGAATGCGGCGGCCAATTACCCATCATGGGTGGCGACAAGATCAAATGCGTTCCCTACCAGGAATAAACCAACCGCACTGCTCCAAATAAAAAACCGGGCAAAAGCCCGGTTTTTTATTTAATGAAGCTGCTAATTCATTCAAAGGGATGACGTTTGACAATGGTTTCCTCGCGGTCTGGACCGGTGGAAATGATGTCGATCGGAACTTCGCACAGTGCTTCCATGCGCTCCAGGTAGGTACGCGCATTGGCAGGCAGGCCGTCCACGGTTTTTACACCAACTGTGGAATCCTTCCAACCCGGCAGATCCTCATAGATCGGCTCGCAGTTAGACAGCATCTCAGCGCCAACAGGCAGTATGTCGCTGACCTGGCCATTGATCTTGTAGCCGACGCAGATTCTCAGGGTTTCCAGGCCATCGAGCACATCGAGCTTGGTCACGCACAGGCCGGAAATGCCATTAATCTGGATGGAGCGCTTGAGCGCAGCCGCATCAAACCAGCCGCAGCGGCGGGCTCGGCCAGTGGTAGCGCCAAATTCGTGGCCCTTCTCACCCAGGTATCTGCCGATATCGTCGAACAGCTCTGTCGGGAATGGGCCGGAACCCACGCGTGTGGTGTAAGCCTTGGTAATGCCCAGCACATAGTGCATGGACGACGGGCCCATGCCGGTGCCAGTGGAAGCGCCGCCGGCCGTACAGTTTGACGAGGTCACAAACGGATACGTACCGTGGTCGATATCAAGCAGCGTGCCCTGCGCGCCTTCAAACAGCAGGTTGTCGCCGCCCTTGTTGGCTTCGTACAGCGCGCGAGGAACATCAGCCACCAGCGGCTTGATGCGTTCTGCCATGCGCATTGTTTCGTCCAGCGTCTTGTTGAAGTCGACAATGTCGGCCTTGAAATAATTCTTCAGCATGAAGTTGTGATGATCGAGCACTTCACCCAGCTTGGCGGCGAAGCGTTCCCGGTGGAACAGGTCCTGCACGCGAATGGCCCGACGCGCCACCTTGTCTTCATAGGCTGGTCCGATGCCGCGGCCGGTTGTGCCGATCTTGCCGGCACCTTTGGCGATTTCGCGAGCTTTATCCAGTGCCACGTGATGTGGAAGAATCAAAGGGGTTGCCTCGGAAATTTTCAACCGCCCTGAAATATCAACACCGGCCGCCGCCAGCATGTCGATTTCCTCCAGCAGCGCATCAGGTGCGAGAACGACGCCGTTGCCGATGTAGCAGGTCACGTTCTCGCGCAGGATACCGGAAGGGATCAGATGCAATACCGTTTTCTTGCCGTTGACCACCAGCGTGTGGCCGGCGTTGTGTCCGCCCTGGAACCGAACCACGCCCTGGGCGCGGTCAGTCAACCAGTCGACAATCTTTCCCTTGCCCTCATCGCCCCATTGGGTGCCGATGACGACGACATTCTTCGCCATGATTAAGTTCTCCCTAAGTTTGATTATGTGTCTGACGCAGCTTCGACCAGCTCGCGCAGATCAAGACTGAAACCTGTGGCAGGTCGGGCGCGGCCGAAAGCCTTGCCGGCTTCGTCATAGCGTCCGCCCAATGCAATCGCGCGGCTGTGCCCGCCCGTATAGGCGGCAAACACCACGCCGCTGTGATATCCGTAGCCGCGCAACTCTGCCAGATCGAAGGCAATTTCGATGCTGCGGTTTTCAAGTGATTTCGCCAGATGCGACAAAGTGGCCAGCGCAGCCTGAATGCCCGCATTGTCTGGCAGTGCCTCGCCTGCAGCTTGCAGCGTCTCGACGCCACCATAAAGCCGTGTCAGCGAAACAAGCGCCTTGGCAATCCCTGCATCCACATCCTTGCAGAGTGCGGCAACTTCGTCACCGGCCTTGGTTTGAAGCGCCTTGAACAGTACTTCCTCCTGTTCGGCAGCAAGCCCGGCAGCTTCGGCAAGCGCACGATAGATGCCAACATGCCCGATATCGAGCTGGATGTTTTTCAACCCTGCCGCCTGCAACGCATCCAGCATAAGCGTCAACACTTCCAGATCGCCTTCCACACCAGCCATGCCATACAGCTCAGCGCCCAATTGCATGGGTTCGCGCGAATGATAAACACCGTCTGGCACCGTATGCAGCACGCTGCCCACGTAACATAGGCGGTTGACGGCATTTTGGCCAAGCAGGTGGGCATCGATCCGCGCAACCTGCGGTGTCATGTCGGCGCGCACACCCATCATGCGACCGGAAAGCTGATCCACGATTTTGAAAGTCTTGAGATCCAGATCGGATCCGGCACCGGTCAGCAGCGAATCGACATACTCGATCAGCGGCGGAACGACCAGTTCGTAATTGCGCGAACGGAAGAGATCAAGCATGGCGCGACGCACACCCTCCAGCTTCCATGCCTTGGGCGGCAATACGTCTTCTATGTTTTCAGGAAGCAGCCAGGCGCGCATGATGTTTCTTTATTTAGCCAGCAGAATCAGCGCCAGACCGGCCAGCATGGAGGCCGCACCGACGAATCGCAGTTGCCCGTCGCGCATTTCGATGGCGCGGCGGAAGGCTTCGCGCCATAAAGCGGGGGCGGCGAAAGGCATCATGCCTTCAAGCACCAGCATCAGGCCAAACGCCATGATCAGCTCGCCTGCGCCCACTACTTGCCACCTGCGCGTGGATTCTTCATGTACTTGAAGAAATCCGAACTGGGATCCAGGACCATCAGGTCGCCCTTATTGGTAAAGCTCTCGCGATATGCCTGCATGGAGCGATAGAAGGCATAGAACTCGGGGTTCTTTCCGTATGCAGCTGCATAGATGGCAGCCGCTTTCGCATCGCCCTCGCCCTTGACGCGCTGGGCATCGCGGTAGGCCTCAGCCACGATGATGGCTTTCTGTTTATCGGCATCAGCGCGAATCTTCTCTGCTTCCGCAGCACCGGTGGCACGGGCATCGTTGGCGTCGCGCTTGCGTTCGGCCTCCATGCGTCCATAGACGGACTGGCTGACATCTCCAGACAGGTCAACACGCTTCAGGCGAACATCCACCACCTGCACGCCAATCTTGCGCGCATCCTGGTCTGCCTTCTGCTGGATGATGCGCATGATCTGGTCACGCTCGCCCGACACCACGTCATGCACGGTTCGCTTGCCGAACTCGGCTCGCAGGCCGTCGTTCACGGTCTGGCGCAGACGGGTAGCAGCCCGGTCTTCGTCCCCGCCCACGGCCACATAGAACTGCTTGGCATCCATGACCCGCCACTTGATGAAGGAATCGACCAGCACATTCTTCTTTTCAGAAGTGAGGAAGCTCTCCGCCTGCTTGGTGTCGCTGGTCAGGATACGGGTATCGAAATACAGCACGTTCTGCACCAGCGGCAGTTTGAATTTCAGTCCGGGCTCCTTGTACACCGCGACGGCCTCGCCGAACTGGCGTACCAGCGCATTTTGCCTCTGATCCACGGTGAAGATGACTGAATTGATAACAATCAACGCGACCAGCGCGCCAATCAAAATGGATGCAATACGGTTCATGGCCGATCTCCCCGGTCACGTCCAAGCAAATCACGGCCGGAACTCAGCGGAGCTGGCCCGCTCGCCGGTGCCGAACCAACCGGCTGGCGCAGCGACTCAGGAGCGCCAGCGTATGGTTGCGACGCAATTTGCTGCAGTTTGTCCAGCGGCAGGTAAAGCAGATTGTTGCCGCCTTTCTGATCCACCACCACCTTGCTGCTGTTGTTCATCACCTGCTGCATGGTGTCCAGATAAATGCGCTGGCGAGTCACCACAGGTGCTTTCTGGTATTCACCCAGCACCTGGCTGAAGCGTGCCGCTTCACCCTGTGCATTGGCAATCACCTGCTGCTTGTAGCCTTCTGCTTCCTGCAACAGGCGTGCCGCTTCACCTCGGGCACGCGGCACGACATCGTTGGAATAAGCCTGGGCCTCATTCTTCACGCGGTCGCGATCCTGGTTGGCCTTTTGCACGTCCTCAAACGCCGCCAGCACCTGTTCCGGCGCCTGCACGTTCTGCAGGGTGACCTGGCTGATACTGATGCCGGTCTTGTAGCGGTCAAGAATTTCCTGCATCAATTGCTGCGCTCTCGCAGCCACCTCGGTTCGACCGATGTTCAACACAAAATCCATCTTGCTCTTGCCGACGACTTCGCGCATGGCCGTCTCGGCAGCCTGGCGCACCACATCATCGCCGTCCTCGATATTCTCGTAGCGATTGACGAACAGAAATTCCTCGGCATTCTTTAGGTTGTACTGCACAGCAAACTGCAGATCGACGATGTTTTCGTCATCCGTCAGCATCAGAGATTCCTGCAGGTTCTTGGACTTGCCCCGATAACCAACTTCGATCGTGCGCACACCGTCCAGATTGATCACTCGACTGGATTCAACCGGCCAAGGCATGCGCCAGTGCGCACCGGGACCCGTGGTCTCGGTGTACTTGCCAAAGCGCTGTACCACGCCGCGGCTGCCTGCATCCACAATGTAAAAACCCGTGGCAATCCAGACCAGGAATGCCAGGCCGACAATCATCCCGGCCAGCCCGCCTGAGCTGCCTGCAGAACCAGACCCGCCCGGTTCGCCGCCCTTGCCACCTCGGGAGCCGAACATGCCGTTCAAGCGCTGGTTAAAGCGCCGCCACAACTCGTCCAGGTCCGGAGGACCGGCATCATCTTTCTTGCCC
>DKAU01000010.1 GCA_002450925.1 Thiobacillus sp. UBA6918 | reverse complement strand
CAGGCCGTCCAGGGCCTGGCTCAGTGCGTTGTGGTGCGACTCTCTCGGATACACCAGATAAGCCGGAAGCTTGAACAAGGGGCTGTCTGGCACACGCATGAGTTTTCCGCTTTTGAGGTGCTGACGCACCATTCGCAGCGGAAAATATCCGGAGCCTCCGTAAGCCAGCACCTGCTGCACGCCTAGCCAACCGATGTTGGCCGTCAGCGCAGGAGAGGCGACATCCGGGTAGTGTTCGCTGAATTTCGCATCAAACTCCGGCCCCCAGCCGATGTGAATGTAGCCTTCGTCGGGCCAGCCGCGATCCAGCGAGGTGGTCACCAGCAGCAGGGTTTCATCGAACAGGTGTTCGATGATCAGTCCCGGTCGTGATACCGGCGTGTACATGGCGCCGATGTCCACGGTGCCTTCGATCAGGCCCTGCATGATGTCGGCTTCGAAACCGATTTCCAGCCGGAGCGAAACATCCGGCTCGGTTTTACGCATCCAGTCCACCCAGTACGGCAGGAATCCTTCCCACAGTGCAATGCGCGCGCTCAAGGTCAGCACGTCGCGATAGCCTTGCGGTAGCCCGACATCGTGACGCGCCTGTTCAAGCGTGCGCACCAGATTCTTGGCGTGGTTGAGGAAGCGTTTGCCGGCGGGCGTGAGTTCGGCCCCGTTGCGCCCGCGCTGAAACAGCCGCCCGCCCAGCAGGCTTTCCAGTGTCTGGATGCGGGCGCTGACGGTGGATTGGGTGACATGCAGGCGATTGGCCGCCGCAACGAAATTGCCGGTGGCGGCCACAGCGAGGAAGGTACGGGCGAGTTCGATGTCCATATATCGATATAACCGATATTAAATAGCTATATTTATCGTTTGTTCAATATAACAGGTAGTTTTAAACTCTGCCAACTTCTACGACTTGCCCTGAAAAATCCAGATGAATCGTTTAGCCCATTCCGTCTCAACGCGTGAGCAGTGGATTTCCGCCGTTGGCGGATTGCTTGGAATTTTGGCTGCTGTGGGGATCAGCCATTTGATACTGGGTGAGCAAGATGCAATTTATGCTGTTGCATCGATAGGTGCCTCGACTGTACTTCTGTTTGCCGTGCCACACGGCCCGCTCTCGCAACCCTGGAACCTGGTAGGTGGACATCTGGTTTCGGCGTTCATCGGGGTTGCCTGCGCGCAGTGGGTACCCGATACCCTGGTAGCTGCATCACTCGCCGTTTCCCTTTCCATCCTCGCCATGTTTCCTTTGCGTTGCATACACCCGCCGGGCGGTGCGACTGCCCTGTATGCCGTGCTGGGTGGAACGAAGGTACATGCCCTTGGATATCTCTACATACTAAGCCCGGTGATGATCAATGTGCTGATCCTTCTGGCTGTTGCCGTGGCCTTCAACTACCCATTTTCCTGGCGGCGGTATCCGCAGACATGGAGCAAGGCGGGAACGCAGGAGGAGAAGGCCATGATTCCACACAGCCATCTTGTGTATGCCCTGTCGCAGATCGACACTTTCGTGGACATCAGCGAAAGTGATTTGCAGCGCATTTATTCGCTGGCCATGGACGAGGAAACAGCCTCCGCCAAGGCAGACTGACTGCAACCGGGTTGCCCTGTTCGTTCAAGGCTTGCATATCTTGGCTATGGAAGTAGCGGGTTCGCCGCGGCAACTCCAGCGTACCTTGCCGTTATCCACAACTGGATTCAAAGATATTTTCAATTGATGTTTCTTGGCGGCCATTTCAATGGCGCCTGCTTCATCGACTTCCAGCGAAGCAATCAGATCCGGGCAGGCATTTTTGAATTCTGCTTCGACCGGCTCGCTTTTCAGAATCTGCTGGCCGACCCGTTCACGGAAATCCTTGGTGCACATCAGCATGGATGCTGAGGCGATCCGGGCGAGCGACTGTTCGTCTGTCTTTGGCAACATGGCAAGCAGTATTCCAAAAAGCAGAACTACGCCCACCACCCAGCGGCTGATCATTTTCCAAACCCTCGCAATCCAGTCGAATCAAGGTCTATTGTCGGCCGCCCCGGCCGAAACCTTTTGCCGTGCATCGTCTTCAAACTGCCGCCCATGGCCATACCTGGTAATTTCGTACGATTTCCCCTCCGGCAAACATGAAACGTAAGCCTGGTGTAAGCCAGTCTTCATAGGATGCGAAGTGGATAGCCCGGTTATCTGGCTCAAATTTTTCGGTGAATCAAGCGAGTTGGAAATTGCAGTATATGAAGTCTTATCTGATCCTGTTTTTGGCATTGTTTTCCCAAGCGGCCTTGGCCACTTGCCAGAAACCTCTTTTCGTCGATCCCTCCCAGGTCAACCCGAACACCGATTCGATTCTTATCGTAACCCATGCCAGCGGGACCTACGATTCCCGCCTTTCCAGCAAACGCGGGGTGGACGAGGCAATCAGTTACGCCAAGACAAAGGGAATACCCGTCATTTACCTTCAGGACAAAACACCTGAGGAAGAATACTTCATGACGGATTGCAGGCCTGATTACCGCGTTTTTTCCCAGGATGGCGAGTTGACCTTCGAAGTCAAGGCGTCCCATGTCTATGTTGTCGGCGGTCACCTCGAGCAATGCCTGTACAGAACGATTGAAGGCGTAATCAATTCCTGGGCTCGCCAGGAAATCAAGGACCGCACCCTGACCCTTTTGATGGATGGCATCTACTCAACCGGGGAACTGGTTGAAGAGCAGGACAGCTATTACAACGATTTCCGCAAGTTCACGCAGGTTGTTGGCCATCGCCGTAACGATGCAGACCCCATGCCGAAGATAACCCTCCTGGAAACACTGGGGGTGATCAACAAGGAAGACAACGAAATAGATTTTCTGGTCAGGGCCTTGCCAAACTATGGTGCCGTGCTTTCAGCCGCCTATAAGGCAGAACTGACCCTGAACAAGACTATCGTCAAAAAAATTGATTCCGATCAGGACGAGACGGTTGCAAAGATTACCTTCGACTTCATGGATTCGGCTTCAAGGCTTGATGCCATCTAATACCCTCTGCAGAAGTCCCCTGTTGGCGCCTGAAGAAATTCAGGCGCTTTTCTTTTCTCAAGCGTGACTTGGGGCTACACTTCCTCAATCAATACACTAATTTTCATAGATATTTTCTATGACGCTTACTGAGCTCAAATACGTTCTCGCCGTGGCACGCGAAAAGCATTTCGGCCGTGCAGCCGAAGCCTGTTTCGTGTCGCAACCCACGCTGTCGGTTGCCATCAAGAAGTTGGAAGAAGAGCTTGGAGTCAGCCTGTTTGAGCGCGGCGGCGGTGGCGAACTCGGTATTACACCGGCAGGCGAGCGGGTAGCAGAACAAGCCGCACACATCTTCGAACTGGTGGACGGCATCAAGGATCTTGCAGCGCAAGCCAAGGATGACCTGCAGGGACCGTTGAAACTCGGGGCCATCTACACCATCGCGCCTTATCTGTTGCCAGAACTCATTCCTCAATTGCACGAACGTGCGCCAAAGATGCCGCTTTTGCTGGAGGAAAACTACACCCGTGTGCTGACGGAAAAGCTCAAGAAAGGCGAACTCGATGCCATGATCATTGCCACCCCGGTGGAGGATCCTTCCATCCTTTCCCTGCCCTTGTACGAAGAACCCTTCGTCGTTGCCATTCCGGCCGACCACCCCTGGAAGAAAAAGAAATCCCTTGAAAGCTCCGAACTGGAGAACGAAAGCATGCTGCTGCTGGGCAGCGGCCACTGCTTCCGCGATCAGGTGCTGCAGGTTTGTCCGGCACTCAATCGTTCTGCCCAGGGCGGGTTGCAAAAAACCCTGGAAAGTTCTTCGCTGGAAACCATCCGCCACATGGTGGCCTCAGGCATGGGCACCACCGTGTTACCCTGCACCGCCACACGATTGCACTCAACTTCCGACAACCTGCTGGCCTATCGGCCCTTTACCAAGCCGGCACCCGCCCGCGTGGTCAGCCTGGCCTGGCGCAAGAGCTTTCCACGGCCACGTGCCATCGAAGCAATCCGTCAGGCCATACTGGCCGCAGGCCTCCCCTGTGTCGAGAAAATCCGGCCAGGAAAACGCTGATTTTTAGAAAGGAAGAGATGTCAGACCTCAATGACCCGCGCGTTTTCTTTGCTGCCGAGCGCACCCTGATGGCATGGAACCGCACCGGTCTTACGCTGATGGCATTCGGCTTCGTGCTGGAGCGCTTCGGCCTGTTTCTGCACATGCTTCGTCAGAACCCGGCACATGTCGGCCGGGATTTCTCTTTCTGGATCGGGGTCGCATTCATTAGCCTGGCCCTGGTTGTCATTGGCTTTTCGATCGTGCAATTCAGGCGGGTGCTGCAAACACTTAAACCCGTCGAGATTCCTCAGCGCTACTGCACTTGGGGCGGTATCGCGATGAATCTGTCCGTCTTGGTGCTGGGGGTTGCTTTGCTGGCCTACCTGTTTTCAGAACTTTGAAGATTGATAACGCATGCACTTTGCCGAACTGATCCAGGCCGCGCTCTCGCTTTTCGCAATTGTTGATCCGGTCGGGGTCATTCCGATTTTCATGCTGGCTACGCGTGGCTTCTCACCTGAACAGTCACACAAGGCAGCCTGGATCTCGTCATTGACCGTCTGGCTGGTGCTGGTGATCTTTACCTTCATGGGCGAGCACATACTCAGGTTCTTTGGCATCCGCATCGAAGCATTCTCAGTCGCCGGCGGACTGCTGCTGCTCACGCTGGCCATGTCGATGCTGCATGCGCATGTCAGCCCCCTCAGGCAGACGCCGGAAGAAGCCATGGAAGTCGAGGAAAAAGAGGCCGTCGGTGCAGTGCCATTGGGCATTCCCTTGCTGGCAGGTCCAGGCGCCATCACCCACGTCATCATTGCGGCCGGTGCCGCCCCAGGCGATGTCGTGCACCAGGCTGGCCTGCTGATCCCCATCACCCTGGTGACGCTGTCAGTATGGATTTCCTTCCGTGCGGCGCCCGTCATCGCCAGACGGCTGGGCAAGACCGGCATCCACGTCGTCACCCGCCTGATGGGTCTGATCATCGCCGCCATCTCGGTGGAGATGATGGCCAGGGGCCTGGCCGGCCTGTTCCCAGGCCTCACAAGTTAGTTTGTTAAAATCTATCGTGTTTATTGTAACAATCAATTAGACCTATCGTTTTAGCGCCCGTAAAGTTGCATCCGTGGACAGCAATTGCTGTCAGCAAATTAAACGGATCAATTTTTACAGGAGAAAACGACATGGCTGTTGATATCAAATCCCCCACCATCCAGAACCTGGAAGCGGCGTTCGCCGGCGAATGCATGGCACATGCCAAGTACCGCTACTTCGCCAAAATCTGCCGCGCCGCTGGCGACGATGAAACCGCGAAAGTGTTCGAGGCCACCGCCGACCAGGAAATCCTGCACGCATTCGGTCATGCCGAACTGCTCTTCGCCCAGGAAACCATGACCCCGGAGAAGTGCCTGCAATACGCCATCGATGGTGAGACCCACGAGTACACCGAGATGTATCCCAAGTTCCGCCACGAAGCGATGGAAGAAGGACACCACGCCGCGGTGAAGGAAATTGACGAACAGATCGCGGAATCGAAAGAGCACGCTGAAATGTTTCAGGGCGTACTGGAAAAGGCAGCCAAGCGCTTCGCTGCCTTGGCCAAAGTTGAAGAGAAACACGCCCACCACTACCAGGCGCAAAAAGACCGGATCGCTGCCTGAGCAGGATCAGCACCACTAACTGAATATTGAAAGGAAACATCATGAAAGTTATGCAATGCATCGTATGCGGCTACATCTATGACGAAGCCAAGGGCGACCCCGAGCACGGCGTCACTGCCGGCACCCGTTGGGAAGACGTGCCCGAGTCCTGGGAATGCCCGGACTGCGGCGTCTCCAAGGCCGACTTCGAAATGGTTGAAGTAGCGGCCGCCTAAGAACACGATTGCCATGGGCCGTTCGAATACGGACGGCCAGCAATCAGGAATATGCAACAAGGATTAAGGATTGAACATGAAACCCATCGTCATCATCGGCTCCGGCCTTGCGGGCTACACCGTACTTCGTGAATTGAGAAAGCGCGATCAGGCCACGCCTGTCACCCTCATCACCGCGGACGATGGGCATTTCTATTCCAAGCCCAACCTGTCGAATGCTTTCTCAGCCGGAAAAACCGCCGACCAGCTGGTGAACACGCCAGCCGAGAAAATGGCTGCAGACTTGAATGCACAAGTGATGACGAACACCCGCATCAGCGCCATCGACACCGTCGGCAAGAAAATCCGCTGGGATGGCGGCGAAACGGAGTACGCCAGCCTGGTCATGGCGCTGGGCGCCGACCCCATTCCGCACGGCCTCACCGGCCCGGGTTCGGAACGTGTGTACGCCGTGAATGATTTGCAGGATTACCGCCAGTTTCGATCTGCGCTCAAACCGGAAAGCCGTGTTGCCATCCTGGGCGGCGGACTGATCGGCTCCGAGTTCGCCAACGACCTCGCCGCATCCGGNNAGGTCAATCGCGGCATCGTCGTGGACAAGACCTTGCAGACATCCGTACCGGATATCTATGCCTTGGGCGACTGCGCCGAAGTCGATGGCCAGGTCCTGCCTTTCGTGCTGCCGCTCATGCAGCAGGCGCGCGCACTTGCAGCGACGCTTGCAGGCGAGGAAACCGAAGTGCGCTACCCGGTCATGCCGGTGGTGGTGAAGACCCCCGCCCTACCGATGGCGGTATTGCCGCCGGCCTCAAACGGCGGCTGGCAGGTGGACTGCAAGGAAGACGGCATCTGCGCCTTGCACGTGGACGAAGGTCAGAATATCCAGGGCTTTGCGCTTACAGGAAGGCAGACAGCAATGCGGGCCCAGTATGCAGCAAAGCTCGGGCAGACAATCTAATTCAGGGCACTTGCCAGGAGGCGGCGATAGCGGGAAACCAACTCGCCCTGCCCACCCAGCAGGTTGAAGACATCTAGCAAGGTTTTGCGGCCAATGTCATCCTGGTAGCCGCGATCACGGCGAACGATCTCCAACAATTGATCCATGCCTTCTTCATAACGTCCTGAAGCAATCAACAGGTTGGAAAGCTTGAGCCGTGCCTCGAGGTTGTTTGTGTCCGCCTCAATGTCCGCAACCAGGGTGCTTTCGTTCTCGCCGCCTGCTCCCATTTCTGCCAGCTTGATCTGGGCAAGAAGCTGCACAGTGCGTGCGTCTTTGGCCACATTGTCATCGCGCAAACTGTTCAGCAAGCGCCTTGCTTCTTCGAGTTCGCCTTTTACGAACATTATTTCAGCAGCATCGACACGCACCCATTCGTTGTTGGGGTCAAGGCCGGAGGCTTGTGCCAGCAGTTCCAGCGCGCCCGCATCATCGCCTGCGCCACGCATCTTTTGCGCTTGCTGTCGAAGCTCTTCAGAAGGACTCGGTACAATCTTTCCCAGCCACTCGCGAACTTCTCCCTCCGGCAATGCACCGGAAAACTCATCGACAATCTTTCCGTTGACCACGGCTTTGACAGCGGGGATACCCCGCACACCAAACTGCGCGGAGAGGTCCTGGTTTTCGTCGGCATTGACCTTGGCCAGAATGAACTTGCCGTTGTACTCGGCGGCAAGCCTTTCGAGTAGTGGTTTGAGTACCTTGCAGGGTCCACACCACGGCGCCCAGAAATCCACCACAACAGGCTGTTGGAAAGAGGCTTCGATGACTTCCTGCTGGAAGTTTGCTTCGGAGATATCTTTATCGAACGGGGACATGGAATTGCTCTTGTCGAATTTTCAAAGCTGTCAGGTCGGGAGCACCCGGCATGAGTCAAGGACTGGTTTTTTCCTGCACCAACACCCACGGCGCAACAACCACGCTCCACAGAACAGGGTTGCGCTCAACCCAGTCGAGGGCCTGATCGTCGGTGACCTTGCCAACCTGCCCCGATTGCATCCAGCCGCCGATGGCGGCACCGTCATCCTTCGCCATCGCTACTGCGACGGAAACCAAGTCAAGCTTACCGTCTACGCCGATCACCACACCACGAGCATGATGTCGCTGCATTTCGGCCCAGGCAACTTTTGCGGTTTCTGCATTGAGCTTGGCACGCAGGATTTCGACCGGCTCAGTCACGTCAGATACGTTTGGCCAGTTCTTCCGCTTTGCCCGTATAGGAGGCAGGCGTCATTTCCTTCAAGCGTGCCTTCTCGGCATCGGGGATTTGCAGGCCGTCAATGAAGGCGTGCAGTGTTTCGCGATTGATGCCGCCCTTGCCACGGGTCAACTCCTTGAGTTGCTCGTAGGG
>DKAU01000098.1 GCA_002450925.1 Thiobacillus sp. UBA6918 | reverse complement strand
CGCACGATGCAGTTGTAGCAGGACGTGCACATCCACATCGAGGGGCTGGTCAGTACTTCCTCGCGCTTGCCTGCACGGATCATCATGAAGATTTCCTGCGGCGGATGCTCCCAGCCGGGATGGAAGTTGGTCGGGCAGGAGCCGGAGCAGACGCCGCACTGCATGCACATCTTGACCCACTCACCCATTTCCACCTGGTCTTCAACTTCCTTGAGGAAGCTGTTCTTGTACTTGGCGGCCATTTGTTGGTTTGCACTCATGTTTTTCTCCTCCGCCCTAGAAGCCCTTGAAGGGGCTCAAGCCAATGTCCACGATCTGCTGCGCATATTCATTGATGATGCGCGGCAGGTTGTCGATGTCGGTGATGGCCACTTCCAGATCCTTCACGCGCTCGGTTTCCAGGTTCATGTTCTTCAGCGTGTCGCCGACCTTGGAGAGGCGGTAACGGCCGAGTTCGGAACCCTTCACGAAGTGGCACTGGTATTCCTCGCCGTGCTTGCAGCCCATGAGCATGACGCCGTCATAGCCTGCGTTCAGCGCGTCGGTAATCCAGATGGTGTTGACCGAACCCAGGCAGCGCACCGGAATCACTCGCACGAAGGCGGAATATTCATTGCGCTTCATGGCCGCCATATCGAGCGCCGGATAGGCATCGTTCTCGCAGGCCAGCACCAGGATGCGCGGCTTCTCGGAGAACTCGTCGGGAATGTCCACCGCCTTGATCTGCGAACCGACCGTATCCACCGAGTAGTTCTCGAAGGAAATCACGCGCACCGGGCAAGCGCCCATGCAGGTGCCGCAACGGCGGCAGCGTGATTCGTTGAACAGCGGGAAGCGCTTTTCGTCTTCGTCAATGGCGCCAAAGGGACATTCCACCGTGCAACGTTTGCACTGGGTGCAGCCTTCCAGACGCACTTTCGGGAAGGACAGGTCGCCCGAACGCGGGTGCGCGGCACGGCCAAGCTGGGCGTTTTCCAGTGCCTGGATGGCCTTCAGCGTAGCGCCGGTAGCATCCTCGCGGGCCTGTACCATATCCATGGGACGACGCACCGGGCCAGCCGTGTAGATGCCGGTACGGCGGGTTTCGTAGGGGAAGCAGATAAAGTGTGAATCGGTGAAGCCATACTTGAACTGCGGAATATCCGGACCTTGGCGATATGTCAGGTTCAGCACAGATACTTTCTTGGAAAACTGGATCGGTTGAGCACCGGAAGCAGTGGCTTCAGCAGCAGCGGCTTCCGCTGCTTCGTCTTCTGCCTTTTCTTCGGCGGTCATGTCGATGTTCACGCCTGAATTGGGCACCTGGCCAGTTGCCAGCACCACCAGATCAGCCTCGATCTGTGCGCTCTGGTCATCAAGAATCAGGTCGTGAAAGTTCACCACGCAGGAATTGCCGTTGGGGGCAACGGTCGCAACCTTGCCCTTGGTAAAGATCACGCCCTTTTCCTGCGCGCTACGGTAAAAATCCTCGCCGTTGCCAGGGGTGCGCAGGTCCGTGTAGATCACCGTGGTGTCGATGGCCGGATTGCCGTCCTTGAAATACATCGCCTGCTTGATGCTGGCATTGCAGCAATAACCGGAACAATAGCTCAGGTGTTCGCCACTGGCATCGCGCTGGCCGGCACATTGCACAAAGGCCACGGAGGTAACCGGCTTGCCATCGGAAGGTCTCAGGATGGGGCCACCGTTGGCTGCTTTGGCCAGCGCCTCCAGACCTGCCTGGTCCACCACGTTGGGGGACTTGCCGTAGCCGAGATGTGGCAACTTGTTGGCGTCATAAAGTTCAAAACCGGTCGTCTGCAATATCGCGCCGATGTCCTCGGTGCTGATGGCACCGGATTCGGTTGCAATCTCCACCACGAAGCGGCCGGGAGCACCATCGGTTTTTGCGATGGTGGAATTCAGGTAAACCTTGATGTTGGAATCAGCTGCAATCTGCGCAACCATGTCGGCCACGCCAGTATCGGCCGGGGCCTTGAAGGGCTCATGCACGGGAATGCGTTTCCACAGTTTGGCCGCCCACCCGCCGAGCGCGCCGGATTTTTCGACCAGCACCACGGGATAGCCAGTCTTGGACGCTTCCAGCGCAGCCGTCATACCTGTCACGCCACCACCAACTACCAGCAGGGTACGGTTGGAACCGGTGTTGACGTTGCCGCCGGGCGCGGTCATGGCCTTCACTTCGGCACAGCCCATGCGCACATAGTCTTCCGCCATGTCCTGCGTGGTTTCGCGGGCTTCTTCAGTATCGGGGCGAATCCAGATCACGCCCTCGCGGAGGTTAGCGCGGGCCACAGCATTGTTGGGGAAATAGAACGCCTCGGTCTTGGCGCGACGTGAACAGGCCGCGATCATGATGTGGGTCACGCCTTCGGCGATATCGTTCTTGATCATTGCCACGCCGTCGGCATTGCACAGGAAATCGTGCTGCTTGACGACCTGCATCTTGCCTTCTTTTTGCGCAATGCCTGCCAGCTTGTCGGCATCCAGGCGATCGCCCAGGCCACAGCCCTTGCAGATATACGCGGCGAATTTCTTTTCTTCAGCCATTTGTCTCTAATCTCCTGCTTAAACTTCGGCGCGCGCCACTTTGTTGACCACCTGAATGGCACGAAGCGCCGCAGCCGTTGCGGACTGAACGGCACGATTCACATCCAGCGCGTTGCTGGCGCAGCCGGCGCCAAACACGCCGCCGTTAGCCGGATCGGCTTCGATGAAGCCGCTGGAATCCGCCACGATGTGCCCGGGGATGGCCACACCCTTGACGGAGGGTTCCATGCCGACAGCCAGTACCACCAGATCATGCGGGTTGGAATAGCGCTTGTAGCCTTCGGTATTTACGCCCCAGCAAACAGGGTTGCCGTTCTCATCTTCGGAAATGCGCGCGACCTTGGATTTGACGAAACTGACACTGGGATCGGCCTGGACCTTCTGATAGAAGTCCTCGAAGCGATCGATGGCACGAATGTCGATGTAGTAAATGGTGGACTTGCCGTCCTCCGGGTTCTTCTCGCGCACATAATGGGTCTGCTTGAGCGAAGCCATGCAGCAGATGCGCGAACAGTGGCGCAGATGGTTTTCGTCTCGAGAACCGGCGCACTGGATGAAAGCCACGTTCTTGGCTTCCTTGCCATCGGAAGGACGCAGGATCTTGCCGCCTGTAGGGCCGTGGGGATCAGCCAAACGCTCGAACTCCACGCTGGTGATCACGTTCTTGTAACGGCCATAGCCATAGGGCTGAATCTTTTTTGCATCGTACGGCTGCCAACCGGTTGCCCATACCACGGCACCAGCCTTTATCTCGATGGTTTCTTCCTTCTGGTCAAGGTCGATGGCGCCGTACTTGCAGGCAGCTTTCGCGGCGTCAGCATCGGGGGTTCCAATGATGGACTCATCCAGCACATACCGCTGCGGGTAAGCCATGGCAGAAGGGATGTATGCCGCCTTCATCTTGCCAAGGTTGTAATTGAAGGGATTGTCGACTTCGGTTTTCACTGCATCGGCACAGGCGCCGCAGGCAGTACAGTTTTCATTCACATAACGCGGAGAAATTTTCACCGTGGCCGTGTAGTCGCCGGTCGAACCCGTGATGTTGGTGACCTCGGCCTGGGTCATCACGCGCACGCGCGGATTGGCCTTGAGGCGGCGCAGGTTGATTTCCAGGCCGCAGGTCGGGTGACACATCTTGGGGAAATATCGGTAAAGCTGGGAAGTGCGACCGCCCAGGGCAGGATTTTTCTCAAGCAGAACGACCTGCTTTCCGGTTTCTGCGGCTTCCAAAGCCGCCGTCATGCCGGAAATGCCGCCGCCTACGACTAGTATGGTCTCGTTGGTTGCTACTACGTCCGTCATCAGGTCCTCCATCGCAACGGATGCGGGGTGTCAGAATGGTTTTCAAGAGTGCGCCTCGACCCCGCAACGCGCCCCTACATTTAAGGTGAAGGATGTTACCTTGATGGGGCCTCTATCGCCACAGAAACGGCCCTCGTTATTGATCGAACTTACTTATGCGCGAATAGAGTGGTTTTTAAAAACCCCATCAGACATGCGGAGTTACACGCGGCTGTTCACTTGGAACGGTGGCTGGCACAGGCACAGGCAGGGTTTCGAATTCCATGCTCTGCAGATCGCCCATGACGTAAGTCGGCGCATGGCCGACGCCTCCGACGGTGCCGGGGTTGATCAACCAAGTCATACCGCCCTTCACGTTGGAGAGTTGAATCTGTTCTGGTTTGTGCTCATGTCCGCAACAGACCAGATCAAAATCCCCAGTGCAGGCCATCGCCTTGGCGTAATGGGGATAGTGGACAATGAAAATATGGCGGCCGCCCAGCGTGATGCCGGCGTCCTGCCCATGGTAGCGGATGACGCTGCCAGGTTCTGCCGAAAGCCGGTTCATGCTGTACATGTCACCGGTATTGTTGCCATGGATGACATGTACCGGCAGTTCGTACTTCTGGAGGATACGAAGGGTGGTCGGAGCAACCACGTCGCCACAGTGCAGCACAGCCTCGGCACCGCGGGTCTTGGCATCGGCAACCGCCGCTGCCATGAGCTGACGATTGTCGTGGGAGTCTGAAATGATACAAATCTTCATGAATTAACAGGGAAACGCTTTGGCCAGATGCCGCCTAAAACTGGCATCCTGGCGCGGATATATTTATGAGAAAACCTAGAAAGCGGGTTTGTGTTCGGCGTTGCGGTAGCGTTCGACGCCGGCCATGATTTCGGCACGAGCATCATCCGCCCCAACCCAGCCTTCGACCTTGACCCACTTGCCCTCTTCCAGATCCTTATAGTGCTCGAAGAAGTGGGAAATCTGCTTCAGTGTCAGTGGCGCCAGGTCTTCCGGGCGTTTCACCGCCTTGTAGAGCCCGCAAAGCTTGTCGATGGGTACGGCGATCAGCTTGGCATCTATACCCGCTTCATCAGTCATTTTGAGCATGCCAACCGGGCGGCAACGCACAACCACGCCGGTAATCAGCGGGATCGGCGTAATGACAAGCACATCGACCGGATCGCCATCTTCAGAGAGCGTGTGGGGAATGTAGCCGTAATTGCAGGGATAATGCATGGATGTAGACATGAAGCGGTCTACAAACATCGCCCCGGTTTCCTTGTCCACCTCGTACTTGATAGGCTCTCCGTGGGCAGGAATCTCGATAATGACGTTGAAATCGTCCGGCAGGTTGTTGCCGGAACTTACGCGGTCAAGGTTCATGATTAAGGCTCTAAAAGCTGAAAGGGCGGATTATACCGCCCCTTCCCCACTTACCTGAGAATGTCCTTGAGCAGGTCTTCGATTCCCGGCTTTTTGGCTGGCTGCGGAGCCGGTTGCGCCGCAGGCTGAGGCGCCGCGACTGGCGCAGGAGGCTTGTCCTTGATATTGATTACCTGGCCATCCGCCCCGAGCTTCAAACCTTCTACGAGGAGCGTGATTTCCACTTCATTGCCGATCAGTCCATTGCCGCCATCCACATACTTGGTAATGCCGTAGTCGCTGCGGTTGAGGCTGAACCTGCCTTCGAAGGCAGCACGCTGGTTGCCCCAGGGGTCATTGGCGAAACCCAGTACCTTGTAGGGAATCTCGACACTGCGCGTTGCACCATGCAGTGTAAGCTGGCCTGACATGACGCCGGCATCCTTGCCAGTCGACTTGAAACCCGTGCTGACAAAACGCATGTCCGGATATTTGCTGGCGTCAAGGAAATCGGCGGTAAGCAAGTGGACATCGCGCTCACGGTGACCGGAGTCCAACGACACCATCTTGATCGTGACGTCGGCATTCCCGGTATTGGGGTTGGCCGGATCCAGCGTCAACTTGCCGGTGATATTCGTGAAGGTCCCGGTGGTTTTGCCGACAATATGGCGAATGCTCCAGTTGGCGAAACTGTGGTTATCGTCGATCTTGTAGGTCTCGGGCGCTGCCAGGGCAAGCGGTACGGACAGCAGGCCGGCTACCAGAAAACTTTTTCTAAGCATGATGACTCCTTTGTCAGGTTCGAATATCAGCTTAGTAAACCTGGGTGCTCTCGTCCTTGGTCACCGGCACCTTGGTATTGTCCGAAGTGTACTGAACACGGGTGCGGTTATCGCCGGACACGATGCCCTTGGCAATGACTTTCCACACCAAGGACTTCTTGGGTTCTATGGTGGCCACGGGCGCAAATGCCACCAACTGGCCCGAAACATTGGCAGAGGAAGCACCACTTGAAGACACCGGCTGCAGGCCGGGCGCGAAACTGATCTGCACCCGCACATTGGTATCCGCAGCATTGCCCTGGTTGGTCAAGGTAATGGTGAACTCGGTGGAATCGCCTTCCTTGATTGGGTCGGCTGAATCAATCATCTGCAATGACAAGCCGGGCAAACCGCGCCACAGAGTGGAATATTCAGTTTGCGCAGTGACTCCTTCATCGGTTTTCACTTTTACCGTGTTCTTGTGCACACCAGGGAACATGGCAGTGGTCACGACGGAATATTTTTTCTCTTCGCCGGGGGACAACTCACCAATATTCCAGGTAGCGACACCATTGGAAAGCGAGGCACCGGTTGCCTGCAAAATGCTGCCCTCCTGCGGCATGCTGTCCGTAATGACAACATTCTTGAGCGGAACGTCGCCCGGGTTGCTGATGCTGATTTCGTAGGGTGAGCTTTTGCCTACGTATTGGTCGTCATATCCCTTGGCTGCAACCTTCAAGGTTTGCAGTAAAACCGTAGTGCCCGCTTCAGCGCCAACCGGATCGGCATTCGAAGAAAGCGCCAGAGTTGTGTTGCGCACCTGCCCTCTTTGGACAGCCTTGAACGTCAGCGGAACGGTCTTGCTCTGCCCCGGCTCAAGATCGCCAACCTCGGTAACCACCTCACGTGCGTTGCTGGTATGTGCAAGTCCCTGGGGTACCTGATCGGTCAACGAAACGTTTTTGGCAAGATAGGTACCGGTGTTGGTCACCTTGAGTTCGTAGGTCACATCCTTGCCGACAATGGCAGTACTTGGGCCAGTCTTGGAAAGCGCAAGCTTGGCCTTTCCGACCATGGTGGCAGCATAGGCCTGAGGCTCGACTGTCACGGTTGTATAACCCTCGATGCGTCCTTCCTGCACGGGTTTCAGTGTCACGTTCAGTGTCTTCGTGCTCCCCTTCGCGAGTTCAGGGAAAGTCCAGATCAACTGGTTTCCTGCCACGTAGGCTTCCGGCTCAGTACGGATATAACGTGCGTTGGCAGGAATCTGCTCACGAACCGTCACATTGCGCGCTGCGTCCGTTGCCTGCAAGTTGATCGAATACGTCACATCCTGACCAAGCTCAAGAAGCTTGGGCAGTTTCTTGGAGACATTAACAAGACCCTGCTGGACATCAAATGTGTTGTACTCAGCAGCTGCGGGCTGCTTTGCAACAGATGTCGGAGGGGGAGGGTTTTCAGCACAGCCTGCGGCCAACAGGGCCACAACAGCGTACAAAAAAGCGGGCTTGAGAAAATTGCTCGGCATCATCCAGTCTCCATCCGGTGATTTGTTCTTCAGATTCCCAGAATACTACCTCAGGACAGAAAAAACCAAATGAAAAAGCCGGCATGCGCCGGCTTTTTCTCGAGAACAATCAAGCCTTACAGCAAGGGCACGATCAGCAATGCCACGATGTTGATGATCTTGATNNGGCATTGTCCCAGGCACCGCCGCCAGTCGTCATGGAGATGGCAACGAAAATGCCGGTGATGATGGTGCCCAGCAGCACACCACCCAGCGCCTTCGGCCCCAGGATCAGACCAACCAGAACAGGTACCAAAACAGGCAGCAGCGACGGAATCATCATCTCCTTGATCGCAGCCTTGGTCAGCATGTCTACACAGGTGCCGTACTCGGGTTTGGACTTGCCTTCCATGATGCCGGGTATGTCACGGAACTGGCGGCGCACTTCCACCACTACCGAACCCGCAGCGCGGCCCACAGCCTCCATGCCCATGGCACCAAACAGGTAGGGCACCATGCCGCC
>DKAU01000028.1 GCA_002450925.1 Thiobacillus sp. UBA6918 | reverse complement strand
CATCGAAAAACACTTCAACCTGAAAGATGCAGGCAGCAGCGAGGGCCTGGACTGGCTTGAAGCACGACCCCGGGACAAGGAGACCACGTTTGAAGCCATACGCATGGGGTTTGCAGGTAACACCCTTGCAGCCATGGAGTTGAAGGACAGTTTCGGACAGACAACCTTGCTGAAATTTTCCGGCATGGAAAAGAATCCGGCGTTAAATGCCAGCGAGTTCAAATTTGTGCCTCCCAAGGGCGCTGATGTAATTTCTGACTAGACGTGTCTTCAGATTTATTCGAGTCCGATCCGGTCTATCAGCCGTTGGCTGATCGCCTGCGGCCGCAAACGCTGGATGAGGTAGTTGGTCAGCAGCACCTGATAGGTCATGGCAAGCCTCTTCGTGTGGCTTACGAATCAGGCAAGCTGCACTCCTTCATTCTCTGGGGTCCGCCGGGCGTCGGCNNGATCCACCGCTTCAACAAGGCGCAACAAGACGCCTTGCTGCCGCATGTGGAATCCGGGCTGGTGACTTTCATTGGCGCCACCACCGAGAACCCTTCCTTTGAGGTGGTGGGCGCGCTACTGTCGCGCGCGCAGGTGTATGTGCTGAAATCGCTCACCGCCGAGGATCTCCAGCATTTGTTTGAACGTGCCCGACAGTCGCTGCCGGATGTGCAGTTTGAAGAAGGCGTGGTGGAAAAGGTAATCGAGTACGCCGATGGAGATGCGCGGCGTTTTCTCAATGACCTTGAACAGCTGGCTGAGGCCGCGCGCTCAGAGAAGACTGCCGTCACCCAGGAACTGACAAGCAATGTACTGGTGCGCGGCGCGCGTCGCTACGACAAGGGTGGCGAGAATTTCTACGACCAGATTTCCGCACTGCACAAGAGTGTGCGCGGTTCCAATCCCGATGCTTCGCTTTACTGGATGGCGCGCATGCTCGACGGNNCCGCTTTATGTTGCCAGGCGTGTGATCCGCATGGCCAGCGAGGATATCGGCCTGGCTGATCCGCGCGCGCTCAGACTGGCGCTGGATGCGGCCGAGACCTACGAAAGGCTGGGCAGCCCGGAAGGCGAGCTGGCGATTGCCGAGGCCGTGCTTTACATGGCTTGTGCGCCCAAGAGCAATGCGGCGTATGTGGCTTACAATAATGCCCGTCGCTTTGTGAGCGAAGATGGTTCGCGCGAAGTGCCGGTACATCTGCGCAATGCGCCGACCAAACTGATGAAGGAATTGGGTTACGGGCGTGAATACCGCTATGCGCACGACGAGCCGGATGCCTATGCGGCGGGCGAAACCTATTTGCCGGATGACATGAAGGAGCCTGGCTGGTACCAGCCCACGCCCAGGGGGCTGGAAGGAAAAATTGCCGAACGGCTGAATTATTTGCGCGGGCTGGATAGCGCCGCGCGAAAGAAAAAGTAACAGGGAAGAAATCATGCTGGATATTCAACAACTGCGCGCTGATGTGGAAGGCGTGGCAGCGAAACTCAAGACCCGTGGCTTTGATCTCGATGTGGCCGAATTCAATGCCATGGAAGCCGACCGCAAAGCCGTACAGACCCGCACGCAGGAACTGCAGGCCAGCCGCAACAGCCTGTCCAAGAGCATCGGCATTGCCAAGTCCAAAGGTGAGGACGTGGCGCCCATCATGGCGCAGGTGGCAGGGTTGGGCGATGAGTTGAAAGCGGCGGAAGAAAAACTGGCCTATATTCAAACGCGCCTGCAGGATCTGCTTGCGGGTGTGCCTAATCTTCCGCACGAATCGGTTCCACATGGGAAGGACAGCGAAGAAAATGTCGAGGTGTCTCGCTGGGGAACACCGCGCACATTTGACTTCGAGGTGAAAGACCATGTCGATGTGGGGGCAGCATTGGGTCTGGATTTCGAATCCGGCGCCAAGCTTTCGGGCGCGCGCTTTTCCGTGATGAAGGGCGGCATTGCGCGCCTGCATCGCGCGCTTGCCCAGTTCATGCTCGATGTGCACACACGCGAGCATGGTTACACCGAGATTTATGTGCCGTACATGGTCAATGCGGATTCCATGTTTGGTACCGGCCAGCTCCCCAAGTTCGAGGAAGACCTGTTCTCGACATTCAAGAACGCAGACGAAAAGCTCTATCTCATCCCCACTGCCGAAGTGCCGGTGACCAACCTGGCGCGCAACGAAATTTTTGCAGCGGAAAGCCTGCCGTTGAAGTATGTCGCGCATACGCCTTGCTTCCGCTCCGAGGCTGGCTCATACGGTCGGGATACCCGCGGCATGATCCGCCAGCACCAGTTCGACAAGGTGGAACTGGTACAGATCGTGAAACCCGAAGATTCCCATGCCGCTCACGAAGAGTTGACCGGTCAGGCCGAGAAAATACTGCAACTGCTGGAATTGCCTTACCGCAAGATGCTCTTGTGCACGGGGGACATGGGTTTTGGCAGTGCAAAAACCTACGATCTGGAAGTGTGGCTGCCGGCCCAGAATACTTACCGTGAAATTTCCTCTTGCTCAAACTTCGAAGCCTTCCAGGCGCGCCGCATGCAGGCACGCTTCCGTGGCGAGAAGGGCAAGCCGGAACTGGTGCATACATTGAATGGCTCAGGTTTGGCTGTGGGCCGGACGCTTGTTGCCATCCTTGAGAACTATCAGAATGCCGACGGCAGCGTCACCATCCCGGATGCGCTGCGGCCCTGGATGGGCGGCATGGAAAAGCTTAGTTGAGAGCCAGTTTCTGCCGGCGCTTTTTGTTGTCCGAGAAATAGGGTTTGTGCGGTTTTTCCAGCTTGAGCAGCATGTCGTAGTAGTTGCGGATGCTCTCCACGAAGATCACGGCTTCTCCTCCGCGTGCGTAACCATATTTGGTTACATTCTCGAAGCCTCCCCTGGCGAGTAACGGCAGGGTCTGTTTCACGTCTGCCCAACTGTCCGGATTCAAGCCCTTGGCCTGGGCGATCCGGCGGGCATCTTCGAGGTGCCCGATTCCCTGGTTGTAGGCTGCAAGTGCCAGCCAGGTGCGGTCTGGCTCGGTAATTCGATCAGGCAAGGTATCTTTTAGCAGCACAAGATATTTTGCCCCACCCATGATGCTTTGCTCGGCATCCAGACGATTGGAAATGCCCATGCGGTCTGCGGTATCCGAAGTCAGCATCATCAGACCACGCACCCCGGTGGGGGAAGTGGCATAGGGGTCCCATTTCGATTCCTGATAACCGATGGCGCCAAGAAGGCGCCAGTCGATGGCGGTCTGCTCCTGGGCGGCATGGAAATACTTGCGATAATCGGGCAGGACGGAAATACGGCGTTTCATGATGCCTTCGGCATCGGCCTGTTCTAGCCGTTTTACATGCCCGTAGTAACGTTCGTAAATCTGCTTGAGCGTTCCATCTCGACGGATTTCTATAAAGAAACGGTTGAGCTTTGAGACCAGGGACGGGCTGCTTGCCTGGGGCAAAGCCCAGACTACTGGCTCGTCCTTGGCCAGAGCGTAGGCGATACGTAGTGATGGATAATGAATTCGCGCCAGATCGAAGTCCTGTTCATTGACTACGACGGCGTCGAATTGCCCTTCATCCAGCTTCGCGAGCAATCCTTCCGGGAATACATCCTGCAACGTGGTCCATTTGAGCTTGGGATATTTGCGCTGGGCCGCTTCAAGCAACGACAAATGTCCTATGCCTTCAGTTACGGCTATATCCAGTTTGGCCAAGTCGGCCAGGTTGTTGATTTTTGGAATGGGCTGGCGGGTGACGATAACTACACGGGTTTCGAACAAATGCGGGCTGGGCAGCAACCTGTGTTCGTCTACCGAAGCAGCAATCAGACTGGCAGCGACAATATGGGCTTCATCATTTTGCAAGGCATCAAAAATCTCGGAATAGCTTTCCGGTTCCTGCCATTTGACTTTCCAGTTGTTTCTTTCGGCAAAAGCCTCCACCACATCATGCGTAAAGCCTGTGGGATTGCCTTCTGCATCGAGGTAAAACGTTGAGGGACCGTAACGGGTAATGACCACCAGCTCCTTGCTGGTGTCGGGGTCAGGCACTGGGCGGCTGCATCCTTGCAGTATGATCAGGATCAGCCAACTCAAGTACAAGGCTCGGATCATGTCGCGAGTCTAACTTAACTGGCAGTTTTCGAGGAGGGATAGAGCAATATTCCCTTAAATTTGGTTGGGGGAGTGTTGCGTAGCATGTAAAATCACGCCTTCGCCGAGCTGTTTATCAGCAATAAACCATGCGATACCTGCGGAGAGGTGGCAGAGTGGTTGAATGCACCGGATTCGAAATCCGGCATACGGGTTCTCCCGTATCGGGGGTTCGAATCCCCCCTTCTCCGCCACAGTTTTTGGTGTTCATCCCTTTTCGTCTATCTAACACAAATCGATTTGGAAATCAGGATGAGTGAGAGCACAAAAAATGTCGTCTGGCATAGTGCAACAGTAACTCGAGAAAGACGTGAGCAGCTAAATGGACACCGCTCTGTCGTGCTTTGGTTTACTGGTCTTTCTGGTTCAGGAAAGTCAACCTTATCCCATGCGGTAGAGGAAAAGTTGCATCAATTAGGGTCTCGCACTTTTGTTTTTGATGGAGACAACGTCCGCCATGGCCTTTGCTCTGATTTGGGTTTCTCGGATGAGGACAGAGTTGAAAACATTCGTCGTATCGGGGAAATGACGAAGTTGTTTCTGGATGCAGGCGTTATTTCACTTACAGCATTCATTTCGCCCTTCCAAAAAGATCGAGAGCGCGTACGTTCCTTGTTTTCAAATGAGGATTTCCTGGAAATCTACTGTAAGTGCACTCTCGAGACTTGTGAGACGCGTGATGTAAAGGGACTGTACAAACGTGCGCGAACCGGTGAAATCAAAGAATTTACTGGGATCTCTTCTCCATATGAGGAGCCAGAAAATCCTGAACTTATCATCGAGACCGACATTCTGAGTCTCGAAGATTCGGTTAAGAAAGTACTTGATCTTCTGCGCGAGAGGAGAATTATCAGGGATGACCAGGTTTGACGATGGTTGTAAATGACGAACTCTTGAATGCGGTTGAATCGATAGCAAGAAAAGCGGGTCATGTAATTCTGGAAATTTATGACCAGGAATTCTCGGTCCGGGAAAAGGAAGACAAATCTCCCCTTACGGAGGCAGATGCCAGCGCGCAAGCCATTATTTCTAAGGAGCTGTCATCTTTGACACCGGGCCTGCCCATCTTGTCTGAAGAAGCGATTGGGGATTTCTCAGGGCCGGATGTCAATAGCCGCTATTGGTTGGTTGATCCGCTTGATGGCACCAAGGAATTTATCAAGCGCAATGGCGAATTCACGGTGAACATTGCCCTCATCGAATCCGGGCGCCCGGTTCTAGGTGTGGTTTATGCACCAGTTCTAGACATCATGTATCTGGCGGCATCCGCTCTTGGTGCATTCAAATCCTCAAAATCAGGCCCGAGAACACAGATTAGGGTTTCACGGCATACAGCGGGGACTCCATGGCGCGTTGTCGGGAGTCGTTCCCATTCCGGAGACTCACTTCTAACTTTCCTGCAAAGGCTGGGCCCTCATGAATTGGTGCCGATGGGGAGTTCGCTGAAACTTTGTCTGGTAGCCGAAGGCAGAGCGGATTTGTATCCTCGGCTGGGCCCTACATCCCTTTGGGATACCGCGGCGGCACAGTGCATAGTGGTAGAGTCTGGTGGAGGTGTTATCCAATTAACGGGTGAACCTCTCTCATATTCAGATACATCCACTCTTCTCAATCCTTTTTTCTTGGTGCACGGAAATAGTGACATGGATTGGCGTTCTTGCTTTAAGTAAGGCATCAAACTTTTCTTCGGAAAGATCTTGTCATGATGTAAGGATTGGTTGTCGCGTTGAGTTTCATGGTTTTTTCGCCTCGATATGCCAAAAATGATATTTTTCTCATTCACAGAAACGCTTATTCAAGGGATCTTGCTTACAGAAGGACTCTTTACATATTCAAAACAAGCTTGAAAAATATATTCTGCGCATCAAATATAAGTATTGTTTTCAGCTACATTCCGGGTAATGGCAGTCAAACGTGAAGCAGCAACCTTACTAGAGCCGGCAAAGGCAAAAACCGGCCCGCCGCCGCTCTATAAGGTTCTTCTGCTAAATGACGATTACACACCCATGGACTTTGTGGTGACGGTGCTGCTGCGTTTTTTTGGCATGGACCGTGAACGGGCGACGCAGATCATGCTCAAAGTACATACTGAGGGCATGGGAGTTTGCGGGATGTATCCCAAGGATATCGCCAACAGCAAGGTGGATCAGGTGACCCGCTTTGCCCGGGATAACCAGCATCCGTTGCAGTGTACGATGGAGAGAAGTTGAGGTTGTTATGATCGCGCAGGAACTTGAAGTCAGCTTGCATATGGCATTCATGGACGCTCGTCAGAAGCGCCATGAGTTCATTACGGTCGAGCACCTGCTGCTGGCGATGCTGGACAACCCCTCTGCGGCTGAAGTCCTGCGTGCCTGCGGCGCCAGCCTTGAAGACCTGCGCAAGCGGCTGAGCGACTTTATTGAAGAGCATGCTCCCAGGGTAGAAGGCGAGGGCGAAGTCGACACCCAGCCCACATTGGGCTTCCAGCGAGTCATCCAGCGCGCCATCCTGCATGT
>DKAU01000131.1 GCA_002450925.1 Thiobacillus sp. UBA6918 | reverse complement strand
GCTGCCCTGGCGGCGTTCCTTTTCTTCGATCAGCCAGACGTCGCCCGCCGCATCGGTCTTGGCCGGATTGACCTTGAAGTCCCAGCGGCAGGAGTTGGTGCAGGTGCCCTGATTGGGATCGCGGTGGTTGAAATAACCGGAGAGCAGGCAGCGCCCGGAATACGCCACGCACAGCGCACCATGCACGAAAACTTCCAGCTCCATGTCCGGGCAGGCCTGTCGGATATCCGCCACTTCTTCCAATGACAATTCGCGCGACAGGATCACCCGGCTGATGCCGGCCTGCTGCCAGAATCGCACCGAGGCGCTGTTGACGGTATTTGCCTGCACGGAAAGATGGATGGGCATGTCCGGCCAGGTTTCGCGAATCATCATGATGAGGCCGGGATCGGACATGATGAGCGCATCGGGCTTGAGCGCGATTGCCGGCGCCATGTCCTTGAGGTAGGTCTTGAGCTTGGCGCCGTGCGGGTAAATGTTGGAGACGAGATAAAACGCATGTCCCTGCTCATGCGCGCGTCGAATGCCCTGATCGAGCACGTCCAGATCACCGAAGTCGTTGTTGCGAACACGCAGGCTGTACCGCGGCTGGCCGGCATAAACCGCCGTTGCGCCAAATGCGAAGGCGGTGTCCAGCATGGAAAGCGAGCCGGCAGGTGCGAGGAGTTCGGGTTTCTTGAACGGCATGTTAAAAATGGCAACCGAGAGGGTCTGGAGGATTCCTGACTTTAAGGCTGTGCATTATATAGGCAACGGGCGCCTGCCCGTTGGCGGCCGGATTTTTCCGATTCGTGCTATTGCGCAGCCATAATAAAGCCCGCTTGCGCGGGCCCCTGAATCCGGAGGGACAAATCATCGCATCGTCAGCCGATCTCCCGGCTAATCAGCCAGCGCTCCACATCCATTGCAGACATGCAGCCCGTCCCCGCCGAGGTAATGGCCTGGCGGTAGTAGGGATCCATGACGTCCCCGGCTGCGAAGATCCCCTCCACGCTGGTGTTGGTGCGAAACGGCTTGGTGGCGACGATATAGCCTTGCGGGTTCAGTTCCACGATGTCCTTGATGAAGCCGGTGTTGGGTGTGTGGCCAATCGCGACAAACATGCCCTTGACCGGCATGGTCGATTCGGTGTTCTCCACCACATCGCGAATGCGAAGCCCTTCAACCTGCTGTTCACCCAGCACTTCCACCACGGTCTTGTTGAAGTGAAACTCGATCTTTGGATTGTTGCGCGCGCGTTCGCGCATGACCTTGCTCGCGGTGAGGTCCGAGGTGATGTTGATGACGTGAACGCGGCTTGCGTAATTGCTCAACTGCATCGCTTCTTCCAGCGCGGAATCGCCTCCACCGATGACCGCAATGGACTGGTTGCGGAAGATGGGCATGGGGCCGTCGCAGGTTGCGCAGGCTGAAACCCCGCCGCCGCTACGGGCCAGCCTTTCTTCATTGGGAACCCCCAGCCAGCGGGCACGCGCGCCGGTGGCAACAATGATGGCGTGCGTCTTGACAATATTCCCCTCGGAGTCGGTCAATTCAAAGGGCTGTTTGGAAACATCGATTTTACTGACGTCCGCACCAATCACGCGAGAACCCCAGCGCACGGCCTGGTCGCGAATCTTGGTCATGAGTTCCGGACCATTGATGCCGGAAGGCCATCCGGGAAAATTCTCGACCTCGCCAGTCCACATGAGCTGGCCGCCGGGGATCATGAACTTGTCCCCTTCGCCTTCGTACACCAGCGGTTCGAGGCTGGCGCGCGCAGCATAGATCGCCGCCGTCCACCCGGCAGGTCCCGAGCCGATGATGACCACTTTCTCGACTTCTTTTTTTTGCAGCACCGGTTTGGCGTCCAGATCGGCCTTGCACGCACCCAGGGCCGCCTTGATCTGTGACTTCAGTTCCTTGGCCTTTGCCAAGTTGCCGTTGAATGAATGTACCCTGCCCTGGCCGTCCAGCACGACCGTCGTGGGCACGTTGACCACGGCAAACATCTTGGCAAGGTCAGGGCGCTCGATCGGGTTGAACTTTCGGATATCAAGCATTTCTTCAGGAAAAATTTCGCGTATTTCCTGGACCTCCTTGGCCTGCTGGTACTTGCACACCACGCATTCCTTGGTACTGAAACAGAGGAGCGTGGTTTTTCCGTTCCATACCTCCAGCGGCCACTTGCGACCACGGGTGCGCATTTTCACAATATTCATCAGCAGCCGGTTCCACGTGGCGATGGCGATCGTGAATACCGCCAGAATGCCAATCGCGATCAGAAGGCGTGACATATCAATCATGATTACGCTCCTCCGTTATGGCGCTGCTCGGCCATCAGGTGTGTCATGTGCAGGTACAGAAAACAGCCTACACAGAAATGTGCCTGCAGATTGAGTTGCGCAAGAAACACAACCGTCCAGCACAGAATCCAGCCCAGCATGGCGTAGCCCATGAACAGGCAGCCGGCCGCAAAGAACAGGAAGATCGCGCCCAGCAAATGGGCGAAGCGGTGCGGCGCAGGATCATCCGGATGCGGTTTCGGTTTAAGAAGGCCAAGGGGTTTAACAACCTGCTTGTAGAACAGGGTAAATGGCTGCCACTTGGGAAAGACAAGGCCAATGCTCATGCATACTGCGGTGAACACGAGCGGCCAGGGAGAATCGAATACGAAGCCGAGTGCCGGCAGGCTGATGATGAAAATCTGGTTTACGGTCATGGCGCTCTGATCGATCATGGTCTGACCGCCAGCTTTCTTGGGCTGTGAGTTTGTCACGGCTGGTTCCTCCATCTCCTTTATCGCAAGCGAACCTCTTCAGGCCCGCTTGCGCAAAGTCTTGTTATGAAACGTCGGCAAAAACGCTCTTACGGCGCCTTGGTTCGCAGAATGTCCTGCAGGATCGTTGCCATCTGCTCGGCCATGTTCTGGCTCATCTGCATCTGCATGTCAGCCGCGGCAGGCGGTTGCGGTTCCGGGTGTACCGGCGCCGTTCCAACCGCGCTGGCCGGCATGGCTGCCCCTGTGGGCAATTGCCCAACCGCAACATTGGGTTCACCGGCGACAGGACCCGGCGGTGAAGCAATGGGTGCCGGCGGCGTTTCAATGGCAGAGGGCGCAGGCGGTTCCACATTGACAGGCGACTCGGCCGCCAGCTCATTGGCTTCCCCGGCAGCAGACTCGGCGACACCAGGCGAAACCGGTGTCGCCGGCATCTCCGTTGGATGCACGTCAGGAGAAGACGGTGCTGATGGCGATACTCCGCTGGCTGGTTGCGGCTGGGTTGCTTCTGCCAGTTTGGGACTGGGCATGGGCACGTGCCCCGGCTGGGATAGAAATGACAGATCCAGCGATGGCGAGGGCACTACCCCTTCCGGCATCGGCGGCATGGCAGGCGTCAGCGGAGAATGCATTGCAAAAGGCATTTCCACATCAGCAACATTTGCCTCATCAGGACTTTCCGCCGACCCCGGGACTTCAAACGTTCCCTCGGTTGGCGAGGCGAAGACGTAGGGATAGTCGCCTGCATGCAGGGAGTCGGCAATGAACGCCCCGCCCGAAGGCTCGACTGGGTTACTCATGTCGGCCTCCTTTTAGATGACGACTTCAGCCTTGCACAGGGCGCCAGCGGTCAACACTGCAATCGCGGCATACATGGTCATGAGGTACGAAGCCACAGACTCGTCGGAGATGCCCATGAAGTCGACGGTAATGAACGGGAAGCGCGGGCTGCCCTCGGTACCGGCGGCGTAAAGGCTGATCACCCCCTGCTTGTCTTCGCCCATGCGCAGCAACAGCACATTGGTTTTGGAGGCGCCAACCTTGCGATCCTGCAGTTTCTGTCCCTTGCCGTCATAAAGATAAAGCTTGTTGGTCGGGAGGATGGGCAGACCGCGCCAGCAGACAAAATGGCCGCCGTTGAACTCGGTGGTTTCCAGCGTAATGCCCATCTTGTTGCACTGCTGGTTGAAATAGGCAAGTGCCTCAGGATGCATGACGAAAACATCTGGCACTTTCCAGATCCGGCTCAGCATGTCATCCAGAAGGTCTGGCGTTGGGCCAGCGTCCGACTTCACCTGCAACCGCGGGGCAACGTTGTTTACCAGACCCCAATCCGGATGATTGAAGATCAGGTTTTCCTTGCTTTCGTACATCCATTCGGCTGACAGGCTCAACTGCATTTCCAGCTGGTTGTGGTGGGTGGAATACAGCGCGGGGATGCGGGTGTGCATCTTCACCACAGTTTGGATCGGCTGCAGATGAATCTCGCGCGGCGCTTCATCATAGGCAGCAAAGCTGCTGTCCAGGGTAGAGCCTTCGCTGTGCGAGTGCATGATATGCAGGTTCTGCGACGGCAAGTTGACCAATGGCTCCCCCGCACTGGTCTGGATGGGGATAAACGGCTCGGATACCTTGTTAAGCCGATAAATGCCACCGGTCACCGGAACACAGGCTCGCTGAACCATCATCTGACAAATCCAGCGGGGCGACCGTCCTTCCCAGTAGGGACGCGATTTGTGCGAACTGGAAAGAACAACTGCGTTGGATTTCGGAAGCAATTTTTGTTCTGACATGAATCCTCTCCTCGTGGTGGTTGGTTGGCAAACTTGCCTTTCTCAATATAGTTCGTATTATGCTATTAGGGAATATAAATATTTTAATATCGTAATACCACGTGGAAACCGTAAAATCAAACTCAATGAAATCATAGAATTGCCTCTTGGCAAGGTCTTATTGTTGAGCAAATTAGTCAGGAAGAGGGTGGCTGACCCAACTTGTCAGAGCCTGCAATAAAGAAATGAACAAGGCTGAAAATCATGTCTGATGACCATAGCGCCCGCCCAGAAGCGTTCTCCCTGATCCATCCGGCCGTGGTCGATCGTGGCAGGCGTTTCCTTTCGCAGATGCCGACGCCCACCGCAGCAGAGCGCATGCCCCGCTCCTTTCTGCTGGCCTCCTTTGTCGGCAAGTACGGTCTGCCGCAAACCACACTTTTCGATTCAATCTCCGGACACGCGGATGAAGTGACGTCCAGAATATTCGAGCAGGATCCGAGCCTGCTGACAAATATCTTCTCCCATGCGCCGTATCTGTTGCACAAGCTGTTCTGGACCTCGGACAGTTTCCTGCTGGCCCTGTTTCATCATGAACCGCGTGTGCTGGAATTGCTGTTTGGACACTCGCACTTTGTGCTTGCCAGAATGCTCCAGCATTCAGATGGAGTATTGCGGCAAATGGCACACAAGTCGGATACGACCCTGAACCTGATTTTCAAGCAGGATGATCGCGTGCTTGAAAAGATATTCATCCCGAAAGACAGCGTGCTCGCAGCCATGCTGGCGCATGAGGATGCCGTGCTTCAGCAGGTGTTCGGCCATTCAAATGATTTCTATCTCAGCAACCTTTTCTCGCAAAGAGAGGGGTTCCTGGCCGAGCTGTTCAACTGGCCGAGCGACTCACTCGGCAACTTGTTTGCATGTGACGACTATCTTCTGGAGGATCTCTTTGCGCTGGAGACAGACCTGACTCTGACTTTCACAAGAAAGCTGGAAGAAAATGCCGATGCGATCAATGACCGCCGAATCTTGTCACGCGCGATATCGAACTTCATCGAACAACAGCGCGGGCTTGCAATGGTGGATACGGCAGCAATCCCACCCGACATTCTCGCAATGATCGAGCGCATGGAAAGCCCACGCAAGCAAGCCGCCATGACGAGATTCTATGCGAATCATCGTTTCTCAGACCCAGGCCTGGTTAGCCGCATATTTAATGACGAAGATTTATTGCTGAGGGCAATGGATGCAGTATCGGAAGACACGATCGACGATATGCTTGTCCTCCCTGCCGATGCACTCAAGGCCATCTTCGCTTATCCGGAACCGACTTTTCGTTCACTGTTCTCTCATGGTGATGATCTGCTAGGCGGCATATTCCTTTATCCACCGAATGTGACGCGTCGGATATTCGTGCGCTCGCCGGATTTCATCGAAATATTAATCAATATTCCGGATGCGATACTGGCCAGCCTTTTTCGCAAGCACGACACGGTTCTGGAAAAACTGTTCGGCCACTCCAACGTGGTACTAGGCAGGGTTTTTTCGCAGCCGCCGGAAATCCTGGAGTGGTTGTTTACACGATCCGACCGCGTCCTCTGGAACCTGTTCTGTCATTCGGAAGCCGTGCTGTCGAAGATCTTCTCCCCCGATGAAGGTGCGCTGGCATTGACTCTGCTGATTACGGCAGATGACAGCAGGCTTTTGCCAATGCTGGCACGGGGGGAAAACGAAGTGAAACAAATGTTTTCCCAACTCTTTGCAGAGCCTGGCGAGGCCATCCACCTGGGCGACACACCCCCACAGCAAGGGGTCACCCAGGATACCGAGGATAGCCGTCGTTTGCGGCTCAACCGTTTTCCGATACCAGAAGGAGGGGCTGCCCGGAGTGACATCCTGCTTCGTGCCGAGCGCAGGGAAGCGGTTGACGGTGCCGATTTGCTCGACCTGGTTTTTTCCCATTCGGACGCTGTCCTTGGGGAATTGTTTGAAATGCCGAACACCACGCTGGCAGCGGTGCTGATGCTCCCGCCCGATGTCCTGCGCAAGTTCTTCTGGTACCCGGACCGTACCCTGCACGCCGTGCTGGTAACCCCTGACCCCCTGGTTGGCCGCGCATTGTTCGGTCTTTCTCCACACGCCCTGCGCCGCATTTTTTCCTCAGCCGACGAAGTCATCGAGCGCATGTTCGATCACTCGGATCATGTTCTGCTAAGACTGCTGGATTGTCACGACGCGATTCTGATCAACCTGTTCCGGCACTCGGCTGACGTCTTGCTGCGCATTTTCCAGTTACCAGACCAGACACTACGCGAACTCTTTCTTTCTTCCAACACCATGCTCTGGGAGATGGCCCTGCGCAGGGATGAAATTCTGGAGCGCCTGTTTTCCTGCACTCCTGAAGCCATCGAATCATTACTGCACTGTGAAAAGACCCTGCTCGAGGACTTGTTCGCATGGGAAGACGACGTGTTGTCTGAGGTCATCAACTTCCTCCACAGCTCTCCCTCGGGTCAGGTGGAAGAGACTGTCCGTCGCCTGTTGTCGCAAACGCGCATTGTCGATCCGGAGTTCTCCGTTGCAGAGAACGCGGTCAAGGATGCCAAGGTGCATGATTACATTCAGGCGTTGGGTCCAAGCGAACACAAGAAACCGTTCCTGCATTACTACGGCAAATATGCCGATATCCGGCCAGCCATGATCAGCCTGGTGTTTGATCGCTCTCCCGCGCCATTCCGACAGCTGCTCGAGTCAGGGACGGACATGACATGGCAGCTTCTGTCGTTTCCCCATGGGATTCTGCGCGCCTTTCTACAGCATGAAGACGTCGTTCTGGCTTCCGTGCTATCTGCATCCAGGCAAGTCGTCGAGCGGATATTCTCCGCATCGCCGCTGGTGTTCCAAAGCGTTTTCAACCTGGATTCGGAGAATTTGCAGTTGTTGTTCAGCCATCGGGAAGGCGTACTGAAGAAACTGTTTGTCCATACGGATGCCGTTCTGGTTGCCCTCTTCCGCAGCGACGAATTGTTTTTGAATGCCTTGTTCAGCAAGGATGATGAAGTCCTCAGGCATTTGTTTGACCACGACACATCCGTACTCTGGAACCTGCTCCAGCATGAACCGTCCGTACTGTCGCGGCTATTCGAGGCCGATATCCATTCGCTTGCGAAACTGTTTACCGAGGAGCGGCGTGTGCTGCTGGAACTCTTTGCTGCCGATGACGAAACGCTTCGGGATTTCACCGCCAGGATGATTCACAATCCCGGTGATGACTTTCGTGCCGTTGCGCAGGAAATTGGTGCGCAACGCACGATACTCCGTCCGGATTGTCATGAAGCGGGAATGAAAATCCTGTCGTAAACGACGGGGTTCAACACCAGAGCAAGACTGCGTTTACGCCGCCAGGCTGTCCTTGACCCGCTGGAGTCTGGCGCGCGCGTCGGTGGCGACGCCATGCACAGCCGTGTTGCTAACCAGTTTTACCATGATGCCGGGATCCAGGAATGACACGGTAATGCTACCATCCGTTTCTTCACGCACCACCACATTGCATGGAAGCAGCAGGCCAACGTCGGGTTCGGCTGTAAGCGCCTGGTTTGCCAGCGGCGGATTACAGGCGCCGAGGATACGATAGGGCCGGCCATCGACATTGAGTTTGGCTTTCATCGTGGCCTGAATATCGATATCGGTGAGGATGCCAAACCCCTCCACTTTCAGTGCCGCAATAACCTTATCCACCGCTTCGCCGAAGGGGCCGCTGATCTTGATGTCGAATCCGTAATCGCTCATGGTTTTGCTCCTGTATCTGGAATGGCTCAAGTTTGTTATTTTACCTTTGCTGTGCTTGCAAGCAGAACAAAACCGCCGGGAATTTTAAACAAGCACCCACATTCCCCGTTTTGGCGCATCATGGGGGCGGTTGCCGGCCGGCTTTCCTGACCTGAATGCATGCCTGGACACCCGTCGGGCCATGCACGTCCAATCTGACAAGGAGCCAAAGATGAACAAACTGATCGCTGCCTTTTTGTTTCTGTCTGCAAGCGGGTTTACGCTCGCCGCTGAAGTATCCGGGGTAAGGCTGGAAGATGGCGTCAGCCTCGACAATGTGCCGCTATCTCTGAATGGCGCAGGCGTCCGCAAGAAATTCGGATTGGTGAGCGTTTATGTGGCCGCTCTGTATTTACCCTCGAAAACAGGCAATGCCGATTCCGCCATTCATGTCAGACAGCCGCGCAGGATGCTGATGGTGATGAAGCGCAGCGTTGACTCGGAGAGTTTGCTGGAGGCCATGCACGACGGTCTGGAGGCAAATCTGGGTAGTGAAGAATTGGCGAAATTGGCACCCAAGCTGGCCAGGCTGGACATGTCTTTCAAGGGACTCGACGCCCGGGAAAACGACCGGATTTCCCTGGATGTCGGCGCTGACGAGAGCGTGCGCATCATTCATAACGACCGTCTCAAGGACACGCTTCCGGGGCCCGATATCGGACCCGCAATGCTCAAGATCTGGCTGGGCAAGAAACCCGTTCAGGACGACTTGAAGAAGAACCTGCTGGGTGAATGAGCCTCAGGGCACCCTGGCCTTGAAGGCATGGTAGTTGTCGTTGTACAAGTTCAACTCATCGCCTGAGGTGAATTTCCAGCCATCGTCATGTCCGAAGGCGATGTCGTCGTTGGGCTTGATCTCGATCTGGAAACGCTTTGCCGTGGATGTGGTGGGATTGCGCGTCGTCAGCACCAATGTCAGGTAATGCGTTGAAGTGTTTTCGATGACCGCCACCAGCCCGATGCCCAGATAAGACTTCCGGAAGCGCACCTTGACCGGCAATGTCGGCTTGCCCGAATCAACCTGTGCCGGATCAGGCGCGTTGAGTGCCTGGCTCAAGCGCTTGATTTCACGTTCGACTTCGTTGACCCGGGCTCGACTCTCGGCAAGATAGGCTTCCACCCTGCGCTTGTCTTCCTTTGATTTCTCAAGCTGGATCTTGGCATCCTGCAGGTCGTAGCTGAGCGTGAACGCGAACAGGATCGCGCCGCCAGCCAGGATCAACAACAGGGCATTGGCAAGGATCGAAAGCCAGAACCACTTCCTGGCGACCTGTGCAGGTTTCTGAGTTTCTTCCATCGCAATCAACCTCGCGACCTGAAAAACACTTCAATATAGCGCAATGTTCTGCGCCGGTTGATCAACCCGTGTTGCGCATGCCGGATGCAATCGCATTGATCGAACGCATCATGGACATGTACCACCTTTCCTGTTCTTTCTCATCCGCAGTGGCTCTCGTGCGACGGATCAGGCGCACCTGGATGTGATTGAGCGGATCCAGGTAAGGCTTTCGCCGGGACAGCGAGAGGGCCAGTGTCGGGGTTTCCTCAAGCGGGCTTTTAAGTCCGGCCACTTCCAACACGCCTGAAAGCGTACTGGCAAACTCGGCAGCGATGACCTTGTAGACGGATTTGGCCACGTCGGTCTCGGCCAGTTCCGCATATTCGGCGGCTATTTGCATGTCGGCCTTGGTCAGCGCCATCTGCACATTGGAAATCAGCGCGCGGAAGAACGGCCACTCGCGGTACATTTCCTTGAGCAGTTGCAAGTTTTGCGGATTGTCCTTCGACAAGGCATCGATTGCCGAGCCGATGCCATACCAGGCCGGCAGGGTGTGGCGCGACTGCGCCCAGCCAAACACCCAGGGAATGGCGCGAACCGAGCTCATGGAACGGTCGGATTTCTTGCGGTGCGAGGGACGCGAGCCGATGTTCATCATGCCGATCTCGCGCACCGGCGTGGCTTCATAAAAATAATCCAGGAAGCCCGGGGTGGATTCGGTCAGCTTGCGATAAGTTGCCTCGCCCGCTTCGGCCAGCCTGGCCATCATTTCCGGAAAGCGAATGTCGGTCTGGCGCGGCGCGCCAAGCAGACCGCAGCTCGCCTTGATAAGGCCGGTAGCGCCCATGCCGATTTCGTAGGCAGCGGTCTCCGGATTGCTGTAACGGTAGTAGAGCATCTCACCCTGTTCGGTGAACTTGATCTGCCCGTGCACAGTACCCGGCGGTTGCGAAAGAATCGCCTCGTGGGTCGGACCGCCGCCGCGACCAACCGTGCCGCCGCGGCCGTGGAACAGCCTGCATTCGATGCCGTAGCTTTGCGCAATACCGATGATGGAAAGCTGTGCGCGATACAGATTCCACTGCGAAGCGAGGATGCCGCCATCCTTGCAGGAGTCCGAATAACCCAGCATGACTTCCTGGATGTCGCCCGATGACTTGAGCAACGCACGGTAGACAGGATTGCTGAACAGGGTTTGCAGTACGCCTTCGCTATGCTTGAGGTCTTCAACCGTTTCAAACAACGGGGAAACCGACAACTGGCAATTCCACTCCTTGCCGTTGTTTGACACCAGCCCGACCAGACGTCCAAGGAACATGACTTCCATCACGTGCGTAGCGGTGTGGGTCATGGAAATGACATAGGCGCCGAAGGTCTCTGCACCCACTTCCTTGCGCAGCCTGGCCACGCGCCGGAAAACATCGAGTGTCTTGCGCGCGTCTTCGGTCAGGGGAAGATCGCTCACATAAAGATCGCCATGGCGCGAAACCCACTTGCAGAGTTCCTGCATGCGGGTGTCTTCGTCCGCCTTCAGGTAATCGAAATCCGGATCGAGCTGGCGCAGGATTTCCGCTACCGTCATGGTGTGCACGGTCGATTCCTGGCGGATGTCGAGTTGCAGCAGATGGAAGCCGAAACTTTCCACGAGGCGAATCAGATCCTGCAAGGCGCCGTCTGCTATGGTGCGGTCACCATGGCTGATGAGCGAATCGCGAATCAGGTAAAGGTCTTCCAGGAAACTGCGGGCATCTGCATAGGCCAACAGCGGGGCTTCCTTCTTTTCACCCTTGATGCGTCCGCGCACATGAACAAGGTTGGCTTCCAGCCTTGCCATCATCAGGGCCACGCGGCGGCGGTACGGCTCGCGAATGTACTGCTGCGCCGCCGTGCCGTTGAACACCTTGCTGCCGAAACGCGTTTCATCGAGCGCCAGCTTGGCCGCAAACAGGGATGGAAGCTTGCACCAGCGCAGGCTGTGCGTGAGGGTAAAGCGCAGTGACTCNNTCGCGGTCGCCGCCGATCCAGGAGCCAAAGCGGATGAAGCTCGGTACCTGAATGGCGGAAGCGCCCTTTTCGTTGACGCCGTAATACTTGCGCACCGCTTTCTCAAAATAGCGATAGGCGCGCGGCACGGCTTCGAACAGGCTCTTGCGCATGTAATACAGGCCGGTGCGTACTTCGTCCTGCACCTCCGGCTTGTGCTCGCGCAACTCATCGGTGCGCCACATGATGCGAATTTCCACATCCAGTTCGGCTTCAAGCTCCACGCGCTCGTTATCGCCCAGCATGGGGTGATAGAGGCGATCGCACAACAGGAATACCCGGCGCAAGCCTTCCATGGTCGTCCTGCGGCGGGCTTCCGTGGGGTGTGCAGTAAACACCGGGGTAAACTGCATGCGGTCCACCAGGCCTTGCAGCGTTTCGGCGCTGACACCTTGCTGCTTCAGGCTGGAGAGGGTGTGATGGAATGAGCCCACCCAAAGATCATCGCCCATGGCCAGCTGGCGGCGGCGATTGCGGTGCGCGTAGGACTCTTCAGCGATGTTGACCACGCTGAAGTATGTCGAAAAGCCGCGGATCACCTGTTCAAGCTGTTCTGGGGGCAGGCTCTCGATCAACTCCATGAGCCTGACGCGTTTTTCTGCATCTTCCTGCTGATGCAGGTCGACAAAGCCCTGACGCAGGGTTTCCACAACCTCATACACGCCCTCGCCTGCGGTTTCCTGCAGCACCTGGCCCACCAGGGTGCCAAGCAGCTTCACCTGCGCACGCAGGTGATCATCGGTCAGCAGTGTCAAAGGCGCATTCATATCGGAAATTTTGGTCAAACTTGCGTGGCAAAGCCCGCTATTTTCTCATTTTTTGGGCACTTGTCCCAGTCTGGTCTACCCAACCCAACGGCGTGCATTACGGAACATGCGCATCCACGG
>DKAU01000074.1 GCA_002450925.1 Thiobacillus sp. UBA6918 | reverse complement strand
TACCGCGACGTCTATCACCAGAACGAGGTCGAGCAGTCCACCTACAATTTTGAGCACAGCGATGTCGAGTTTCTGCTCACCGCCTTTGGCGCGCACGAAAAGCAGGCGCAGCACCTGATGGAACAGCAACTCGCGCTGCCGGCATATGAACAAATATTGAAAGCCGCTCACACATTCAATCTGCTGGATGCGCGCGGCGCGATCTCCGTCACTGAACGTGCCGCCTATATTGGCCGCATTCGCAACCTCGCCAGAGCGGTAGCAAAGAGTTATCTCGATTCGCGCGCGCGCCTGGGTTTCCCCATGGCCCCGAAAGATTGGGCAGAGGAAGTGCTGGCACAGATTGAGAAGAAGGCGGCTGCAGCATGAGTACGCAAAATCTTCTGGTTGAATTGTTCGTCGAAGAACTGCCGCCCAAGGCGCTGAAGAAACTGGGTGAAAGTTTTGCAGAGACGATGCTTTCAAGCCTCAAGGCTCAGGGCCTGACGGCGAATTCATCGGTCATTTCCTATGCTTCGCCGCGTCGTCTGGCGGTTCAGGTTGGGGACGTGCTGGCGCAGGCAGCCGACAAGCCCATGTCGCAAAAACTCATGCCGGTTTCGGTGGGGGTGGATGCAAATGGCAATCCAACGCCGGCCCTGCTGAAGAAGCTTGCAGCACTGGGCGCTGATGATTCAGTGATCAACCAGCTTAAGCGAGAGGGCGAAGGCAAGAACGAAACCCTGTTTCTGGATACGGTCGTGGCTGGGGCGAAACTCGCTGATGGCTTGCAAAAGGCATTGGAAGAAACACTTGCCAGGCTGCCCATCCCAAAAGTGATGACCTATCAACTGGCAGACGGCTGGGACACGGTCAATTTCGTGCGCCCTGTGCATGGCGTTGTCGCCCTGCATGGTGTCGATGTGGTGCCGGTGTCGGTGCTGGGACTGAAGGCTCGGCGTGAGACCAGCGGCCATCGCTATGAAGCAAAAAAACCGGTTATTTCGATCAGGGACGCCGACAGCTATGCACGGCAATTGCGCGAAGAAGGTGCGGTCATTGCCGGCTTTGCCGAGCGCCGTGAGGAAATTGTCCGCCAACTGGAAGCTGCGGCAGCGAAAGAGGGGCTCAAACCCATTCAGGATGATGCGCTGCTTGATGAAGTGACGGCGCTGGTTGAATTGCCGAACGTGCTGACCGGGCGGTTCGAGGAAGCGTTCCTGGAAGTGCCGCAGGAATGCCTGATCCTGACCATGAAGGCCAACCAGAAGTACTTCCCGCTGCTGGATGCCAATGGCAAACTCACCAACAAGTTTCTGATTGTTTCAAACATCAAGCCGGCTGACGCTTCGGCGGTGATTGGCGGAAACGAAAGGGTTGTTCGCCCGCGCCTGGCCGATGCCAAGTTCTTCTTCGACCAGGATCGCAAGAAGCCGCTGGAGTCCCGTGTCCCCGGACTTTCAAAGGTTGTTTACCACAACAAGCTCGGTACCCAGGGAGAGCGGGTTGAGCGAGTCATGGCGATTGCGCGGGCAATTGGCCAAAAGCTCGGCAGCGAAGAGCTGGCCATGCGGGCCGATCGTGCAGCATTGCTTGCCAAGGCTGATCTTTTGACAGACATGGTTGGTGAGTTTCCGGAACTACAAGGCATCATGGGGCGCTACTACGCGCTGCATGACGGCGAAAAAGCACAGGTGGCCGAGGCCATTGAGGACCACTACAAGCCGCGTTTTGCTGGTGATGAGTTGCCGCGCAACGATGTGGGGGTCTGCGTGGCGCTGGCTGACAAGATGGAAACTCTGGCCGGACTTTTTGGAATCGGCCAGATACCTACTGGCGACAAGGACCCGTTCGCGCTGCGCCGCCACGCGTTGGGCGTGCTGCGTATTTTGATCGAGAAATCGCTGCCCTTGAGACTGTTTGACTTGGTCAACATGGCATTTTCTGCCTTCCCCAAGGGCATCCTGGGCGCCGCTCAAACTGATGTCGAAATGTTCATGTTTGAACGCCTGGGTGGCATGATGCGCGAGCAGGGGTATTCCGCCAACGAAGTCGAGGCTGTATTGTGCATGAACCCGGCCCGGATAGACTTGGTGCCGCTGCAACTCTTGGCCGTGCGTGCATTCACCAAACTTCCGGAAGCCGAGAGCCTCGCGGCAGCCAACAAACGCGTGGGCAATATCCTAAAGAAGGTTGAGGGTGAAGTGCCTGTGGATGTTAGTCCCACACTGTTCAAAGAGATGGCGGAAACCGCGCTTTTCCAGGCACTGGGCGAGATCAAGCCCAAGGCCGACACGGCATTTGAATCGGGTGATTACTCTGCTTCGCTCCAGACCCTGGCGGCGCTTAAGGCCCCGGTTGATGCCTTCTTCGACGGCGTGATGGTGAATGCCGACGATCCGGCACTGAGGGCAAACCGTCTGGCGCTGCTGAACCAGTTGCACCAGACCATGAACCGGGTAGCTGATTTATCCAGACTTGCAGTCTAATATTGAGCCATGAAGCTCATCATTCTCGACCGCGACGGCGTCATCAATTTCGATTCGGACAAGTTCATCAAGACTCCGGACGAATGGAAACCCATTCCAGGTAGTCTGGAGGCTGTCGCGCGACTTAACCAGAATGGCTATCGTGTGGTGGTGGCAAGCAACCAGTCTGGCGTGGGGCGGGGACTTTTCGACATGGCAACGCTAAACGCGATAAATACCAAAATGCACAAATCGCTTGCTCAGTTTGGCGGGCGCATCGACGCAGTGTTCTATTGCCCCCACCCGGCTGAAAGTGATTGTGGATGCCGCAAGCCTCGCCCGGGATTGTTCAGGGAAATTTCAGAGCGTTTTCATGCGGACCTGATGGGGGTGCCTGCCATCGGTGATTCGNNAAAGGCAAAAAGACCCTGGATGCTGGCGGTGTGCCCAAAGGTACGCTTGTTTTCCCCAATCTGGCGGCAGCAGTGGACGAGTTGCTTAATCGCGCATGATTTTCTTGCGCTCGGCCTTGTTTGCATTGCTGCAGGGTATTGCCACGTTCATCTTTTCGATTGTCGCCATTCTCACTTTCCCATTTGGTGCGTTTACACGTTATCGGATCATTACCCTCTGGAACCGACTTCTGGTCTGGTCTGCACGTGTCATCTGTGGCATTCGCTACGAGATTAAAGGCATAGATAACCTTCCAGATTGTCCGGCCATAGTCATGGCCAAGCATCAATCAGCCTGGGAAACGCTGGCCTTGCCGATATTCCTGCCTCCGCAGGCAACCGTTATAAAAAGAGAACTGCTTTCCATCCCCTTCTTTGGCTGGGGGTTTCGCATGCTTTCGCCGATAGCCATAGACCGGGATGCCGGCAAGAAAGCATTGAGGCAGATCGTGGATCAGGGCACGGCAAGAATCGCGCAAGGGTTTTGGGTGCTTATTTTCCCTGAAGGAACACGTGTAAAGCCGGGTGAGGTCGGCCGTTACGGCATTGGTGGGGCATGGCTGGCCACACACACGAACACCGCGGTGCTGCCGGTGGCGCACAATGCAGGTGAGGTGTGGCCGCGACATTCCTTCATAAAACGACCGGGCAAGATTACCGTTTCCATCGGTCCGGTGATATCCTCTCAGGGCAAGAAGGCTGACGCGCTAAACGAAGAAGTGAAGGCCT
>DKAU01000134.1 GCA_002450925.1 Thiobacillus sp. UBA6918 | reverse complement strand
CTACCAGCTGAGCTAAGCACCCGAGAAAGCGCGCTAGTTTATAGTATCTTGCAAGCCTTTACCAGCCCTGAGTTGAAGCAACATTTAACATCATGGCCGGCATGTTTCGAGGCGGCTTTATAACAATCCGGGAAGCCCTGTGTCAAGCGCTCTCCCGGCGATTCACAAAAAATCAATCATCATCAAAAAAATCCCACCTAAAGGTGGGATTTTGAAGCGGGCTGATTAATCAACCAATCAATGCTTGATGGACGGCTGTTCTACAGATTCTGATTGAGGCACAGACTCGGCTGCAACATCATCCGGCAAAGGCTCTGGCTGATGTTCAAGAGCTATTTTCAGCACCTGGTCAATCCACTTGACCGGATGAATGTCCAGACGATTCTTGATGTTGTCAGGAATGTCCGTCAAGTCCTTGACGTTCTCTTCAGGGATCATCACGACCTTGATTCCACCGCGATGTGCTGCAAGCAACTTTTCCTTCAAACCACCAATGGGCAACACTTCTCCGCGCAGGGTGATTTCACCAGTCATGGCTACGTCACAGCGAACCGGAATGCCGGTCAACACGGATACTGCGGCAGTACAAATCGCAATACCCGCGCTGGGGCCATCCTTAGGTGTTGCACCTTCAGGCATATGAATATGCAAATCATTCTTTTCGTGGAAATTCTCTGGTATGCCAAGGGTACGGGCACGAGATCTCACCACAGACAAGGCTGCCTGAATTGATTCCTGCATGACTTCGCCCAGTTTTCCTGTTGTGGTCATCTTGCCTTTACCAGGAAGCTTGACGGCTTCGATAGTCAGCAATTCGCCACCAACTTCGGTCCATGCCAGACCAGTAACCTGACCAACTTGATTATGCTTCTCAGCAATGCCATAACTGAAACGATGAACGCCCAGATACTTTTCCAGATTGCGTGCAGTAATCGAAATCTTGCCTTTGTGTTTTTTCAGCAGCAGGGATTTAACTGCCTTGCGACAGATTTTTGAAACCTCCCGGTCCAGACTGCGCACACCCGCTTCGCGTGTGTAATAACGGACGATATCTCGCAACGCCGACTCGGCCAATGCGAATTCGCTGTCTTTGAGACCATTCGCTTTCATCTGCTTGGGCACAAGATAGCGCATGGCAATGTTGATCTTTTCATCCTCTGTGTAGCCGGACAGACGGATCACTTCCATTCGGTCCAAAAGAGGAGCCGGAATGTTCATGGTGTTTGCGGTTGCCACAAACATCACATCAGAAAGGTCATACTCAACCTCGATGTAATGGTCCTGGAATGTGTGGTTTTGCTCGGGATCAAGTACCTCAAGCAGTGCTGACGAAGGGTCACCACGAAAATCCTGTCCCATCTTGTCGACTTCATCCAACAGAAACAGCGGGTTGCGAACGGCGACCTTGGTCAGGCTCTGCAGGATTTTGCCAGGCATCGAACCTATGTAAGTGCGGCGGTGGCCACGGATTTCGGCCTCATCGCGCACACCACCCAAGGCCATGCGAATAAACTTGCGGTTCGTGGCGCGAGCAATGGATTGCCCAAGCGAGGTTTTACCCACACCAGGAGGTCCGACCAGGCACAGGATCGGTGCTTTGACCTTGTCCACGCGCTGCTGCACAGCAAGATATTCAAGAATGCGTTCCTTGACCTTTTCAAGACCGTAATGGTCTTCATCCAGTATCTTTTCTGCCTTGACCAAGTCCTTGCTGATCTTTGTTTTTTTCTTCCAGGGAAGGCCGACCAGCGTATCGATATAACCGCGCACCACGGTGGCCTCTGCTGACATGGGAGACATCATGCGGAGCTTTTTCAATTCAGTCTGGGCTTTCGCGACAGCTTCCTTGGACATGCCGGATTCCTTGACCTTGCGCTCAAGTTCTTCAAGTTCGGCACCTTCCTCAATGTCGCCAAGTTCCTTCTGGATCGCCTTGACTTGCTCGTTCAGGTAATACTCGCGCTGGGATTTTTCCATCTGGCGCTTGACTCGGCCGCGGATGCGCTTTTCAACCTGAAGGATGTCAATTTCGGCTTCCAGCAGGCCCATCAAATGTTCCAGACGCTTGGCAACGGAAATCATCTCGAGAATTTCCTGTTTCTGCTCAAGCTTGAGCGGCAAATGCGCAACGATGGTATCTGCCAGGCGTCCGCCCTCATCGATGCCTGCCAGGGATGTAATTATCTCTGGCGGTATTTTCTTGTTTAGCTTGACGTACTGATCGAACTGGGCCATCAGCGCACGGCGCATGGCTTCAACTTCAGTGTTGTCCTTGCCATCCATTTCAACCAGTTCGGCATGTGCGGCCAGATGCGTGTCCTCATCCGTCACTTCGAGAATGCGAGCACGCTGATTGCCTTCTACCAGAACCTTCACAGTTCCATCAGGGAGTTTCAGCATCTGCAACACAGTCGCCATACTGCCTGTGTCATAGAGGTCCGTCGTGGAGGGCTCATCCTGTACAGCAGATTTCTGTGCAACCAGCAGGATATGCTTGCCGGTTTCCATGGAGGTTTCCAAGGCCTTGATCGATTTGGCACGCCCGACAAACAAAGGGATGACCATATGGGGGAAAACCACCACGTCACGCAATGGCAACAAGGGGAGTTGAACGCGTTCGCCGCTCGCTGAAGTACTCATGATTACACCTTAATTCAAGTCAACTTCCACGCTCCGCACGTGGAATATTCCAAATTTGCAAATGCGGGCAACCTGTAAAACATCAAGGGGGCGGAGAGAATTATTCTCTGACGCCCCCTTTTAATCATCAGGACCCTGCCGCCGCCGTCTGGTCCGGCTGGTCCGAATAAATCATTAGTGGGGGCCCTTCCCCATTGACCAGTTGTTCATCAACCACCACTTTCGTCACGTTTTCCATGGATGGCAAATCAAACATGATGTCGAGCAAGGCATGCTCAATGATGGAACGAAGGCCACGGGCACCTGTTCTGCGATCCAGCGCTTTCTTGGCAATGGCCTTGAGTGCAGCCTCGCGGAACTCAAGTTCAACACCTTCCATTTTGAACAGCTTGGCAAACTGTTTGGTCAGGGCATTCTTGGGTTCGGTCAAAATCTGAATCAGGGCAGCGTCATCCAGCTCATCCAGCACCGCAACAACCGGCAGGCGGCCGACAAATTCCGGAATCAGACCGTACTTGATGAGATCTTCAGGCTCAACAGTGTGCAAAAGCTCCATGTCGCGCTTCTTCTCATCCACGCTTTTGACTTTGGCGCCAAATCCGATACCGCCTTTTTCCGAGCGGCTGCGGATAACCTTTTCAAGGCCACCAAAAGCACCGCCGCAAATGAACAGAATGTTGGTGGTATCGACCTGTACGAACTCCTGGTTGGGATGTTTTCGTCCACCCTGAGGAGGTACAGAAGCAGTCGTACCCTCGATCAGCTTGAGCAGCGCTTGCTGCACACCTTCACCCGAAACGTCGCGGGTAATGGAAGGGTTGTCTGCCTTGCGGGAAATCTTGTCGATTTCGTCTATGTAAACAATACCGTGCTTGGCCTTGTCTACATCGTAATCACATTTCTGCAGCAGTTTCTGGATGATGTTTTCCACATCCTCGCCCACGTAGCCGGCTTCTGTCAGCGTTGTCGCATCGGCAATTACGAAAGGAACATTTAGCAGGCGGGCAAGGGTCTGGGCCAGCAAGGTCTTGCCTGAACCAGTCGGGCCAATCAGCAGGATATTGCTCTTGGCCAACTCCACTTCATCCTGCTTGTTCTGGCTGGAGCGCAGGCGCTTGTAGTGATTGTAGACAGCAACGGACAAGGCTTTCTTGGCCTGCCCCTGACCAATCACATACTGATCGAGGATGCTGCGAATCTCGTGTGGAGTCGGCAGATCATTGGAACCCTTGGCTGCCTGATTCTGCTGGATTTCCTCGCGGATGATGTCATTGCAAAGCTCGACACATTCATCGCAGATGAAGACCGATGGACCGGCAATCAGCTTGCGAACCTCATGCTGGCTTTTGCCGCAAAAGGAACAATAAAGCAGTTTGTCGCTTCCGCTCTTGTCAGACATCCCGTCCTCCCCCACTTAGGCCGCCGCCTGTTCGCGGTTCTCAAGAACCTTGTCTACCAACCCATAAGCAACCGATTGCTCGGCACTCATGAAAAAGTCCCGATCCGTATCGCGCTCGATGACTTCCATCGGCTGATCCGTATGCTTGGCCAGCATGCCATTGAGCTTCTCCTTCAAATAAAGAATTTCCTTGGCATGAATTTCGATGTCCGAAGCCTGGCCCTGGAAACCACCCAGAGGCTGATGAATCATCACTCTCGAGTTAGGCAGGCAGTAGCGCTTGCCCTTGGCACCTGCCGTCAGTAGAAAGGCACCCATACTGGCAGCCTGCCCAATGCAAAGCGTCGAAACATCGGGCTTGATGAACTGCATGGTGTCATAGATTGCCAACCCTGCGGTAACAGACCCGCCAGGAGAGTTGATGTAGAAGTAGATGTCCTTGTCCGGGTTCTCGGATTCCAGGAAAAGCAGTTGGGCGACAATCAGGTTGGCAGTGGCATCATTGACCGGACCAACCAGAAAGACAACGCGTTCCTTGAGCAGACGGGAATAAATATCGTACGCCCGCTCGCCGCGGCCGCTCTGCTCGATCACCATCGGTACGAGCCCCAATCCCTGAGGCTCAATGTAGTTGCTCATGTTTCCAGCCGTCATGCGGCGCGTCCCATCAGTTCGTCAAATTTCACTGGCTCATCCGTTACCTGCGCCTGGCTGACAACCCATCCTACCACATTGTCTTCCAATGCCA
>DKAU01000035.1 GCA_002450925.1 Thiobacillus sp. UBA6918 | reverse complement strand
GCCGTGCGCGTGCTGACCAAGGCGATTGGCAAGAAGCTCGGTCCGGACAAGGGCAACAGCAAGTATCTGTACGACCTGTTCCCCTACGGTCCCGGCAAACAGGCTTGTAAGATTGCCGGCCTGCCCAAGCCCACCGGCTGTATCTAAGCTCTGGTTTAGATAGTGGCAAGAAGGCGGCAGCCCCGTAGGGCTGCCGCTTGTTCCAAGCTTTAATCTAACGGAAGACTGGCTGACCCATGTCTACGCTTTCCATTTTTTATGCGGTGCTGTTCTATGTCGCAACCTTATTGTTGGTTGTTGGCCTAGCCAGAAAAATACTGCAATACATGCGCAGTCCTGCGCCTTTGAAGATTCCGACCACGCCTGCCCCGACGACGTCGACAGGGGTGGCATATCGCATGGCCCGCGAGGTTGTGCTGTTTGAAAGCCTGTTCAAGTCCAGCAAGTGGACCTGGATTTTTGGCTGGATGTTTCACTTCGGCATGTTGCTGGTGCTGGTTCGACATCTGCGCTATTTCGTGTCGGATGTCCCAGGCTGGTTGCTCGCCATACAGCCGTTCGGAAAGTACGCTGCCATCATGATGGTGGCTGGCCTTGGTGGCCTGTGGGCGCGCCGTTTCCTCGTTGATCGTGTGCGCTATATTTCCACTCCTTCCGATCACCTGATGCTGGCCTTGCTGCTGGGTATCGGCGTCTCAGGCGCCATGATGACCTTTGTCTCGCATACGGACATCATCACGTTGAAGATCTTTGTGTTGGGTCTGTTGCGTTTGTCGCCTCAGCCCTTGCCAGAAAGCCTGGTATTGATGGCACATCTGGCTATGGTCGCCACGCTGATGATCATTTTCCCCATCAGCAAATTGTTGCATGCGCCCGGGGTGTTTTTCAGCCCCACCCGCAACCAGGCGGACAACCCACGTGAGCGCCGGCATCTGGCCGACTGGGCTGCCAAGCTTGAAAAATAAAACAGGAGACTGGCGTGGCTGTTAGAGAATTTGAAGTCGCAAAGCTGACCGGTGAGATCAAGGTCCCGGCCCTGCAAGAAGGCACGATGGCGGGGATCAAGGGCTTTATTGCCAACGAGAAAATCCAGGAAGCCTTGGGTTATCCGGGCGAGCTGGTTGAAGACTGGCATGACAAAGCCATCTCAAAGATGGGTGAGTTGTTGGGCAAGTACCGCTCGCTACAGGTGTTTATGGACGCCTGTGTGCATTGTGGGGCCTGCACCGACAAGTGCCACTACTATCTGGGCACTTCCGATCCCAAGAATATGCCCGTGGCACGTCAGGAATTGATGCGTCAGGTTTACCGCCGCCATTTCACCTTTGCGGGTAAATACTTTCCCAAACTGGTGGGTGCCAAAGACCTGACCAAAGAAATTCTCGACGACTGGTATAGCTATTACTATCAGTGTTCGGAGTGCCGTCGATGTTCGGTTTATTGCCCTTACGGCATTGACACTGCTGAAATCACCATGGCTGGCCGCGAGATACTGGACAGTGTCGGTATGGGTCAGAAGTACAGCAACGAAATTCTCGGCAAGCTGCAACGCATTGGCAATAATCTGGGTCTGCCCGGGCCAGCAATTATCAATACCCTTGAAGGTCTTGAAGAGGACGTGCTGGACGATACCGGCATTCCGGTAAAATTCCCGCTCGATGTAAAAGGTGCGGAAGTCCTGTTGATTACACCTTCGGCCGATTTCTTCTCTGAGCCGCATGTCGAATCACTGATTGGATACGCCAAAGTGTTCCATGCTGCCGGCATCAGTTGGACCATGTCTAGCCACGCTGCGGAAGCAGGAAACTTCGGACTATTCATCGGAAGTTATGAAAACACCCGCAAGGCTGCAATGCGAATCCGCGATGCGGCACTTGAATTGGGAGTAAAACGCATTGTCGTGGGCGAGTGCGGTCATGCCTGGCGTGTTGCCTATAGCTTCTGGAACACGATGATCGGTGTGGGTGATGGTGCCGACGATGAGTTTGGCAAAAAACTCCAAGACCAACTTGATCACAGCTATCCGCAACCTGCGCATATTTGTGAAGTCACGCATGATCTGCTGACACGTGGCGTGATCAAGGTGGACAAATCCAAGAATGATGATCGCGTGATTACCTTCCATGACTCTTGCAATGTTTCGCGCGCATCACGCATGGGCGATACCCCCGGGGGGCAATTCACCATTCCGCGCGAGGTCATCAAGATGGTAGCCAACAATTACCAGGAAATGGCCCCTGGTACGACGCATGAAGCCACATTTTGTTGCGGTGGTGGTGGTGGCCTGTTGACCGACGACCTGATGGAAGTGCGCGTCAAAGGTGCACAACCCCGCATGGAAGCGTACAAGGAAGTTGTTGACAACAACAAGGTCAACTTCCTTGCATTGATCTGCGCCATCTGTAAAGCGCAATTCACCAAGGTACTGCCTTATTACGGTTACGACATGAGTATGGTGGGTGGTGTTCACCAGCTCGTAAGCACTGCCATCGAGCTTCCAGGTTTGGGCGAAGGCCCGGCCGAAGCCGAAGCGGCAGGCGATGAATAAACAGGAAATTTCTTAGGAGAGCAGCAATGTCGACTACATCCGATGACATGAAAAAAGGCCTTACGTTCCGAAAGTTTCAGGACGGCGAGAGCAAACAGGACGTTGAGTGGAACGAGTGGATTTTCGATGCAGACCACACCCACAAGTGCCCGGAGTATGTGCTGTCATCGCCCCCTTGTCAGGCTTCCTGCCCGGCGGGTGAAGACATTCGTGGCTATCTCAATATCGTGCGAGGTATTGAGAAGCCTCCAGCAGGCATGAACTGGCAGGAATATGCTTTCCGCCGCATCTCCGAAGCAAATCCTTTCCCCTCCGTGATGGGCCGTGTCTGTCCTGCGCCTTGCGAATCCGGTTGCAACCGCAACCAGGTGGAAGACCACGTCGGCATCAACTCGGTTGAACATTTCGTGGGCGATTACGCTATTGAAAACAAGCTCACATTCAAGCGTGAAGAAAGCGTGCAACCTACCGGCAAGAAAGTCGCTATTATCGGCGGCGGCCCTGCCGGCTTGGCGGCTGCCTACCAACTGTCCCTCAAGGGACATAGCTGCACGATTTTTGATGACCATGAATTGCTGGGCGGCATGATGCGCTATGGCATTCCCGGTTTCCGTACGCCGCGTCATGTTCTGGATGGCGAAATTCAGCGCATCATCGATCTGGGCGTAGAGACCCGCATGAAGACTCGCATTGGCACTGACGTGAGCTTCGAGGACATCGAAAAAGAATTTGATGCCGTTTTCATGGCCATGGGCGCACAAAGCGGTCGTGCCCTGCCAGTTCCCGGCGCCGAGGCCCCCAACTGTGTGACAGCGACGTCTTTCCTGAAGGCATTTAATGATGGTCGTCTGCAGCATGTCGGCAATCGCGTGGTTGTGATCGGTGGTGGTGATACCTCAATTGACGTGGCAACCGTTGCTCGCCGTCTTGGAAACATCAGCAATATCACCGAACTGGATCGTCCAGAGAGCGTGCTGGCTGGTCATGCTGCGCATGATGTGGCCAAGATTTCTGCCCGTGAAGGTGCAGATGTGGTGCTGGTTTCCCGCGCCACCATAGACAAGATGAACGCCGCCAAGGCCGAAGTCGAACATGCGTTGGAAGAAGGTATCAAGATCATCGGCGGCGTAACCCCCATTGGGGTTGTGGTGGGTGCTGATGGTCGCGCCACCGCACTGCGTGTGTCCGAGTATGAGATGGTCAAAGGCGAGACGGTGCTCAAGGAAGGCACCGAGCAGGATCTGCCGGCTGACCTGATCGTGTCTGCAATTGGTCAGGCCGTCGACTTCACTGGTCTTGAGCAGTTCAACAATAACAAGGGCCTGATCAAGCCGGACGGCAACTACCGCTTCCCTGGCAAGCCGCACATCTTTATTGGTGGCGATGTGATCAAGCCTCATCTTTTGACTACTGCCATTGGACATGCCTCGATTGCGGCTGACGGTATTGACCGCTTCCTTCGCTCTGGCACGACGGATCTGGGCAAGCGTCCCAAGGTTGATGCGCACCGCTTCGACATGCTGCGCAAGCTGGTTGAGTCTGGCAAAAGCATTGAGGAGTACAACCACAAGTCGGATTGGGGTACTTCCGAAGCCAAGTATGCAGTGCATAACTACGAAGACCGTTCTTCCAAGTATGTGATTCCGTCCAATGAACTATTCCTGGGCCACTTCATGTATGAGGATCGCAACAAGCGTGACATGAAGCATTTGACTGCAGAGGAAGCCTTGGGCAACTTCGAAGAGCGTCTAATGCCGCTGTCCGAGAAGGAAGTCGTGACGGAAGCCAAGCGTTGCATGTCCTGCGGTTTGTGCTTCGAGTGCGACAACTGTGTGGTGTACTGCCCACAAACAGCGGTGTTCCGCGTCAAGAAGAACGATCGTACCCTTGGGCGCTATGTGGATACCGACTACACCAAATGTATCGGTTGCCATATCTGTGCAGATGTCTGCCCGACTGGCTACATCCAGATGGGCATGGGCGAATAAAACTGATAAGGGATGAAGATGTTGGCTAGCTGGATTAAATCTGCTGCCTTGGGGATACTGGTTGCATTGTCGCCACTGGCTAGCGCTGGCGGTGGAAGCGCCGGTGTGCCGCAGCCTGTTATTCAAAAAGGCGAGGGCGACAAGTGCGTGGAAGACACGCAGTTCATGCGGCGTAACCACATGGAAGTGCTGGAACACCATCGCGATGACACCATGCGCAAGGGTATTCGTACCAAGCAGCATAGCCTGAAGAATTGCATTGAATGCCATGCCACGCCGAATGAGTCAGGACAGCGGACGGTGCTGGGCAA
>DKAU01000124.1 GCA_002450925.1 Thiobacillus sp. UBA6918 | reverse complement strand
TCAACTTCCACTTCTTCGCCCGGGGCGATTCCCAGAGGAATCCGGGCCAGCGCGATCGACTGCTGCATGGTGGGGGAGAAGGTGCCGGAAGTGATTTCGCCCTCGCCATGCTTGGTATGCACTTTCTGGTGCGAGCGCAGCACGCCTTTGTCCAGCAGTACGAGGCCGACCATTTGCCGGGTGATCTCGCTCGCTTCCAGCGCCTTGCGGCCGACAAAATCGCGCTCGGTTTTGAGGTCCACGGTCCAGGCAAGGCCTGATTCCAGGGGTGAGGTCGTCTCATCCATGTCCTGGCCATAGAGATTCATGCCGGCTTCCAGGCGCAGGGTGTCGCGGGCGCCCAGTCCGATGGGTTTGCCGCCCGCTTCCACAAGTGCTTTCCAGAAGAAGGGGGCGGCCTTGGCCAGCACCATCACTTCAAAACCGTCCTCGCCGGTGTAACCCGTGCGGGCGATGAACATTTCGCCCATGGCGGCGGCATTGAAGGGCTTGAGGTTTTCGGTGATGCTGTCCGCACCGGGCATGGCTTCGTTCAGCACGTTCTTGGCATTTGGTCCCTGGATGGCCACCATGGCGAGGTCGCGGCGCGGGGTGAGCGCAAGCCCCATGTCCCAGTCGGCATTGCATTTCTGCATCCAGGCCAGGTCCTTTTCTGCCGTGCCAGCGTTGACCACGAGGCGAAACCAGCTCTCGTCCATGAAATAAATGATCAGGTCATCAATAACGCCGCCCTTCTCGTTCAGCATGCAGGAGTACAGCGCCTTGCCCGAAACTTGCAGCTTGTCCACATTGTTGGCGACCAGCTTGCGCAAAAAGGCGCGCACGTTCTCGCCCTTGATGTCGAGGGGCAGCATGTGGGAAACGTCGAACAGGCCACAGGTGGTGCGTACAGTGTGGTGTTCCTCGATCTGCGAGCCGTAGTTCACCGGCATATCCCAGCCGCCGAAGTCGACCATTTTGGCGCCGTGTTCGCGGTGGGTGGCGTTGAGGGGGGTTTGCTTCAGTTCAGACACTTTGTCTTCCTTGTTGAATTTCTTCTGCGTAATAGCTGCTGCGCACCAGCGGACCGGCCTTGACCCAACCGAATCCGATGGCGCGTGCTTCGTTTTCCAGTTCGGCGAATACGTCCGGGTGGATGTATTCCGCGACCGGCAGGTTGTCCAGCGACGGCCGCAGGTATTGACCGAGAGAAACACGATCCACACCCGCGCTGCGCAGGTCTTTCAGTACTTTGATCACTTCTTCGCGGGTTTCGCCCAGGCCCAGCATCAGCGCAGACTTGGTTTCCACCTTGGCCAGTTTGCCGGCTTTTCCCAGTAGTTCCAGTGAGCGCTCGTAATGCGAGCCCTTGCGTGCGACCTTGTACAAACGAGGAACTGTCTCGACATTGTGGCCCCAAACGAGATCGGGTTGTATCGAGGAGGGAAGCGAATGTGAGTTAACGGCGTCCATCACGATGGTGATGGCCTCATCCTGCACATTTCGAAAATCGGGAGTGAGGAACTCCACGCCGATATCGGGCTGACGCTGGCGCAACTGGCGCAGGCTCTCTGCAAATACCCAGGCGCCGCCATCTTCCAGGTCGTCACGGTTGACCGAGGTCAGCACGATGTAATTCAGGTTCAGCCCTGCAACAGCTTCGGCAATGCGNNGCACGGGTGCAGGTGTCGCCCAGCAGCATGAAAGTGGCGGTGCCGCGGCTCCAGCATTCGCCCCGATTCGGACATTTTGCTTCCTCGCATACCGTGTGCAGGCGGTTGCCGTGCACGGCAAGGTGCGTGCCGCCATAGCCGGATTCGCGCCCGAGGTTCTGGCGTATCCATGACGGCATGCGACTGATGTTGCGGATGGTTTGGGTCTGCACGAGGGCTCCAAAAACAAAAAGGGGTGAGATAAACAGGCTGCTTATCTCACCCCTCTGTCCTTGGTGCCTGAGAGATTGATCCCCTTCGGCGGCAGCTTAACTGCACTCTCCAGAGTAATTACTTGATCAGTGGTCCTTTTGCCTGAGCGTTCCCGGGTGATTACGCCTTCGGCGACGGCTTTGCCATTCTCTCCCACCGAGCGCGAATCTTAGCACAGGCCCGGTCAGTAAAACATCCGCAACCGATAACCGGCAGCCTTCAGGCCTTTGCTCTGGAGCTGGAGATTGAATGGGGTTTCCGTCCGTGGCTGGATTCCTGCGGATTCCATCTTGCCGGAAGGAAGGTATTCGCTCGGCGCAAACATGCGGCGGGCAATGGGCTGATCTTCAACATCGGTCAGTGTCAGTTCCAGCACCGGCCAGGCCATGGCATGGGCGGCACGATTTGCCAGGGTGATTTCCAGTGCCATGTTGTTGTCATTTTCCGTTTGCAGATCCGAACCGAGAATGACGACCTGACGGGTATCCTTCGGCAAACTCAGGCTGCAGCCCAAGACATCGCACATCTGGGCCAGAACCGGCCTTAATTCCGGATTGTTCGCGGCAAGCTTGTCGCGCATATAGTAGAGCAGTTGCATCGCCATGGCGGCGAGCAGCAGGGCAATCAGAAGCCCCCAAAGCCAGCCAAGTTTGCTTTTCTTTTTTGTTTCGACACGAACCGGCTCGGATGGGCGGCGAGGTATCCAGCCTGTGCTGGTCGCCGTTTTTTGCTGCCTTGAGCCCCAACCGCCTCTTGGCGGTGTGGCGGGGGTGAATGAAGGCGCCGGGGTGGCAGTTTTTTTCTCTTCTGGTTTGGGTTCAAATTCCGGCATGGGGCCGTAGTCCTCGTCTGCCGGGGGTGCGTTGGGGTCGACGAGGATGATGGATTCCAACTTGGGGCCAAAACTCGAGGGGATTTCCTGTTCGGCCATGCGATGTGCAAGGCCGCTAAGGCCTGCTGCCGCTGCGTCTGAACCGGCTTCTGAGTGTATTTCTGTAACTGGGGTGTTCGCTGTTACCGGAGTGCTTGCCCCGGGAGCCGCCAGTCCCTTGGCTTTATCTGATGCTGTTTCAGCCGTCGCTTCTGCTGTGGTCTCCGGGGCGGCTTGAGCTCGCTTCTCGGCTACCGGCTTGATGCCGGAATGGAAGACATGGCCGCACATGCCGCATTGAACCCAGCCCTTGGCGGCTTCAAGATGTTGCGGTGTCAGGCGAAACGCACTGCCGCATTCGGGGCACTTGGCTACTAGATCTTTTTCTTCACTCATTTTTTTATTCCATGAAGTCTGACCCAGCCTTCCTCTTCGGCTGGTTTTTCAAACTCAAACCATGCGCTATAAATTTCCATCACCGATTGGGCCTGACTTTCCAGGATACCGGACATGACCAAATGGCCTCCTGGGAGTGTCAGTTTGGCCAATAGCGGGGCCAAGGCCTTGAGCGGATTGGTCAGGATGTTGGCCATGACAATCCCGGCGGTTGTTGCAGGAGCCTGATCGGTCGTGAAAAAATTGGCACTTACCGCGTTTATATCGGCATTGTAGGCAGCGGCTTGAATGGCTTGCGGGTCAATATCTATGCCCCAGACCTTCGCTGCGCCGAGTTTTGCAGCTGCAATGGCAAGAATGCCTGACCCGCAGCCATAGTCCAGCACGGTTTCGCCGCCCTTGATGTTTTCATCCAGCCAGCGCAAGCACAGTCGTGTTGTGGGGTGTGAACCGGTGCCGAAGGCGAGGCCTGGGTCGAGGCGGATATTCAGTGCTTCTGAGTTAGGAGCCTCATGCCAGGTCGGGACAATCCATAACCGCGGGGATATCGGGATCGGGTCGAATTGAGATTGTGTCAGGCGCACCCAGTCCTGGTCATCTATGGTTTCTAAGGTCCAGCCGGGTGTTTTCTCAAGCTTGGCGTCTGCAGCAGCGCTGGCAACGATATCGGCAGGGTTTTGATCCGGTTCCAGAAGCGCCGTGACGATGCAGTGACTCCACAGGCCGGCATCTGGCTCGGTTGGTTCGCCGAAAATAGGGGTTTCGTCCAGACTGCCGGCATCGGCGTCTTCAAGGGAAACCGAAATCGCGCCCAGCGACATCAGGGCCTCGGAAAAGGCCTCGGCGCGGGAAGCGTCCAGTGATATGCGAAGTGACTGCCAGGGCATGGTCCGATTGTCCAACAAAAACAACTAAGAGTGGATGGACGGGCTGTCAGCGAATCCTGTTTTCAGGACCTTTCTTTCTCAGCTGCCAGTTTCTGTTCCAGGTAATGAATACTCGAGCCGCCCAGCTGGAAAGCGCGGTCGTTCATCAGATCCTGGTGCAGCGGGATATTTGTCAGAATGCCCTCGACCGCCATTTCCAGCAAAGCCCCGCGCATGCGGGCAATCGCCTGGTCGCGGGTCTTTCCGTAAGCCAGCAGCTTGCCGATCATGGAGTCGTAATGCGGTGGCACCATGTAGCCTGCAAAGACGTGCGAGTCCACGCGGATGCCGGGTCCGCCAGGCGGGTGCCAGGCGGTGAGGCGACCGGGAGACGGGACAAAAGTGTAGGGATGCTCGGCGTTGATCCGGCACTCGATGGCATGTCCCTTGAATTCGATGTCTTTTTGCCGGTAGCGCAGCTTCTCGCCGCTGGCAATCCAAAGCTGTTCCTGCACGATGTCCACGCCAGTAATCAGTTCGGTAACCGGGTGCTCAACCTGGACGCGGGTGTTCATTTCGATGAAGAAAAACTCGCCGTCTTCGTAGAGGAACTCGAAGGTGCCGGCACCGCGATAGCCGATGCTGCGACAGGCATCGGCGCAGCGTTCGCCGATCTTGTCGCGCAGTTTCGGGCTGAGGCCGGGAGCAGGGGCTTCTTCAAGAACTTTCTGGTGACGGCGCTGCATGGAGCAGTCGCGCTCGCCAAGGTGGATGGCATTGCCATGTTCATCAGCCAGAACCTGGAATTCGATATGGCGAGGTTTCTGCAGGTAGCGTTCCATGTAGACCATGGGGTTGCCGAAAGCCGTTTGTGCTTCGGTCTTGGTCATCTGCACGGCGTTGAGCAATGCGCCTTCGCTATGCACCACACGCATTCCTCGGCCGCCGCCGCCGCCAGCCGCCTTGATCAATACCGGGTAACCAACTTCACGGGCTATGCGGATAATTTCGTCATTGTCATCTGGCAGAGCGCCATCCGAGCCGGGTACGCAGGGCACCTTGGCTTTTTTCATGGCATCCTTAGCCGCAACCTTGTCGCCCATCAGGCGAATGGAGTCAGGGCGTGGACCGATGAAAACAAAACCGGAGGATTCCACCCGTTCTGCAAAGTCGGCATTTTCCGAAAGGAAGCCGTAGCCCGGATGGATGGCTTCGGAGTCGGTGACTTCGGCCGCAGCAATGATGGCGGGCACATTCAGATAAGACTGGCTCGAGGGGGCCGGACCGATACAAACCGATTCATCGGCAAGCTTTACGTATTTGGCGTCACGGTCTGCCTCGGAGTGGACCGCCACCGTCTTGATGCCCATTTCCCGGCATGCACGCTGGATGCGCAAGGCAATTTCGCCGCGGTTGGCTATGAGAATTTTTTCAAACATGGTCTGCTCGTGATGGCTTCGGGGTGGTGCTCGGGCATGGGTTTACCCTTGCCGTGAACCCTTGAAGGGTTACCCAATAATGAACAACGGCTCTCCGTACTCCACCGGCTGGCCATTCTCGACCAGTATGGCCTTGATGACGCCGCCCTGGTCGGCCTCGATTTCGTTCAACAATTTCATGGCTTCGATAATGCACAGCGTGTCGCCAGACGATACGGATTGGCCCACTTCAACAAACGACTTGGAGCCGGGAGAGGGTGAGCGGTAGAAGGTGCCGACCATTGGCGAACGCACCACGTGTCCTTCGGGTTCGGCGGGCGCTGCTTCGGCGGGTGCTGCCGGAGCAGCGGCAGGCGCAACCGGAACAGTGGGGGCGGGCATGGGCGCATTCATGTATATGGGCTGCTGGCCGCCGGCCGCAACACGCGCGATACGCACCTTTTCCTCGCCCTCGGTAATTTCCAGCTCCGCAATGCCGGACTCCTCCACCAGATCAATGAGTTTTTTCAGCTTTCTGAGATCCATGATTTGTAACTTTCACGTGTAAATGACGCAGGGCAAACTCCAGCGCTAGCTCGTAGCCCTGAGAACCCAGCCCGGCAATGACGCCCAAGGCCAGGTCGGAGAAATAGGAGTGATGCCGGAATGATTCCCGTGCATGCACATTGGAAAGATGTACTTCCACAAACGGTATGCCCACTGCCGCCAGCGCATCGCGCAAAGCGACGCTGGTGTGGGTATAGCCAGCGGGGTTAATGAGGATGAAATCCACGCCATCTTGCTTGGCCTGTTGGACACGGTCGATCAGCGCACCTTCGAGGTTGCTTTGAAAGGTTTCCACAGTAACGCCGCAGGCTTCCCCACGGGTTACCAGTGCCTGGTTGATATCCTCCAGGGTCGTGAGTCCGTAGTGCTGGGGTTCGCGGCTTCCGAGCAGATTCAGGTTTGGGCCATGCAAAACCAGAATGGCTTTTGGCAGAGCCACTCCCTTACCGCTTTTGCGAGTGCTGGTCGATTTCGGCATGGGCGCAAGTTTGATACAAATTCCCGGAAAATGTCCAGATCTTGACGCTAATTTGTAGTTAGATTAACGGTGCAAGGAGTTGCTCAAGCCGCGCCTTTTCAAGGCTTCCGAGGACTTTTTCGCGTAAATTGCCACCACGGTCATAGATCAGGGTATAGGGCAAACCCCCGCCAGAATTACCCAGTTTGCGCAAAGACTCTGATTCATTGATGCCGCCAAGCAGAACCGGATAGTTTATGCCGACTTCTTGTGCAAAATCGGCAACTTTCTGGGGGTTATCGAGCGCAATGCCGACAAATTGCACTCCGTTCGCAGCAAGTTCGCGTTGGGATTCAATGAAAAGAGGGATTTCGTCCCTACAGGGTGGACACCAGGTCGCCCAGAAGTTGACGACCAGGATTTTGCCTTGATATTTGGCCAAGCTCAGCGTTTGCCCATCCAGCGTCTTGATGGGAGTAACAAGAAGGGCTTCAGAAGCACCGGGTTGGGCAGGGCCTGGCTTTTTCAACCAGAAGGAAAGGCCGATCCCGACAGCCAGCGCCAATATGGCGGCCAGGATGACCAGCTGATTTTGCTTCGACATCAAAGCGCTTTGTCGAGACTGCTCAGGAACCTGTCTGCCTTTTCATAACCGATGACCTTGTAGTCGGACTGCTGGCCTTGGGCGTTCCAGAAAATCAGTCCGGGGGGGCCAAACAGGCCAAAGCGCTTCAGCAACGCCTTGTCGTCATCCGAGTTGGCGGTCACGTCGACCTGCAACAGAACCGCATCTTTGAGGCGTGACTGGACGCGGGCGTCAGAGAAGGTGAACTTCTCCATTTCCTTGCAGGAAACACACCAGTTGGCATAGAAGTCCAGCATCACTGGCTTCCCAGCCGACTTGGCCGCTGCGAGTCTGATATCGAGTTCGGAACTGGTCTTGACCCGTTCAAACTCAAGTCCATGTGCAGCCTGGGCAGCGGGGGAACCCGCCGAGCCGCTTAGGATGCCCTGGTAGACGGTCAGGGGCTGCAGAACGTCACGGCTGCCACCCAAGGCGCCCAGCAGGAGGCCGATGCCCGAGATCAGGAGCACAACGCCCACGCCTTTCCAGAATTTGGCCCATCCCTTGGCGTGCTGAGGCAAGGAATCCAAGGCATGGAGATATACAGCCGAAATGATAAGCAGCGAAGACCACAACGCCATGTTCATCCAGGACGGCAGGAAAGGCGAAATCAGCCAGATCGCCACACCGAGCATGGCCACACCGAAGAAGTACTTGACCCCGTTCATCCAGGCTCCAGCCTTGAGGTGCAGGGTTCCTGCAGACAGTCCAACGGCAAGGAGCGGCACACCCATTCCCATCGCCAGTGAAAATAGGGACAGGCCACCTTTGAGGCTGTCGCCGGTTTGAGCAATATAGGCAAGGGTTGCAGCAAGAGGAGGGGCGACACAGGGGCCGACAATCAGGGCAGAAAGCGCGCCCATGCCGAATACGCCGGTGAAATGCCCCCCATGCATCTTGTTGGAGGTTTCGCTCAATTTGCTTTGCAGCGCATTGGGGAGCTGCAGGTCATAAAAACCGAACATTGAAAGTGCGAGCGCCACGAAAATGGCAGCACCGATACCCAGCGCAATCGGGTTTTGCAGAGCGTTTGAAAGCAAGGTACCCGATTGTGCGGCGATAACGCCAACGATTGCATAGGTGATGGCCATGCCCAGCACGTAGGCGAGCGAAAGGAAAAATCCGCTTGTGTGCGTAACGTGCTTTTGGCCAGCGATGATGCCGGACAGAATCGGGATCATCGGGAACACGCAGGGCGTGAGGGATAGTGCGAGACCGAATCCAAAGAATGCGGCAATGGCTACCCACAATCCACCCTTGGCAAGCGTTTTCTGGATGCTGGAAGCATCGTTGATATCCGCTTTTTCTGCGGGGGCAGAAGAAACTGCCGCTTCGGGGGCTGTTGTGGCGGAAGCGCTGTCCGCGGCATTGTTTTCTTCAGCTACTCCATTGTCTGTTGCAGCCAGAGTGTAGGTCTTGTTGATGGGGGGGTAGCAAACCCCCTTTTCGCTACAGCCCTGATAAACCAGGTCGACAACCAGTTTTTCGTTTGGCTTGAGCGCCCTTGAAAGTGTGGCTTCAGCAGCGAAGTCGTGATGATAGACCTCGGTGCGCCCAAAAGTGGGATCATTCTTGACATCGGGCTTGGGGGTGGAAATCTTGTATAGCGTGACGCCTTCGGGGGCCTTGACCGAAAACTTGAGCTTGTCGCGATAGAGGTAATAGTCCTTTGCGATGGCGTATGTTACTGCGAGTGTTTGTGCATCCTTGAGCCGGGCGTTTGATTTGAATGCCTGATCGGGCGGCAAGAACTCGTCTTCTCCGCTATCGCCGGCCAGGGTACGCAAGCCGGCCAGGGCGGAAGCAGACTGGGAAAGTGGTGCGACACTCTGTTTCGAGGAATCTGAGGCAAGCGGCTTTTCCTTGGGCGCTGAAAGTGCTGCAAGCTTCAGAGGAATGACTGTGGTGATGGGCATGTAACAAACCCCATCTTCCGCGCAGCCCTGGAACGTCGCCTTCAGGCTGACAGGCAGTGCGCCGCCGGGGTCGCGAGTCACCGGCAATTTGATGGCCACTGAATGCTTGTAGACCTCGACCGAGCCGAATGTGGGGTCATCCTTGATTTTCCCGGCAGGGTACTGAGCGGAGCCGAGTTTTGCGCCGTCCAGGCTGAACTTGAATTTTTCGCGGTAGAGGTAATAACCGTCGGCGATTTTCCAGCTGGCCTCGATGGTCTGTGCATCGACTGCACGGGCAGAAAATTTAAATGCTTCTTCCGGATCAAGAAAATCTTCGGCGTGGACAAGTCCGGAAGCCAAAGCCAACAGCAATCCTGGCAGGGCAAACAATATTGTTCTTAGGCGTATCATGGCAGTCTCTCGCATCGCTTTCTATTTTTTGCGTTCGGTTTCCTGGATTATCCAGTCCAGGTAGTCGGGCAAGCCGGCTTCGGCTCCGACCGCAAGTATCTCCGGAAGTTCGTAAGGATGGCAGGCTTTCAGGCTGGACTCAAGCCGTGGATAAGCCTCCAAGGAAGTTTTTATTACGAGCAGCACCTCGCCAGTCTCTTCGACTTTATCCTGCCAGCGATAGACTGACACCATGTTCGGAAGGATGCTGACGCAGGCAGCGACACGCTCCTCGACCAGGCGGGCGGCGGTTTTGCGGGCCTCTGGTTCGTCAGGAAAGGTGGAAAATACGATCAATGCGGACATGCGGAAATCTTTCCAAATGCAGTATGGGTATTGAACTGACGTGGAATACCCACATCTTAGTCACTCTTTTACTTAAAGGCCTTACATGTATCCGTGGCTGGTGTTTTTCGCCGTTATTGCCTTTCCTGTTGCTGAAGCCCTGACCATTTTCTGGGTGATAGGCAAAATCGGGTGGTGGACGCTGGCCTGGCTTGCTGCGAGTTTCTTTGGCGGAATGGCGCTGATACGATTCGAGCGCCTCGCATTTGCGCCACGCATGTTTTTTTCCATGCATCAAGGTGAAAGCCCTTTTCGCGCATTGTTTACTTCCACGCGCCTGTTCATGGCTGGCGCCCTGTTGATGTTTCCGGGCTTGATCACCGATGCCATGGCGCTGATCCTTTTGCTGATGCCGGGTTCCTGGAAACGCCCCGATATCAGGTATTCAGGCAAGGGCCAATACGCGGCCAATGACGAGATCATCGAAGGCGAGTTCAGGCGCGAGCCTGAGTCTCCTCCAGAAAACTTTCCACGTCGGGATACTTGAGCCGAACACGCAACTCCTGTTTCATGCGTGTGTTGTCCAGAATGCGCGATTCGTTGAGGAAGGACAGCAGTGCCGGTGACAATACCTTCTGCGCTTCTTCGCGCGGGATGCGCGGACATCTCGGCAGACCGAAATGGTCAGCCACCCTGTCAAAGTAATCCCCCATTTTTTTGACGCTATTGTCTACTGCGTTGTAGATGCGGTTGGGCTTGCCGCGGAAAAGCGCAAGCCATACAAGCCTGGCCAAATCATCCGCATGAATGTGGTTGGTGTAGCTGTCTTCCTCGCTTTGTACCGCCGGGGTCTGTTTGCGTATGCGCTCGATCGGCAGCCTGTCTGCAGCATAGATGCCTGGCGCGCGCAGGATGGTCAGCTTGATGCCGTTCCGCACGGCGAATCGCCGCAATTGACGCTCGGCATCCACACGACGCTTGGCGCGAGCGTTGGCCGCTGCGGTTGGTCGATGCTCAAAAACCCTTTCGCCATTGCAGTTTCCGTACACGCCGCTGGTGCTGATATAGACCAGTCGACGTGGTAGACTGCCCCGCTTTAAAAGTGCAGCGAGCAGCTTGCGGGTGCGTGGGTCGCCCTCGCTGTCGGCAGGTGGCGGTGCCAGATGAAGCACCCACGGCGACAAGCCGGCAAGCCGCGCAAGACTCGCACGCTGATCAAGGTCTGCGGCAATCGGTACTGCGCCTGATGCGCTTATGCGTTCTGCAGATTCGGTAGAACGGGCCAGGCCCAACACGCGCAGTTGAGGATGCTGTGCAACAAGACGGCTGCCGATGTCGCCCATGCCTGCAATGAGCAGCGAGTGTTTTTTCATATACGAATTTTAAGTCATGTCATATCAAGTAACGATTCAACCCAGCGGCCACCAATTTACCGTCAATGATGATGAAACCATATTGGCGGCAGCCTTGCGCGAAGGTTTCAATCTTTCTTATGGCTGTCGCAATGGCGCGTGCGGATCCTGCAAGGGCAAGGTTCTGCAGGGCATCGTTGACCATGGAAAGTATCAGGAAAACACCTTAAAGAAAGAAGAGATCGCTGAAGGCAAGGCCTTGTTTTGCGTGGCCAGGCCACTTTCTGACCTGGTGATCGAGGCGAAAGAAATCCGTGCCGCGGGCGAAGTGCCGGCAAAGATCCTTCCTTGCCGAGTGCAGAAACTGGAAAGGCTGGCTGATGACGTGATGCTGATGCAACTGAAGCTGCCGGCCAACGAGCGCCTGCAGTTCCTTGCCGGCCAGTACATCGATTTTCTGCTCAAGGATGGAAAACGCCGCAGCTACTCCATCGCCAACCCGCCGCACGCAGACGAATTCATCGAACTGCATCTGCGACATGTGGCAGGCGGCCGTTTTACCGAGCATGTTTTTACCGCCATGAAGGAAAAAGACATCCTGCGGTTCGAAGGCCCTCATGGCAGTTTCTTTGTCCGGGAAGACTCCGACAGGCCGATCATCCTTATCGCGGGAGGTACCGGTTTCGCGCCCATCAAAGGCATGCTGGAACATCTTTTTACTGAAGGCACTGACAGACAGTTGGTTCTGTATTGGGGTGCTCGCGCAAAGAAGGATCTGTATATGGCCGAACTTCCGGCCCAATGGCAGCAACAACACAAAAACTTTAGTTTCATTCCTGTGCTGTCAGAGCCGTCAGCCGAAGATCAGTGGCCCGGCCGAACTGGTTTCGTACACCAGGCCGTACTGGATGATTTCAATGACTTGTCAGGTTTTGAAGTCTATGCATGCGGCGCACCGCCGATGGTGGATGCGGCCCGCGAAGGATTTACCAAAACACGTGGCTTGCCTGAAGAAGCGTTTTACGCGGATTCCTTTACCTATCAGGCTGATTGATAGGCTTCTTTCCGCGGTAGTTAACTGGTCTTGCGGCAAATCTCGAGCGCCTTGCGCATGTGCTTGCAGGCTTCACTGGGTTGACCTGCCTGCTCCTTGAATGCGGCCAATGCCAGGTGGCCATCGACATTGGGCGCCACGGCAATGCTGGCTTCGGCGTAGCTTTGCGCCTTGCCCCACAATTTCTCGTGCGCGCATAAATCGGCAAGCGACATCAGCAGGGCCCCGTCACGCGGGTGTTTGGCAAGCCATTTTTCCGCCTGTTCGATCTGGGCAAGGGGGTCCTGACCGACAAACTGGCCATAGTGCTCGGCCAGGGTTTCGTCCCAGTTTTTTTCAAGCGATGTTTCCAGAATCTCGACCGCAGTGCTGGAATCGCCGCTTGCGGCGAAGGCGTTGGCCGCTTCCAACGCTATACCGGAATGTGTTTTCACACTGTTCGGCAGCTTCTTCCAGTATTCGAGGAGGCCTCTGCCATCGCCGCTTCGGCGTTTGATGTTGCCGAGGTGGGCGGCGCGTCGGGTGTGATCCAGCGTGGCTTCATCGAGCGCATTTGCCTTCGCTAATTTTTCTGCAAGCTTGAGCACCTCGTCCCACTGACCTAACTGTTGGCGTACCTTAAGCTCCATGCGCAACAGGGCCGTATGGGCAGGGACCATGACCTTGCCCGCATCAATGGCAGCAAGTGCGCCGGGATAGTCGCGGGCTTCAAGTTTTTCTTCTGCTTCAGCATACAGGGCGGCAAGCGGGTTTTCGTTTTCTTTGGCTTCGGACAGATAAACATCACGACGGCCATAGGCGCGGCTTTCATGGGCCGCCCTTGCTGCCAGCACGCGCGCCAGCATTTCACGCTTCGGTTCGGCAACAAGCCGTGTGGCGATTTTTTCGGCATCCTGGAACCGGCCTTCAAGATAGGCGGCAAGCGCTTCAGTAAAATTGGCGTTTTGACGTTCTGCTTCCTTTCGGGCCTGGCGTTCCTTGACTATCCGGGGCAGATTCAGTGTTGTTATGGCCAATCTTGTAATCAGGTATGCTCCCGTGATCAGAACCGTGAGCAACAAGACGAAGCTGACAAAGGACAATTCGGCGCGCCATGGAGGAAAAACCAGCACGACGTAACCTGGGTCGTAGCGGCCGGCTATGGCGAGCGCAACGGCAACAATTGCAACAACGAGGAGGGTAACCAGCCACCTCATTGTTGCCTGTCCTTGTGATAGGACTCGATGGCTGCAAGGCTTTCTTTCAGTTCGGGTAGGGCTGGCGCCACGTTTTGTGCTGCCAGCTTGCCAAGTTCTGTCTGAGCGGCGGCAACGGCTGCGTCCTGTATGTTGAAATAGCGAGCCAGCAACTTCCCGGCAGCCCGCAAGTCGGCCTGATAGCCGATTGTGTCGCGCGACAGCAGGGCGAGTCGTGCTGTCAGCAGACGCAGTTTCATGTTCTGGCGCAGAAAATATTCCTGCTGGGGCGTCAGCAAGGCAGGTTCCCCTTCATCCAGACGGCGTATCTGCACCAGGTTCTTGAATTCAGCCAATAGATCTTTGGCCAATCCTGATTTTGCTTGGGTATTTTTGGCGGGTGCTTTGGCGTGGTCGCTGGAAAGCGGCCACTGCTCGATGCCATCCGCAAGGGCATTGATCTTGAAGCTGACGCCAGCCTGGTCTACGTAGGGTGCGGCCCGCAGCCTGGCCAGATCATTGCTGATGGCTTGGCGAAGGCGTGCAAATTGAGGCTTGTCGAGACGTTGCAGTCTTAGGTCCGCCGTTTCCAGTCCGATGATGGCTGCCTTGATGTTGCCGGACAGCTGAATCTGCTGGCTCGCGATCAGCAGAATCTGTTCGATGTCAGACAGCGCCCATTGATCGCGGTCACGCCCGAGTTCCTTGTAGAGCGATTCCAGCGCTTGCTGTTGTTCCTTGGATCCGACCAGCTGGGATTCGATCTGGGCAAGCCTCGCAGAATTCTGCCGGGTGAGCTCGTCTGCGTTGCGCGCCAGCAACTGGTTTTCCTTGATGGAGGCATTGAACTCGGCGAGTTTTCCAGCCAGGTCTGTTTTCAGGCCGCGTGACTGATCACGATTGGCAAGCAAGGAGGTTGCGGCAAGCAGGATGGCGATGACCGCCAGCATGGTGCCCCAGTTGATGTGGGGCCAGCGGCTTGCTGGAGGTGTGTTTGGGTTTTGTTCGTTCATGGCTGGAAGAATTTAATCATAGCTTGTGTCATGCCGGCATCACCGCCATGAGAAATTTGCACTGAATCCATGCCGGCTTCGGTACAGGCAGCGGCAATGCGTTCGTGCGGGACAAATACCGGCAGAACCTTGATTTGTGGCCATGCATTCCCAACCAGTTCGCGAAAATTGGCCAGGATTTCACGGCTCGTCAGCACAATGGCTGAGGGTTTTCCCTGCTGTTGCAGGAGTGTTCCGAAGTCCGCATCCGGTTTGGCACGCCTGTAACACTCGGCGTATTCCACAAGCGCGCCTCGTTGGGAGAGCGTTTGCGCCAACAATTCGCGACCGCCCTCGCCGCGGAAAATGACGATGCGCTTCCCTGTTACTTCAAGAAGCTCTGGCATGGCAAGCAATGCTTCGCTGTCCGACTGGCTTGTCGGCACGATGATATTTTTAAAACCCAGTTCCGTCAGCGCCCGGGCGCTGGCCTGGCCTATCGCTGCGACCGGGAGATTTTTCGGCCATCCTCCGGCTGAAGTAATGCTTTCCCAGCCGTGCTTGACCGCGGTCGGGCTGATGAAAATGGCAAGATCGAAATTCTGCAAACGCGCCATAAGTTCGTTGAGGCGGGCCGAATCGTTTGGTGGCATTATTTCAACAGCGGGGAACACAAGCGGATTGCCTCCGGCTTCACGGATCAGGCTGCTCAAAACTTCGGCTTGTTCGCGAGGCCGTGTGATGAGTATGGTCTTGCCGGAAAGCGCTTTGTTTGTGTTCACGCGCCAAGGTTTGCGAGGATCGAATCCGCGCCTTGTTCTCGGAGTGCATTGGCAAGCTGCTGCCCCAGGATTTCCGGAGTCTCGGGACTTCCTTCGGCTGCGGCCTGCAAAAAAGCCTTGCCGTCGGGGGTGGCAACAAAACCGCGCAGATAAAGTTTTTTGTCGCGAATGATTGCGTAAGCCCCCAAGGGTACCTGGCAACTTCCTCCCAGCTGTCGGCTGACCTCGCGTTCTGCACGCACGCAGGCGGCTGTTTCCGGATGATGCAAGGGCAACAGCAGGGTTTGGACCTTCTCGTCACCTGCGCGGATTTCGATGCCCAAGGCGCCCTGGCCGGCAGCCGGCAGGCTTTGCTCCGGTTCAAGCAGGGCTGCAATTCGATTTTCAAAGCCGAGTCGCTTAAGGCCTGCAGCGGCGAGGATGATGGCTGCATACATGCCCTCATCCAGTTTTCTCAAACGGGTATTGACGTTGCCGCGCAGTGGCTGAATGTCGAGATGCGGGTAGCGTGCTCGCAACTGGGATTCGCGCCTGAGGCTGGATGTGCCAACCACCGAGCCGGGCGGGAGTTCCGAAAGTTTTTTGTATTCGTTGGACACAAAGGCATCACGTGGGTCCTCTCGTTCACCAATGGCCGCCAGCGAAAATCCGTCCGGCAAGACCATGGGTACGTCCTTGAGGGAATGCACAGCAAGGTCTGCACGACCGTCCTGCAAGGCCTGTTCCAGTTCCTTGACGAACAAACCTTTGCCGCCGATCTTGTTGAGTGTAACGTCAAGTATGCGGTCGCCCTGCGTGGTCATGCCAAGCAGTTCGACGTTCAGGCCAGTATGGAGCGCCATCAGACGGTCGCGCACATGGTTGGCTTGCCACAGGGCAAGTGCGCTTTCACGGGTCGCTATGATGAGAGGACGGTCGGTAAACATAGGTTTGGTAGTAATTTACAATGCCGCATGGCCGGAATTTGTTGCACATTGAACAATCAAAGCATTACGTAGATACCCTAAGGATCGCTCAATGAAAACCAAGCTTTTGATCGCAGGCATTCTAGCATGGGCCTTCGCGCATCCTGCCTTGGCGGGTTCCGGGCATGCCGACGTGCCGATGACGGATAACCTTAAAGCTGAAGCAAAGGACGCACAGAAACGCAAGGTGCCGATCCTGCTTGTCTTTACCACGCCTTTTTGTCCTTATTGCGAGCGCGTCAAGGCTGAATATCTGGGACCGATGGTGAATGACCCCAATTACCGGGACAAAGTGCTCATCCGACAGATTGAGGCGGGTTCAGACTGGAGTTTGGTTGGGTTTGACGGCAGAAAAACCACGCATGGCGCCTATGCCGCCAGCCAGAAAATTGCCATGGTGCCGACCATCAAGGTAGTGGATGCACAGGGCAATGAGCTTTCCAAGCCCATCGTCGGTTTTCTCACTCCCGATTTCTACTTGGGCTACATTGAGGACGCAATGAATGAAGGCCTGGAAAAGATCCGGGCAAAGAAATGACGCCAGTCAGCGGAGCAGTTCGCGAATCTGGGAATACTGGCGGCGACTGACCGGTAGCGGTTCTTCAAGACCATGCAGGCGGATGTAATGGGCCTCCTCGCTGCCGGGGGTTTTGCCGATCTGTTCGATCTTGTCACGGGCAACCAGGCAGTTTCGGTGGATGCGGAGAAATTTTTCGCCAAACTCGCTTTCAAGTTTGACCAGTGATTCTTCCAGCAAATATTCGTGCTCAGGTGTCTTGACTGTGATGTACTTGAGTTCTGCCTTGAAATAAAGAATCTCATCTACCGGTACCAGGATCAGGCGCCCCTTTTCCGACAACGACAAGTGGCTGCGCGCATGGGGGTGGGCTTCGCGCAAAGCTTCCAGTACGGCCTGACCAATATTCCTTGCCTTGGCAAGGGCGGTGGCCAGGCGCTCGGCACGCACCGGTTTCATCAAGTAGTCCACCGCATTGACTTCAAAAGCCTGATAGGCATGGTTGTCGTAGGCTGTCGTAAAAATGACGGCAGGTGGCCTGGAGAGTTTCTGCATGTGCTGGGCGACTTCTATACCGTCCATCCCGGGCATGCGAATATCCAACAACACAGCATCCGGCAGCTCGCGTTCGGCATAATCGATTGCGTCCAGGCCATTGTCAGCCTCGCCTACCACCATCAGGGGCAATTCGCGGCTGCAGTCATCGAGCACTTCGCGCAGGCGACGCCGCGCGGGCGCTTCATCATCCACGAGGAGCAGGCGCAAAGGGGCGGGTGGGTTGAGGGGCACGTGAATAGGGCAGGGTAATGTGTACCTGATAAACGGCGCCCAGAACCTGTGACTTGAGTGTTGCGTCCAGATCGAAATGCAACGCCAGGCGTTCGCGGATGTTATCCATGGCCAGTTTGTTGCCGGCATGGCTTGAAACCTTGCCTGGATAAGGGTTGCGGATGACGACATGCACGGCATCGCCGCTGCGGTAAATGTTTATGTGGATCTCGCCCGGTTCCCGGCAAGGCTCGATTCCGTGGTAAATGGCGTTTTCGACAAGGGGCTGAATGATGAGCGGTGGAATAAGGGCGTCTGACGGCATCTTGTCGATATGCCATGTAATGGAAAGTCGTTCGCCAAGGCGCAGTTGTTCCAGTTCCAAATAGGCGCGCGTCAGGTCTATCTCGTCCCTGAGCGTGGTGAGTTCGCGATTCTCTCGCATCAGTGCGCGGAACAGTTCGGACAAGTCTTCCAGTGCTCGTTCGGCGCGGCGAGGGTCTGAGCGGACCAGGGACAACACTGCATTCAGGCTGTTGAACAGGAAATGTGGACGGATGCGAGCCTGCAATGCCTGCAAGCGGGCTTCGGTAACAGCCGGAGACAAGGCTTTGCCGCGCAAATGAAAATAGATCAGCAGCAGGCCGGCCATGGACGCACTGAAGCCTGCCCCCTGGAGAGGGGTAAGGATATGTGAGTCGGGAAGCATCCACTGGAACAGAAAGGTCGACAGCGTAGGAATGGCGACGGCGATCAGGAAAGACGCTGCAATGCCGGCGGAGTATGGCAGTTTCCGCAAAATAGGGCTGCTCAAACACAAGGCCAGCAGGCACAACATCAATGCCGGCTGGATCACCACAGAACGCTCGGCGAACAGGGATATACCCTCCGGGATTCCGGGGGATCCTGCCAGTGCCGCAAAGAGGGCGCCTGCCTCGACTGCCAGGATTGTCCTCAGGCTGGTGCCCAAATGGCAGAAATTGGGCAAAACGCCCGGGGGGTTGTTATGATTTTTACTTTGCATCAATAAAAACATTCATGGACAAGACTTCCGGGGCCTGGTCTGGCCGTTTTTCAGAACCGGTGGATGAACTGGTAAAGCGCTTTACAGCTTCCATACCTTTCGATTATCGGCTGGCCGAGTTCGATATAAAGGGCTCGTTGGCACATGCGCGCATGTTGCGGCATGTCGGCGTCTTGTCAGATGAGGACTTGAAGTCGATAGAACGGGGCATGGTTGATATTCTGGAGGAAATTCGCGCCGGGCGCTTCGAATGGTCGCTTGATCTTGAAGATGTACATCTAAACATCGAGAAGGCGCTGACCACCAAAATAGGTGATGCCGGCAAGCGGCTGCATACCGGCCGTTCGCGCAACGACCAGGTGGCGACGGATGTGCGCCTATATTTGCGCGATTCCATTGACCGGGTTCAGGCAGGTTTGCGCGCCTGCCAGACATCCCTGCTGGATTTGGCGGAGGAGCATGCCGGCACGATCATGCCCGGGTTTACCCATCTGCAGGTAGCGCAGCCGGTTACTTTCGGTCATCACATGCTGGCCTACTTTGAAATGTTGTTGCGTGACCATGCAAGACTGGCCGATGCGCGCAAGCGTGTTAACACGTTGCCTTTGGGTGCGGCGGCGCTGGCGGGTACCAGCTATCCCATTGATCGGGAGTTCGTCGCCCGGGAACTGGGATTCGATGGCGTTTGCGAGAACTCGCTGGATGCGGTGTCGGACCGGGATTTCGCCATTGAATTCAGCGCGGCTGCTTCGTTGATCATGATGCATCTGTCGCGCCTGTCAGAGGAACTGATTTTGTGGATGAGTCCGCGTTTCGGTTTTATAGACCTGGCTGACCGCTTTTGCACCGGTTCTTCGATCATGCCCCAGAAGAAGAACCCGGATGTGCCTGAGCTGGTTCGCGGAAAAACTGGTCGCGTATTTGGACACCTCATGGGCTTGCTGTCCCTGATGAAAGGACAGCCGCTGGCCTACAACAAGGACAACCAGGAGGACAAGGAGCCCTTGTTTGACACCGTGGATACGCTCGTCGACACCCTCACTATCTATGCAGACATGTTGAAAGGGGTGAAGGTGAAGAGCGATGCCATGCGCCAGGCTGCGGCGGAAGGGTTTTCCACTGCCACCGACCTTGCCGACTATCTGGTCAAGAAAGGCTTGCCTTTCCGGGATGCGCATGAGGTTGTGGCGCAGGCAGTGCGTGCTGCAGAAGGCAAGGGCTGTGATCTGGCGGACCTGTCTTTGAAGGATCTTCAGGTTTTCAGCCCATTGGTCGGCGAAGATGTGTTTTCAGTACTGACGCTGGAAGGTTCGATTGCAGCCCGCAACCACATGGGCGGGACTTCACCTGAGCAGGTGAAGGCGGCTGTCGCGCGTGCCCGTGCCCGAATAAAGTAGGTTTTTCTGCCAGGCGTTTGTATCGCCCTCTGTCAGGCTACGTTTTCTTCGATCGGGCTGTGTTCACGGCAGATCTTGCTGACCTCCCTGCTTGACAGTTTTTCCTTGGTCAGCCCGCAGACATAGCTTCGCGGCCCGATGTGAAGATTGTGGCGGCAGGTGACACAAACCCCGAAGGTCTTCTGGCCGCTCTTGGTCTGCAGGATGGCAAGCGCCTCTTTTAGAACCTTGGTTGCCGAACTGAGTCGGGCCGGACTGGCCTGCTGAAGGGCGTCGCGCCAGGCATTGCCCACCCCAAGTTCCTTTAATACTTCCTTGCCCTTGTCGGTCAGGGCGAGTCTTACCAGTCTGCCGTCCTTTTCGTCCGCATGGCGTGCAATCAGTCTGCGCCTGGCAAGCAGTAGCAGGCTTTGGGAAACTGTTCCTTTGGTCAAGCCGAGATATTCGGCCAGGGCCTGGGGGGTGTTGCTGTAGCGATTTGCTTCGTTCAGGTAGAGCAGCGCCTGGAGGTGCATGGGTTGCAGTCCATTGGTGGTGCCGGCCTGACGCAGGCCGGCACGAAGCAGGTGCCCCAATCTTTCCACGGTATCCAGCAGGGTCAGTGCCTGGTTTTTCATCGGAAACTCCTAGAAGTCGTTCGGGGGAAAGACCATTCAAGGGTAATGCCAAATTAATAGTATCGACACGAAACGTAGCGTGTCAATACCAAAATCATGATTGCGTGGCGACGGATGGGATGTGGCGGGACGGAGATTAAAGTTTCGGTCTTGATTGCCGAAAAATCCGTTGTGGATGGATGTCCACTTCAAAACTCAACCCTGCAGTTTCCCTGTAAGGCAATAAGGCTGGTCAGCTTTGCGAAGAGCTCTGTATTTTCCCGGCTGTCTCGCCAATCCTTGCCGTCATGCCGGAAATGGAAACCACCGGAACGGGCAGCCACCCAAATTTCCCGTGCGGCGTTGTGGCGGTTGATGACCATCTGGCTGCCATCCTCAAACTCGATCTCAAGGATGCCGTCCGATGGCTCCTCATAGTCGAGATCTGCGCTTTCCAGACCCTGCTGGATTTTGGAAAAGATCGTTTTTACCTGGGCAATGAATTCGCTGTCGTTCATGGAATTAGGATAGGGCAAGGGTGAGCCCCAATTCTGCACGTCATGGTGCATACCTGCAATTCGGCCGTGTTAACATCGCGACATGAGAAATATGGTCGCCATCCTGGCCTTGATCTTCCTGTCTGCCCAATTGCCCGCTTGCGGATCCAAGGGGGCGCTTTTCCTGCCGGACCAGAACCCGGCCGACTCCCAGAAAACATCCAAATGAACCAATTGCACCGGAAAGATGGACACCTTTTCGTTGAAGAGGTGTCCCTTGAGGAATTGGCGCGCCAATACGGAACGCCTTTGTATGTTTATTCCCAGGCGGCGCTTGGGGAAGCCTATGCCCGTTATGAGCAGGCGCTCTTGGGTTTGCCGCACCTGACCTGTTACGCGGTCAAGGCCAACAGCAGTCTTGCCCTGCTTCAGTACTTTGCAAAACTGGGCGCCGGTTTCGATATTGTGTCGGGCGGCGAGCTTGCCCGGGTGCTGGCTGCGGGCGGGCGTGCCGACATGGTGGTTTTCTCCGGGGTTGGAAAAACCGCTGAAGAAATGCGCATGGCGCTGGAGGTGGGTATCCGCTGTTTCAATGTCGAGTCCGAATCTGAGCTTCAAAGGCTGGACAGAGTTGCCGGCGAGATGGGGAAGAAAGCGCCAGTATCGTTCCGGGTCAATCCGGATGTTGATCCCAAGACTCACCCCTATATCTCGACTGGGCTCAAGGAGAACAAATTTGGCGTGCCGATTTCCCAGGCTCCAGCACTTTATCGGCGGGCGTCTGAAATGGCGCATATCGAAATTAAGGGAGTGGACTGCCATATCGGTTCTCAACTGATCGACTTGTCACCAATCGCCGATGCCCTGGACCGCGTTCTTGGGCTGGTCGATACGCTGTCACGAGATGGCATACGTTTGAAGCATGTCGATATTGGCGGAGGGGTTGGTATTCGCTATCAGGATGAAACGCCGCCAGATATGTCGGCTTACCGGGGAATCCTGCATGGCCGATTCAAGGGAAGGTCAGAGGAAATCATTGTCGAACCTGGGCGGTCATTGGTTGGTGAGGCAGGCGTATTGCTAACCCGGGTTGAGTACATCAAGGCCGGCGAGGGAAAAAACTTTGTCATCGTTGACGCGGCAATGAACGATTTGATGCGCCCGGCCCTGTATGACGCCTTCCATGAAATCGTTCCGGTAAGCGAGACAAAAGCCGAACCGCTTGCCTGCGACGTCGTTGGGCCGGTATGCGAAACAGGCGATTTTATTGGGCTTGGCAGGCAGTTGGCTGTCGAGGAGGGTTCGCTGCTGGCCGTGTTGTCTGCCGGAGCGTATGGCATGAGCATGAGCTCCAACTACAATTCCCGTCCCCGCGTGGCAGAGGTGTTGGTTAACAAAAAAGAAATTCATCTCATCAGGGAGCGCGAAACGCTGCAGGGATTAATGGCCGGAGAGCGGCTTGTTTACTAGCTTTCAGAGAACCTTTGCTTGCAACCTAAACATCGTAAAATAGTATCGACACGATATTATTTGTGGAAGTACCACATTTAGTGTAAGAAAAAAATCACATTTTCTTGTTAGTTTGTTGATCTCACTAAAAAAGTATCTAGAATTGGCCTCACCAAGCGGAGCTTTGGTGTTGCCTATCCCAAGTTTAAGGTTTCGGAACAGGTGACCGTTGTTGTGGATGCCACGCTTTGGAAGTGCATTTCCAACCTCTGCACGCTTTAGTTTGTTGTGGTGAACATGTTCAACTTCATAAGGAGTGTGATGTATGGCTACTGCCAAGAAACCTGCCGCCAAGAAAGCGGCAGCCAAGAAGAAGCCGGCTGCTAAGAAGGCGGCACCGAAGAAGGCCGCTGCCAAGAAGCCTGCTGCCAAGAAAGCAGCTGCGAAGAAGCCTGCTGCTCCAGCAGCTGCCCCTGCAGCTCCAGCAAGCTCTTCCGTTTCTCCATCTGCTCA
>DKAU01000090.1 GCA_002450925.1 Thiobacillus sp. UBA6918 | reverse complement strand
GCGCCCAGCATGATGTCTTCCGGCAGTTCCATGGCTTCGGATTCCACCATCAGCACGGCGGCCTCGGTACCCGAAACAATCAGGTCAAGCGCAGAATTCTTCAGTTCCGAACCAGTGGGGTTGAGTACGTATTCGCCATTGATGAAGCCAACGCGTGCAGCGCCGATGGGGCCGTCGAATGGTACGCCCGACAGGCACAGGGCGGCGGAAGCGCCAATCAATGCAGGGATATCGGAGTCCACTTCCGGGTTGGAAGACATGACGTGCGCAATGATCTGCACTTCGTTGAAGAAGCCTTCGGGGAACAGCGGACGGATGGGACGGTCGATCAGACGCGAAGTCAGCGTCTCTTTTTCCGTGGGCTTGCCTTCACGCTTGAAGTAACCGCCGGGAATGCGGCCGGCAGCATAGGTCTTTTCCAGGTAGTCCACGGTCAGGGGGAAAAAATCCTGGCCGGGTTTGACATCCTTCTTGGCGACGACAGTAACCAATACAACGGTGTCGTCCATGTTGACCATGACTGCGCCATCTGCCTGACGCGCGATTTCGCCGGTTTCCAGGGTGACAGTATGGCGTCCGAACTGGAATGATTTAGTGACTTTCATGTTTATCCTCGTTTTCTAAACGAAACCGCCCCGCTTGCTGGCGGGGCGGCTGCTTTTGATTCGATAGCGTGTCCGGTCTGAGGACGATTACTTGCGCAAGCCCAGGCGCTCGATAAGCGTCTTGTAGCCGGCCAGGTTGGTACGCTTCAGGTAATCCAGCAGCTTGCGGCGGCGGCTAACCATTTTCAGCAGACCGCGACGGGAATGGTGGTCTTTGGAATTGGCCTTGAAATGATCCGTCAGATAGTTGATGCGGGCGGTCAGCAGAGCGACCTGGACTTCCGGGGAACCTGTATCGGTAGCCGCGCGTTGGTAATCCTTGACGGTTTGTGCCTTGTCGGCAGCAGTGATAGCCATGTGTTTCTCCTAAAATATCAGGGTTATGGAATCGCGAAACCCGTTGGCTTTGTGAGTTTCGTTCATTAAACCCGCCCTTGTGGCGGCGGGTTTCATACAGAAGGCGGGCATGTTACCCCAAAAAGGCTTTTGGCTCAAGCAGTTGTGGTAATCAGCCTGTCGCCATCAGCCGGGAAGGCACCAGCTTCTCGCCAATGCTGACCAGACCCAGAAAACCGGTGGGCGAATAGGCCCGGACCATCCCATGTGTGTAGAGGCCAGCGGGGGTATCCGGCTGCTTGCCCTGCATGAGTTGCTGGGCGGTTGCTGCATCGATATCGAGTCTTGGAAGATGCTCTACCAAGCGGTCTGGGGGGAGCAGGACAGCCAATCGCTGTTCCTCGGTCATGTTTTCCAGCTCCTCGAATCCCAAAGCCGATTGAATGGGAAACTCTCCGCTGGCTGTACGTTCGAGGCCGATCAGATAGGCACCGCAGCCCAGAGCCTTGCCGATATCTTCTGCCAGCGTGCGGATGTAGGTGCCGCCCGAACAGCGCACATCAATTGAAAGTTCATCTTTTTTCAGTTTTTCAGCGATCAGGCTGAAAATGGTCACTTCACGCGGTTTGCGCTCGATTTCGATACCCGCGCGCGCATATTCGTACAAAGGTTTGCCCTCATGCTTGAGGGCTGAATACATGGGCGGTACTTGCTGGATTGTGCCGACAAACTTCGGCAGCAGTTTTTCAATGATTTCTATGGAAGTTTCAACTGGGCGGGTCTCAAGTATCTGGCCTTCGGTATCACCAGTCGTGGTGGTGACACCCAGCTTGAGTACTGCGCGATAGGCTTTGTCGCCATGCAGGGCGTAGCTGGAAAACTTGGTGGCTTGCCCGAAGCAGATCGGCAAGAGTCCTGATGCAAAGGGATCCAGCGTGCCGGTATGGCCGGCTTTGGCGGCGTTGAAGAGCCGCTTGGCTTTTTGCAATGCAGCGTTGGAGGTCCAACCGACCGGCTTGTTGAGGAGCAGCACGCCGTCGATGTTCTGGCGAGGCGCTTTCACTCGTCTTTGGGGTGCTTGCTGTCTTCGGCGATGGCCTGGTCGATCAGTTGCGACAGGTGCATGCCTTGTTCCACTGATTCGTCGTAGACGAAAGTCAGCTGCGGAACGAGGCGAAGTTTCATGCGATGGGCAAGCTGGCTGCGCAGAAAACCGCCAGCGCGCTTAAGTCCGTTAAGAACATCCTGCTGCGTGGCTTGCGGGTTGAGGCTGGTAACGAAGATTTTCGCGTGCTCAAGGTCGTTGGTGACTTCCACGCCGGTGACAGTGATGAGACCGACACGCGGGTCTTTCAATTCGAGGCGAATGATTTCCGCCAGTTCGCGCTGGATTTCGTCGGCGACTCTACGGGAACGGGGAAAGTCCTTGGGCATGGGGTTGAAGGGTGAAGGGGATTAGCCTTCACCCGGTCAAAGTTACAGAGTTCGCGCGACCTCGACGACCTCATAGACTTCCAGCTGGTCGCCTTCCTTGATGTCGTTGTTGTTCTTGAGCGAGAGACCACATTCGAAGCCTTCCTTGACTTCGCGCACGTCGTCCTTAAAGCGCTTGAGCGAATCCAGTTCGCCGTCGAATAGAACGACGTTGTCGCGCAGCAGGCGCACGCGGCTGCCGCGCTT
>DKAU01000083.1 GCA_002450925.1 Thiobacillus sp. UBA6918 | reverse complement strand
CTGCTCAAGCTTCCTGGCATAGTCGGATTCGGCTTCATTTGTTTGTCTGGCCAGTTCGCTATCGGCATCCTTGCGAATCTTGTCGCGTACATTTTCAGCATCCGAGACCTTTTGACGCAACTCTGACCGAATTTGCAAATTCTCCTGCCTGGACTTGGCGTCAGTCTTGCTGTCGGAATAATCCTTATCTGCCCTGGCAAGTTCTAGCGCTTCTTGATGAGCCGAGTCTTTCCTGGCCTTGTCCAGATTATCTGCCGCTGTCTTTTTGTCCTGATCAGCTTGTAAAGCAATCTTTTCTTTTTCGCTCTGCTTTTGCTGCTCGGATAGATTGGCGTCATTCTCTATGTCTGCTTCTTTGCGAGCCTTTCTAATCTCGGCAGCCTTGATTGCATTGTTGTAGTCAGTATCTGCGCTCTTGTCGGCTTCAATTCGATTGGCCTTCGCATCTTTGACATTCTGGGTTTTCTTGTTTTTGGCTTCAATATCTGAAACTTTGCGTTCCCTGTTCGTTTCCAGATCAGTAATCGTCCTGTTTCTGTCATTGATGATTTGAGCCTTCTGTAGATCCTTGTCACTAGAATCTGGCTTCGCGTCGACCAACGCCAGCTTGGTAGCGGCGGCGTCTTCTGCATGACGGCTCTTGGAATCCGCCACCTTGTTCTCGGATTCGATTTTGCGATTGGCGGTTTTGTCGGCGTTTTCAACTCTTGCCTCATCAGCCACCTTCGCGTTCTCTAATTTTGTCTTCTCGGCAGTTTCCGCATTGGTCTTCTTGGTCTGCTCGAACGTGTTTTCTATTTCCTGTTTTTTCTCTTGGCGTGTTTGTTCGTCGATTGACTTGTCCTTGCCAAGCGCCACCAATTCCTGATCGCGTTTCCTTGTAGCAGCGGCATCAGCCTCCTGGCGGTCAGCGTCCGCCTTCTGGTCTTGAACATCCTGTTTTTCCGTGGTTTTTTTATTGGCGGCTGTCTGCTTGCGATCTGTAAGAGCGGTATTGTTTTGTTGTTTGGTCGTAGTGGCACGGTCCTTCGCTGTTTGGACTGAATCGGCCAGGGCTTTGTTGTTGGCTTCCTTGGCATCAGCATTCTTCTTGTTGTTCACTACCCTAGTTGCGTCATCTGCGCCAATGTTCTTTACCGAGGTGGAAATATCTGATGCGGTATTCTTGAGCTTGGTCTTGATGGTATCCGCAGCGTTCGACACTGAAGTGCCAGCATTCTCCATCTTGTTGGCAATGGCGGTACCGGTTTCAGTTTTCTTTGCTGTATCTGCAACCTTGTCGCGCGTCTTTTTGCTGGGGACAAATGCACCCACGCTCAAGTTGAAGTCGGATTTGCTGGATATATCCACATCCTGCCGCTGCTCCACGCTAACTGCGGCGTTGTGCGTGTCCAAAGTGCCGGCCTTGATAACGCTGTCCACACCAGTGACGTCCTTGCCCTTGATGTCGATCCCCTGGGCAGCATTGATATCAGCCTTGCCACCAATTTTGATTGAGGCATTCTGGTTGGTTGTGTTTTGGGCATCTTCCTTGGCGAGATCAAGCTCGATACCGGCCTGACCGCTTTTTTCTTTTTTGTCTGCTTTAAGCGATAGGTCTACCGCTGTATTGTTTACCCGCTTGGTGCTGGTACTGACTGCCGATTCGATAACCAGCTTCCCATTGCCCGCATCGATGCTGGCGTCGTTCGTGACATCGACCTGGGTGCCTTCAAGCCGCACACCATTTCCTGTCTTGATGTTCAGGTTGGCGGCAGTAAGACTGCCGCCTGTCTTGGTAGAACTCTGCTCAGACTCATCCGTAAGATCCACTCCAATAGAGATCCCACCACTTTTCTTGCCGCCTTCGAGGTCGACCTGCGCGGATGTGCCCTTGGTGGTTTTCGAATAAGTGTTTTCAGCAGCCTTGTAATCCAGCTTGCCCTCGGTCTCGATGTTTGCCGTTTCCTGGGCATTTATCGTGGTGCCTTCCAGGGTAACGTCACCCTTGGACTTGAGATTGATGTTTTTGGCCGTGATGGAACCCGCCGTGGATGTAACCGATTTTTCATGGCTTTCTTTCGTACCGCCCCCGCCGCCCAAGCTGGCCTCGCCTCCGCCGAAACCGACCTTGGCGTTAGCACTGACTGAGTTGCTATTGGATTCGGACGTATCGCGGGCCGCCTGGAAGTCGATTTTGCCTTCTTCGGCTGTAATCGATGCGGTTTCTCCGGCCGCCAACTTCGTGCCGACCATGGTGACGTCTTTCTTGGCAGTCAGATCGAGATTTTTGCCGGCACTAAAGCTGGCTGCGGTCTGGGTCGTGCTAGTAGCGTCTTCATGCTCTGTTCCGCCGGAGCCCTTACCGGAAAAGTTCCCCTCCGCGCTTACGCTTACTGAAACCTCGGTGGTTGTTGTATCGCTGTGCGAAGTGTCCTTGCTCTCGGCAGCCTTGATGTTGATGCTGCCATTTTCTGCTGTTACTGCGATTGAGCCGTCAGCCTTTACATTCGTCCCTTCAAATGTGGCATCTCCACTGCGGGCCTTGAAGCTTACATCGCCGCCGCTGGTAAAGCTGGATGTCACGGCCGAGTTTCCGCTGCTTCCGTAGGTCGTTTGTTCTGTCGAAACGCTCAGCTCCGCCGAGGCATCAGGGACATCGAGTTCACTGAGGCTCTTGCTAAGGCCCGCCATGTTGAATTCTGCCTTGTGGGTCTTGTCATTGATAAAGCTGCCAACCACATCACCCAGTCCAGTCTCAACTTTGGCGCCTATCTCCACGGTAACGCTGAGTTTGTCGCCGCTTTCTGTATAGGTATCTTGGGCAGCGAGGCTGTTGATGCTTTCTGCCTCGACGCTGATACCTCCTTTTGCTTCAACTTGCGTTCCCTGTTCGGTGAAGTCCTTGCCGGCATTGATATTGGTTTTGCCACCGGAGTACAGCGATGAAACCTGCGCTGTGGTCTCGGTTGCAGTGCCGTTGCTTTCGTTGTGCTCAGCACCAAACTTGGCCTCAGCGCCATCAATGGTGGCAGAACCGCCGAGGCTGAACTGGTTAGACGTCGAACTGCTGTTTATCGTGGTCTTGTCCTCGGCTGCAAGGATATTGATGTTCCCTTTTGCCCCCAGGTTAAGATCGCCCCCGGTTGCGATGGAAGACCCCTTGATGTTGACGTCACCCTGAATGACATCCTTTCCATTGGCATCCTTGCCGGCATTGAGGTTGCCACCAACCACAATGGTTGAACCACGGTTGGTTGTGGAATTCATATCAGTGGTCTCAAAAGACTGTTTGTTAAGTGTTACGGTCGCGCTTGCCTCGCTTTCGGTAATGTCCTTGCCGGCATCCGCCTTGGCCTCTGCACTGCTGAAGAATGAATTTTCCATGCTCGTTGATTGCACCTTGGCGGTGTTCTCGAAGGTGCTGACATTAAGGTCACCGCCGATTTTTTCGACGTTNNCCCCCTGTCGTCAGGGAAGACGCCTTGCCGATGGTCTGGTCGATGGTGGTGGCTTCCACAGCCATGGACGTCGCGCCTTGAGTAAGGGAACTCTGAGCGCTGTGGCTGGTTTCACCCAACGCGGAAATGTTGATTTCATTGCCGGCATCGAGTTTGGCATCGCCGGCCACATCGACATTGCTGGCCTCGATATTGATGTCATTTCCGGCCTTGGTGGCCAGATTGCCCCCGATATTCAACGAACTGGACTTGACGGTTGTCTGGTCGTTGATGGATTTCTCAGTGGTGATTGTTTTTTTGCCGTCGGTTTTTGAATCCTGCTGGGTGTGGCTGGTTTCCTCCAGTGCGGTAATGTTGATGTCATTGCCGGCATTCAGTTTGGCATCGCCTGCCACGTCGACATTGCTGGATTCGATATTGATGTCATTTCCAGCCTTGGCTATCAGGTTGCCGCCAACGGTGAGCCCGGAGCCGATAATTTCGGTCTTTTGTTCGGATCCAGAGCTAGCTGTAACTTTACCGTCCTTATATTCGAGGCTTGAATTCTCCGTATAGCTCTTCTTTTCAATGCCTGTGAAAGTAATGTCGTTTCCTGCTTTGAGGTTTGCATCCCCACCGGCCTTGACGTCGCCCCCCTCAGAAATAATGTCTTTCTTGGCAGTGATGCTCAGATTGCCGGTCGACTCGATCGTTGCGGTGCTACCCACGGTTGTTGTCGTACCCGTTCCCAGGCCGCCATTGACGGTCTGATCTTGTGTCAGCGTACGGTTCACAACAGAACCCTGTTCAGAAGTCAGGCTGACGTTGTTTCCCGATATTTTTCCGCTCTCGTTGACGATGTCGTTCTTGGCGGAAATGCCAAGGTCATTGCCGGCCTTCAAGGTACCCAGGGTGTTGGTGAAGGTATCCCCCGTTTTGATGTCGATATTGTTCGATGCCACGAAGGCCCCGCTGTTGGTAATCGGCCCTTCCGTCTTGACAACGATGTCTTTGCCGATGAAGGCAGCGCCATGCGTCAGATTGGCCTGCGTGGTGGAGCTCAAATAGAGCTGTGGCACCAATACCGTTTCCGTCTTGCCGTTGACCGTGACTTCGGTTTCCACCATCCATACAATGTCTTTTGTCAGTGCGGCAATCTGCTCTTCTGTCAGCGCCACTCCCAGGCGTAAATCGAGGTCTCCCGCTACCGCCACGCCGTTATCCATGAGCTGCTTGAACTGCTCGTTCTCATCGGTTGTCCCCGCAATAATGAACCGCTGCCCGGATTCTGCCAGCAACTGCTGACGCAGCAGTTGCTCCTCGTAATAGGGGTCGCCAAGGCGCAGGTAAGCGTCCGGATCGTAGCCCAATTGGTCAAGAAAGTAGTCCGAGCCGTAAAGCGCCGTGAGACCGAATTTTGGATCGGTGACAAAAAGATACGGGCTGCTGGTGGTGTTCGTGACAAAGAAGGGGCTGGTGTTCAGCGAGGTGATCAGGTTGTTGAGCGATGAAGCGGTGCCGCCGGAGGTGGCAGTCGGCGATGATGTGGTTGGCGTGGCAATACTAGTTGTTGTTGCTCCGTTGATTGCCGGGCGGTTGAAGTTTTGAAGTGTTGCAGGCGAAATATTTACAGTACCGCCAGCCTCTATCTTGGAGTCGATGGCGTAAATAGTCGTTGTCAGAGTAGGGTCAGTCCAGGAGTTCCAGGATTTATAATGCGCTTCATAAACGCCCCCCCCAAGGCTCACAAAGAAGCAAAGGGTACCATCCACTCCGTAGGGATAGGTACTGGAGTCAATTACCGTTCCACAACCAAGAGCGGCAAATTCACCAAAAGGCCAAACACCACCATCCGCATCCGTAACGCCGAAATCTGTTCGGGTATTTGTCAGCACCAGTGCGTCGTTGGTGAATGAGGCGCCGGAGATATTGATGTTCCGGACAGCGGACATCAGGCTGTATTTGTTAAGGCCGCTGGTCTTTACATTGATGTTGATATCCTGCCCGGCCAGGAGCTGGCTGCGTGGAGAGGTGTCCGTGCCAACCGGAAGGGACTGCGTCGTCCAGTCGTAACCGTTGGTACACCTGTCGCCCACATGGAAACCAGTCTCATTGATAGTGCCGCAGCTTGCATCCAGTATTACCGGGCTTTGGCCTGAGTCTGTGCTTTTTACTGTTGTTACTGACGGCGTGCCCAGAAGGGTCGTGTTCTCGAACACATCCGCGTTGATGTATACACTGCCTGCCCTGGCCTCGATATTCGAATCGATGTTCCTTACTATCCTGGTATCCGTCGAGCCCAATGCGGTGGCATAAGGCGCGCCAAGCGTGATCGATCCATTGTTGGCGAATGTCAGCGCAGAGAATTTGTTGCTGGAAGCATCGTAATAAGCCTGATTGAGGAACTGGCTGGAGGCAAATATGGTCAGGTCCTGACCTGCAAACAGCAACCCGCCCGTGTTCTGGACTACTTGGCTCGATGGAGAGTCTATGGACAAACTGCCCTGCGAAATGATGTTTGCCTGAGCTGTGTCAGTCCGCTCATTGCTCAGCAACCTGCTGTTAATGACCATATTCCCGGCAGAAATGATCTCGGCTGCCGTTGTTGAGGCAGTCGCAGGCTTGTTTATCAAAACGTCAGCAGTCAGGTTTGCCGTACCCATCGATTGGATGGCGGAGCTATTTGCGAGCACACCCGCAGTCGACAGTACCAAACTGGAGCCGGCATACAGTTTCGCGTCATTAGTGATCGAACTGTAACCTGCAAGTGACAGCAGGGTTCCTGCGCTGATATCACCGGCCGTGTTGCTGAGCGTACCATTGCCGGAGACCGCCAACGACTTGTCCGACAATAGTCTCCCTGTGTTGATCAGGGTATTGGCCGTATAGGTGGCATTGTCCACGGTGTGGATTTCGCCGGCGTTTGTCAGGCTTGTGCCGGCAGTAATGTTGGCTGTACCGCCGCTATACATAAGGCCGCCTGCCACGTTACTCAGGGTTGGCGCATTGACCACCAGGCTTTGGCCGCCACCAATGTATCCCGCATTGGCAAGACCGGTCGTGGCCGTGACATTGGTTGTATTCGTGCTGCGGATTCCCTTTCCAGCCGCATCATTGCTCGCGCTTCCCACGGTGATGGTGTCAGCATTGATGGTTGAAGAGTTTCCGCTGGCGAGCGCACCATCACTCAGGTCCAGCAGGTTGGTGACGGTGATGCCCAGGTTTCCTGTCGAGCTGGCGGCGGAAGCTTCGATGCGGCCACCATTGGTTACCGTCAACGCATCGGCATTGACCGTAGTGGTTTGGCCGGCCTGCAACACGGATTTGTTGATTGTTGCAGCACCTGTAACGTCAAGCGTGAGGTTGCCCCCGGCATCTCGCTGAGCAGCTGTCGCGCCGCTGCTGGTATCGCTGAATGTGTTGGCGGTAATGGACAGATTGCCCCCGGCACCCGTACGGCCATCGGTGAGCGCGATGTCACCACCCTGCAGGGTCGTATTTCCTTTTGCATAGAGGGTCGTGCCGTTCAACTCAATTTCATTGCCGGCTGTTGCGGCCGCCTGCCTGGATTTCAGAACGATGTCGCGATTTGCGCTCACATCGTTGTTGCCGAATGTGATCTTGCCGTTCACATCCAGATTGATGTCGTCTACGCTTGCTGCCATATTGCCGAGCAGCCTTACGCCCACGCCGGCCTCGGTGCCTACCAGGGTGATGCGGTTGGCATACATGCCGCCAAGCACGGATGAGTCGATTGCAAACTGTGGTTGAGCGCTGCCGTCTGGCGACAAAGCGGTGGCCGTGCCAGTGGCGTAGTCAACGCTGTTCCGCCCGGCGATAAGGCTCAGGTTCTTCGCCTGGACATCCCCATTGATGAGAATGCTGCGGCTGATAATGTCGAAGTAATCTGCGCCTGCAGCACCCTGTTCATCAATTGCCTTCAGGCCGCTCCCTTCAATACTGATGTCGCCGCCCTCAACATTGAAACCCGTCAGGATTCCGCCATTCATGATCGGCGAGCCGGTCGTAATGGTAGCGCGTGGAAAATTGATAAACCCGCAACCGTTACAGGTGATGCCATTTGGGTTGGCGAGGATGTAGTCTGCGCTTTTGCCAACAAGCTCCTGCGGCCCCTCTAGCGTCGAACGATTGCCACTGGTTACCTCGTTAATAATGAGGTCGGCTTCCCCATTTGCCAGATTGGGGTTGGCGAGCACCCCTTTGCCAAGGTTGGAATCATTAATGTCGATCTTTGAATTGTTGATGATCAGCCCTTCGGTACCCACGTTGAAGGTGCTGAACATGTTGTGGGACACGCCATTTGCATTGGGCGCAGCAATGTTTTCGACTGGCACGCCAGATCCAGAAAGGCCTGTTGTCGACTGGTTCTGGATTGGTGCACTGGGATCGACAATCTGCTCTGCATAACTGGATTGCATGACAGGGAACACGCCAAGGCTTATCCCGACGCAGATTTTCGCTAGCGGTTTCTTGATTATCATTTTTGTAATCCCTCTTCCGTTCCCTGAACGGGCAATCCAGTCAAAGACCAGTCTTCACACAGTTAAATCGCAATGCCTATCTTCAGATACAGCGCATGGTTCTCGACGTTAAATTTCTGGTCGACGCTATTTGAATAAGCCACGGGTACGCCATAAGCAAAATCAAAATTGACGAGGCCGCTCACGCTGCGAATGCCGATCGCCGCACCTGCCAGGGTGCCTTCCGTCTGGCCCTCTCGGCCGCTGATGTGTCCGACGTCCAACGCCAGGTAGGGCTGCAGGCGCCCTACCCATTTACTCGTTGTTGCGTCTTCAAGCGGTGGTAGCGTAAGGGCAAGATCGTTGCGCCAATACAGCCCACGATCCCCCGCCAGGGATGTACCGTCATAACCTCGGACGGTGTACAAGCCCCCGACCGATATCTGCTCGGAGCCATACAGGTAATCCTGGGCATATTGCATTTGCAGGGAGCTCGACCAGGATGCATTCAGGTCGCTCACTTTGAATGTCCTTGAGTAAGTGCCAGATGCATTGAATTTCCAGTACTTTGCTGTCGGTACGGTGCCGGTGCCGGCGCCCGGAAGCTCTTCGACACCAAACCAGTTCAAGCCACGGGATACCCCGCCATCCACCGTCCAGGATCCGCCAAGTGCGGGAAAGACTGCCGTGAGGTTGACGTTCAGGTCAGTCAATTTACGGCTGCTGGTGATAAGCAGGCTGTCTTCAATGTAATTCTTGGTGTTCTTGTGGGTCAGCCCCGAACTCAGAGTTAGCTTGTTGGTCTGGCCGCGCTGCAGAACACGCTGCACGCCGAGGTTATAGGTAACGGTATTGCCATTACTGGTGTACTGCTGGGTCGGCGATGTAATCAGGCTTTCATAATTGCTTTTGCTGTAACTGCCGGTAAAGTTCCAGTACCCATAAGGGATATTGGTATTCAGCAGAACGCTCTTGCTGAGACGATTGTTGGTTTCAGAATCAAGGTTGCGGGAGAAGCTGGCAAACCAGTAGTCATTGACCCCCAAAGGGCTGTCGAGCCCAAACGTTAGCGTGCCGCGGTTGTCACCAGTGGCCTTGCTGCCGTAATTGTCCATCGTGAAGCTCGAACTCCAGGGTGCGCCTGGCTGGTTCTTGATGAGCACGTCCGTTTTGCCCGGCTCCGCTGTAGGGCGCAGTTCCATGGTGGCATTGTTTGATTTCAGCCGGTTGATTTGGTCCAGACCCTGTTCATAATCACGGATGTTGAGAACCTTGCCTTCCAGCCCGGGAAATGCTGTAGCCAGGTTGATGTGCGCTTCCTTGCTATCCAGTTCTATCTTGCCGGTAATGCCTTCGAGCACCAGCAGCTTGAGCGTGCCTGTGCTCATGTCCTGCTGGGGAACATAGACACGGGTCGTAACATAGCCCTTGTCTATGTAGAAATTAGTGATCACACGCATCAGTTCTCTGATTTCCACCAAGCCGATGCATTTGTTGAGGAATGGCTCGACCAACTGCCGGCGCTCTTCGTCACTCAGGCTGATTGAACCTTCGAGAACGATTTCCTTGATGTCGAAACACTTGACCGATTCGCCGCTTACCGGCTCTTCTTTCTTGATGTCCAGATCGATCGTACCGGGGGGACGGCGGCGGAGGTCCTGCTGCTTGAGGAGCTCTTTCTGACGCAGTTGCTCCTCTCTAAGAATCTGATCAGCGATTTCGCCCGGGGTGGGCTGGGCGTATGCGGATAAAGAAAACAGGCCGAGTAGCAGAATAAGCGCCTGTACGACACGACCACAAAAAACTTCATGGGCGAATCCTTCAGCCTTTGGTGTGTTCATTATTTATTAGCCTTTGCCTTCTCAAAATCGCCTGACAGCTTCAGGCGAAGCTCATGCCAAAATGCCGGAACAACTCAAGAATGTTTTAAACAGAATGCCTTAAAAGCCAAAAAGGAAACCCAAGTTCCCGCGCTTTGGGAATTGAATTATTAGCGAATGCTTATTAACGATCCGGCGTAATCAATACGAATCTATCGTATTTTTCTAATCTTCGCATCTACCAAACGGATGATGCGCTTTTGAAAACGGATTAATCCTTTTTACTTAGTGCGCGAGCACCGGTGCATGACTGAGGGCGCTACAAGAGGCTATGTTGAGGGAAACGGACGAAGCGGCCATTGCCGATAGCACCGTGTTTTCGAGTCGGGGGTGAACGGGTTGTTAAGCGATTTGTTTCACGTTGTCTGGTTGGGGATTTCGGCCCTATGGCACTGACAGCCTGTCAACCCGCCCAAAGCTTGGCATGATACAAATACACCGCCACCAAAATGGCGCACAAACACAAGAAAGACCGCGATGGCGTTTCTGCTCTTGTCAGAAAGACCATCAGGAAGGATTTACTACCTCTCCCCTTCTTGCAAGATGATCGGAGTAAAGGTCGCATAGCGCCAATACATATATGGGCCGAAGCAACAACATGACGACCGAAACCGCAACAGCAATTGGAATGCCCGCCCACAGAGCGATTGTGTAGGTCTCATCGCCTTTGGGCCCAAGATCCGAAAAGGCAAGAAACAGAATCGCGCCAACAAATGCCCCAATACCCACTATCCAGCAAAGAATGGAATATCCGGCCCGCAGCTTGGCGACTTCAAGAAAGTTTTCCTTGACGAAGATGACTGAATTTTTCCCTGACTGGATCAGGCTGTTCCCGGTGACAATGCCGGGCAAAACACCGGCGACTGCCAGTTTCCAGGCGTAATAGGAAGCCTCCCCCCACGCTTTTTCCCCGAGGGTGCTTTCATCATCCTTCTTCGGCAGGCGCTCCAATATCTGGCGGACCGTGATCAAGCCGTCTATCCAGTGAAACGACCACAAAGGCCAGCTTTGCGGAAGCACAAGCTTGAAGCAAGTCGCAATGGTCGATTCCCGGCCTTGCTTGTGCAGAAAATGCGCAGCCCCCATGCATCCCGTCAATATCCCCACCGGGAAAGCCACGGCACCCACACAGGCGAGTGACCATGCCAGGAAAATCCAGTCCGCAGTTGACCCTTCATCAGAACCGAAAACACCTCCCATTGTTTCATTCGGGAGCCAGTCAAAAATCTGAACCCATAGCAAATACCCGATTCCTATCGCTGCCCACTGCAGCAGGCCAAAAAAGAAGATTTCATTCTCTTTCAGGCCCAGGGAAATCGCGTAGCCAATTCTGGAACCAAAGCTGCGAATTCCGCCAGAAGGCTTTTTCTCTACGTTTGCAATATCTTCGATTTCATTTCTGACGAAATCGATTTCATTGAATATGCCCACTTTTACACCTTGAGTTATTTTATTGCGCTTATGGATGAAACCGAGCGGCAACCCGCCCGTTGCAGCGTGTTGTCAGGCGGCGGCTTCTTTCGGATTGGCGCCGTATGGGTTCTGCCCGGGCTTGCTGTCTTGAACCATGAACACCAGCAATACAATTCCTCCNNTCCATTGAAGACTGCATACTTTTTCAAGACTTCCAGATACCAGTTCATGCTTTCTCCCTTATTGTTTCCCCAAGATTGTTAATCGGATGGTGGTGTGGCGTTCTGTCGCCACATGTCCCCGATTCGATCATTACGGACAGTGGGTTTGCTTGATAAGCCCATCCATCTGATTCTTGATATTGACAAGGCTGCCCCGGAATATTTTTCTGTCCCCCTGGGCAAATCCGGAATTAAAGTCTCCCACGGCCTTGGTCAGCGCAGGCCTGCCAAGTTTCTTGGCCAGGCCATTCAGTTCACGAGCCATGTCACGGATCTCAATATCTGGCACTTTGTCACCATCAGCATAAACGCCGGCCCAAGAATCGAACGTGGCGGAAACCATTTCATAAGTTTCACAATTTCCCAGGCCTTCCCCTTCGTACACCTCTTTGGACCCATCCGGGAGCACGATTGTGATCCTGTCCTCCACCGTTATTTTTGGTTTTAGTTTGCACGTTTTGTAAATGCGGTTTACCTCTGCAATGACTCCATCAAGGCTGCTCCTGAATTGTTCTGGCACCTTCCTGGNNTCAACAACGGTTTGCCCGAACTTCTGATCAGATTTACTACGCCCTTCATTGGCGAGATCAAACCCTCCGACTTTCTCAAAATCCTTTCCATCCTGAACCAGCCGGTTGGATAACTTCGCATATAAATCGCAATAATCTGTTGCAGCTTCTGCGAATGCCGGAAAACAAAACAAAGGCAACAACAGGCTCAGAGTGATGGTGGAAATAATTTGTTTCATGACTAAATTCCTGATGGAGGTGATTGGTTTTGTGGTGTCTGAAAATGGCGTCTGGTTGGCGTGGGGCTTGCCATGCTGACCGGTTCAAATATTTTTTGCGGCATTGATATACATCCAACGAACACACAGGCCTGAAATGCAACCGGAGGCCAGGCCAATCAATGCAAAGGGCAGCCCCAACACAAGGCCGGACACACTGCCTATCGCTGTGCTTATGCTGACAACGGCGCCATGCCCCTTGAATTTTGGATTCACGTAGAACTCCATCGCTACTGCGTACAGCAAACTCTGAATCCCCACAAATACATAAGCAAAAAACAGCATTACAAAGTACGTTTCCACGACATCGACAAACGTGCCTTCGGATAAACTTTGCGGCTCATACAGATACAGCGCAAACATAAACAGGATCACACCGACCGCAGCCGGCATGAGGGTGCCTGTTATCAATCTTGGATATTGTCCCTTCATGATGCTTTCTCGCCGCCAATACCCGTTAACCGACCGGACCCGAGGTAAATCGAATCACGGTTCCAGCAACACTGTCGAGGAAACGAAATGCTTCCACCTTACATCTCCTGATTGGAGGTCAAGTTGATTCGGAGGATTGGCTCGCCCGGGATTTCACTCTGCGCATGACGAAGCGGATGAGCAGTGTGGCCACAATGGACACGGGCAATGCGGGTGGCAGGGTAAACATGGCGAACATAAAGTACCAAACGGCGGCCTCTACGGCGGTGTCCGCGGAGCCTTCAGGAAACCCATGCCCCACAATCCCAAAGACGACCGGTGCAAAGTAAACGACCAGGGAAACAACAATTGGAAATACCAGGGCAGCAGCAACAGCATGCCTGGTACGGACAATCCTGGCCCACAGAAAACTCGCCAACAAGGCGGCCATGACCACAATGTTTACCCCGGTTCCCGTATCTATAATTTCGATTTCCACAATTTGGTTATCCTGTTTGAATTATTGAAGCCTTGCCTTTTATTTAACGAGTGGTTAGGTGCCAGCACATCAATTACTCGGTGTCAGCCCAAACCCTACCCTTCTTGTAGTACAGGGTGACGGTGGAAATCTCGAGCAGGTTGAGCTTATCCCACTCCAGGGGGTGGCCATCTGCATCTTCAATGCGAAGGTCCCAATACTTCGCTCTTTCCTTGCGACTGAACGTGATATGCACGCTTTGACCATCCGGTAGCGTGTCCACATCAAGGACATCATCCTCCCAGTCATTCGAGGAGTGCGGCGTAATGTACACGCTATATATCTCCACGCCAGTTTCATTTACCAGGGTGAAGTCCTGGTCCCCAGCAATGCCCGAACTTGCGGCAAAGAAGGAGATGGCGATCATGGTGAAGCTAGAGAGAATCTTTTTCATATCTGTTCCTTTGATTGTGTTGGTAAAAAATTATTTCGTGACGAATTTGTTAAGACTTTCGATCACGCGATAAAGCCTTTTCTTTTATTAATCCGCCCAAGTGTTTTTCCGCACCGTCTTAAGAAGATCAGATTGTCCGGCTTCAAAAATCTGCAATTTATCGAATATCCTGCGCCCGCGAATCTACCGAACGGATGATTTACGCCATGCAAACGGATTAATCCTTTTTACTTAGCGGATGACTGCCGAGTTATGATTTGTGCCATCACAAATGGCGGGATTAGGCCGAACGGATGAAGCGGCCAGACGTTCCGTTGAGATACATTTCGGA
>DKAU01000020.1 GCA_002450925.1 Thiobacillus sp. UBA6918 | reverse complement strand
TGCAGGAACTCGAAGCACGTTTTCTTGTGCCGTAGTCACGTTAAACAACGCTACGACTTTGGTATTAGTCCGTAGGTTGAATTTACGTTCCCTTCCACACAGACCACACTTCCCTTAACAACATTCTTATTAGCGCCAAACCGGGCGCACTTGGAAGAGGGGATTGGTCATGACTGGGAAACTGCAAAGGGGACTGATCCCCACGTGTGGAGTTGGATCTATATCAGCCCATATCCCTTCCGCATTGGCGAAGTACATGCTTTTGCTTGCGAAGCCATTCGACAACAAGCATGAACTGTCTTCTGTTTTCCGATTGGCAGCATTAAGCCGGCGCCTCGCTGTCTTTGCTGCGGGGCTCAGTCTTCTGTTCTCCTTCTCTTCAGGTTTTGCCCAGGCGCTGACTTTTACTTCTCCTATTGAATTTCCAGCCGGAAACAACACAGGTTTTTCTGTCGCGGGCGACTTCAACGGTGACAAATTGCTCGATCTGGCCGTGGCCAATCCTGGCACCGGCAATCTTTCGCTATTGCTTGGCACTGGCTCAGGCCAGTTTCTGCCTCTTCGAACAGTCTGGGCTGGCACAACAACCCCCGACTCGATGGATGCGGGTGACGTGAACGGCGATGGGAAGCTCGATCTCGTTCTGGCCAGTTCTTCGACAAGTACGGTTGTCATTTTGCTTGGAACAGGCTCGGGTAACTTTGCAGTACCCGAACATATATACATCCCGATTGGCATTAACTCGGCTGCGATAGCAGACCTGAACGGCGATGGCATACAGGATCTAGTAACCGTAGGTGCGGGAAGCGGGGCAATTCCGACAAGTGTGGGTGTTCTGCTTGGAACCGGTGGGGGAACATTTGCCCCGCTGAGCATCCCGGACGTATACACCCCACCGGGCCTGAAATCCATTGCGACAGGAGATTTCAACCACGATGGTTTGCTGGATATCGCGATTGGGAACGCAAGCTACGCATACGTAACCGTCATGCTCGGTGATGGCCTGGGATCACTCGGTAACCCGATAAGTTCAGGAACGCCTGACAGCATCATTCCAAAATCCTTGAAAGCGGCCGATTTCAATGGAGACGGATTTTCTGATATAGCAGCAACAGGGACAGCAATGGGTGCTCCCTATCCAATTGGCAGAGTTGTGGTGTTGTTTGGAAATGGAACAGGAAGTTTGCCGACCACTTTGCGTCTGATGACGTGCTTCAGCGGTAATTCAGTTGACCTCGGCGATTTCAATCGTGATGGCAAGGTGGATATTGCCGCATCGTGTGCAGGTTTCAGCATGGCGCCGGACAGCAATGTCGTTACATGGATAGTTGGAGATGGCTTGGGGGGGTTCACCGACTTTGGCTACGCTGTCGTTACTGGGCTGCCGCAGAAAGTCACAGTCGGCGATTTTGCTGCCGACGGCAAACCGGACCTCGTTGTTTCCACCGGTGCGCGCAACACGGTGGCAGTATTGTTGAATACGACAGTGGTGGCGCTTCCCCCGGTTGCAAACGCCGGCCCAGACCAAACCGTGCATGTGGGGGTGGCCGCAACATTGGATGGCAGCGGCAGTTCCGATCCCAGCGGATACACCTTGTCCTATGCGTGGGCCGTGGATTCGGCGCCCGCTGGCAGCGTTGCACAACCGGCCTCGCCAAGCGCAGTGAGCACGTCGTTCACGCCTGATCTGCCGGGCGATTATGTGTTGAGTCTTGCCGTTACCAACGATCACGGTGTCATCAGTGCGCCCGATACAGTCGCCGTCAGCACCAGCAATACCGCACCGATTGCGGACGCTGGCCCGGATCAGGCGCTGATACATCTCGGGTCGCTGGTAAGCCTGAACGGTACCGCAAGTTATGACCTGGATGGTGATGCGATCAACTATGCGTGGACGCTTGCCACGAAGCCGGCAGGCAGTGGGGCAGTATTGCAGAACGTCAATACCGCGAATCCAACGTTTATCGCAGATGTGCAGGGCGAATACGTCGCCAGCCTGACGGTCTCCGATCCATGGAGCACAAGCGTCGCCGACATGGTGGTAGTGGGCTTCACCAACCTGCCGCCGGTGGCCAGTGCCGGTACCAACCAAACGGTGCCCGTCGGCATGCTGGTGAACCTGAACGGTGGCTCAAGCAGCGATCCCAACGGCGACAGCCTGGCGTATAGCTGGAACCTTGTATCTGTACCGTCTGGCAGCGCCGCCACACTAAACGGAGCGGCAACGGATATCCCTTGGTTTACCCCGGATCTGCCGGGCAGCTATGTGGTGAGCCTGGTCGTGAACGATGGTTTCGTAGACAGCGCACCCAGCAACGTCACGATACTGGCAACCTCGCAGGTGACACAGATTGTCGATACGCTCGGCGCACTGCTCAACAGCATCAATGGCCTGGACCAGTCGGTATTCAAGAATCCCAACATGCGAAACGCCCTGACTAACAAGGTGCAGGCGATCCTTGCAGATGTCGAGGCCGGCAACTTCCAGGATGCGCTGTCCAAGCTGGAAAACGATCTCATGGCCAAGACCGATGGTTGCGCCTTGTCCGGGCAGCCAGACCGCAACGACTGGATTAAGTCATGCCCAAGCCAGGAAGTCGTCTATTCGATTGCGCAAGAACTGAGGACCCTGTTGGCGCAATTTATTTGAAATAACAGAAGGCCGGCTTCATCCGGGCCCGGGTACGATGGGCCTGCCTGCCAACACATAAATTCAACCTGAGCATTCCCTGCATGACCCTCTGCGGCCATGCAGGAATTCAAACCCGGCCCCACTTAACACTACCGTTACCGAATGTTCATCTTCGGTACATGGAATCGTCACACCCGGATTCGAGAATAACCGTCAGGCGCAAACAGCGGGGATAAACCCGTTCACAACAGGGGGTGAACGACAGCGCCGCCGCACAAGCATCTGCATTGTGCAACCCGACACATTCCATTTTTTATATTGCTCTTTACGCTCAGGAGATCGTAATGAAACGTTTAGCTCTCATATCCGCCATTGCACTGGTGGGCATTAGTTCCGTATCCATGGCTGGCCAGCCCTTTGACTTCGGCCAGTATCGTGACCAAGTATTGCGTGCCAAGACCCAGCAGCTTTTCGGCTTCAACAACCCGCTGAAAGCAGCTTCGACTGCCAGCATCGATGCCGGCACCGCCAACGCTGATCCCACCAAGCTTGTTACCCTGGCCAACGGCCTTAAGGCCCACGTTGTGTCTGCGGCCGGCAACCTGGGCGCCAACATCGACATGATGGCCCTGTGGCCCAATGACGAAAACCCGACCCACCTGATCGTCTGCAACGAACAAGGTACCGGCCAGCCCGGCGTGCAGCGCGTCAGCCTTGCCGATGGCGTCGTCGAGACCATCCTTACCGGCACCAGCTCCTGCGACCCAGCCCACGTCACCCCCTGGGGCACCGTTGTAGTCGCCGAAGAAGCCGGAAACAGCGGCAGCATGCTGGAGATCCTCGATCCGCTGCACACCACTAACGTGGTCTATGACCGCGTCGCCCATACCTTGTCCGGTGCCGATGCAGGCAACGTCGCTTATCGTCCTGCTGTCGGTCATCTTTCCTTCGAAGGCGTCGGCGTTTACCCCAATGGCGTGATGTATTACGGCGACGAGAACCGTCCTTCCGTTGGTACTGGTGGAGGCGCCTACTTCAAGTTCATCCCGAGCGCTCCCTGGACAGAAGGTTATCCAATTACCGATCTCCTTTATTCGCCCCTGGCCTCCGGCAAGATTTACGGCCTGCGCCTGGGCAAGCGTAGCGGAAATACCGACTATGGGCAGGGTTCCGAACTCGGAAAAGGTACATGGGTGCTGATCGCCGACAACACCATTCCGGCAGAAGTCGACCTGCGTGCTGCCGCTGCCGCCAACAAGCTGACTGGCTTCTATCGCCCGGAAGACCTCAACGCCGACCTGAATGCAATGGCCGAAGGCAACGTGCGTTTCTGCGCCAACAATACCGGTAACGAAAGCGATGATCGCAACTGGGGCAACACCGTTTGCTTCACCGATGGCACCATCGAAGAAGCTGCCGCCAACACCGCTGTCCCAGAGGCGCAGATGTTCATCAACGGCAGCCGCACCATTGCCATGATGGACAACATCGCCTACCAGCCAGGTCACGGCAACTGGGTGATCCACGAGGATCGCGACGCGGTTGAAATGAGCGGCGACGGCTATCCCTTCAACGACAGCATCCACATCTGCCTGGAAGACGGTGCCGATGTGGACGACCAGACCGATGGTTGCGTGCGCTGGGCCAGCCTCAACGACCTGAACGCCGAGTCAACCGGCGGCCTGTTCGATGCTTTCGGGAAAAACTACTACTTTAGTGTCCAGCATAACGTTACCGGTCACGGCGTAATCCTCAAGGTCACCGGCTGGAAATAAGCATCAAGTAATAAAGAGATCGCTCGTGAGAATCAGCCGCACCGCGTTAAAACGGTGCGGTTATTTATTGGCCTCTCTGCCAGCACCTGCTCAGGCTGTGCCATAAGTATTTCTTAAGCCTAAAGTCACCAAATCGTCTATGCATACAGGTATCGGGGAGAAGCCAATAAGCGGGTTTTTCCCACGCCTCTTGCGGCATTGAATTGCTGCTTAACCCCACAAGGCCAAGAGACTGATGTCGGGCGATGGCGTTTCGCCGTCGATATTTCCTGAGTTGCTTGGCTAATCCTGTGAATCAAGGTCATTGATTATCAAAAGGAGACCACCATGGCATACGGAGTTGTACATTTTTTTGCCAACGGCACCAAAGAGCAGTACGAAGCATCGCTGGGGGCCGTGCATCCCAGCCGAAAGGAGTTGCCCCAAGGTCAGATTTATCATGTGGCAGGCCCATCTGCCGGCGGCTGGACCATTGTTGCCATTCACGACTCCAAGGAGAGTTGGGAAGCATTCCGGGACACTGTCCTGTTGCCGCGCCTTGTAGCGGTTGTGCCGGGCGGATTCGCCGGCCCTCCCCAGGAAACTACCTTTGAGGTGTACAACCTGCAGACGTAGACATTTTCCGACTCAAGCCTGCACTGCCAGCACCTGCAAGAGCGGTCTGGGGGCGGTGTTGGCCGACTTCACCGGATTTGGTGTGGTCTGGGAGTTGGCTTGGATGGGGGGAGGTGGGGAAATAAGCGCTGGTGCATTACTCTCACATCTGAGATAAATTGGTTACTAAGTTGTAAGTGAACCACCCATCACCTGTCACAAAGACTTGGGGTTTAGCCGTAGCTGCGTCACGTATTAACCCAATACCATCACGATAAGGCTCGAAAGAAACTATCTTTGGGTAAGGAATCCGGACGCTTTTATTTGGCCCGACAAAATATAGATTCTTGGTGGTAACAACTACCCATCCAGTGTCTATGTGAACACGCTCTGTGGTTTCTACTGGGTAGCCTTTAAAAGCGCTTGCCCTGTAATAAACTCCCTTCATAACTCTTACGCTTACCCCATGAGACCCGCCAACATAATGACGCCTTGTTTTGTCTTCTAGATATTTGGATTTGGGGAAAGCCCAAACCATTTGCTCACCCTTTTGGAGATTTACTGGGATAGGTTCATCAAAGGAAATTCTTTGCGGAATGACTCCTTCTAATATCTCCCGCAACACAGCTGCCTTGGCTATTTTGGTTAATGCATCCCTTTTGTCCAGATCATCTTTGGATAGATCAAAATGTTGCTTGAACTTGGAGAGGCGTGTGTGTTCTTCTATTGTAAGAATTCCATCATCAAGGAAGTGATCGACTGTTTCCTCAAATGCCTCAATGAGAAGGGGTTTCCGTTCGGATTCTGGCATTGAGTATTTCTTCTCAATTTCACTGAGTTTTATCTCTAGAGTGTCAAAAGAATCTTCACCTTGGATGTAAGTTAAAATTTCTCCTCTGGCCTTTTCGCGCCCCATCTTGTTGACCTTTTGTCTTCGGATGTAACGCTCTTCACATTCAGGATGTTTGTTCCGTAAGAAACCTGCCGGCTTTCCACAATATTTGCAGTTTCCCAATGCTTGCCCCCTTACGTAAAAGAATTACTAGATTCAGCGTAATATGTATTTGTCGGGAAAATATTGGGGTCTGACCCCATTTGTTTGCATTTCAAAGGTGCCTCCCTGAATTACTGTTTTTTTCTGTGGCCATATAAGTAACTAGGCGCGGAGAATTCTAGATATTGATTGGTTACGGAATGATAGGGGGCTGCCCCCATTGCTATGAACTCTTAAACAATTCATCAAGCAACTTCTCCAATTCAAGCTCGCGCTCAGAAAGAACCTTCTGGCGTTGTTTTACAAGCAAATCCATCTGGCTAAGCAGTTCCTTTTCATCGTCCACTTCTTTCTTTTTAACTGATATGTTTGCGAGCTTGAATCCTTCCATTAACTTATCAGTAAGAATAATTTTTTTCCGAATATTGACCCTATCCTTAAATTCTTGTGCAAGCCAATCATTAATAATCATGTCGTTTCCAAATCTGCATCCATAATCAGTATCCCTTGAAACGATTACGACATCTTGATTCTTCTCTTTTGCGCAATAAACCACCCATTCCCAATTTATGGCATCACCGATCGACACATCTGAGTCTTTACGCGGGGGGTATCCAAGTAAAAAACGTTTCTTGGCTAAATTTCTTATAGTGAATCTACGGGTGTCAGGACGCTTCAAATTTAGGTCAGATGTTGATTTAAATAAACGTTGCGCGGTTTTATAGACGTCATCATTGTTCGATGGGTTTCTGAGGATAGACTCTATCTTTCCTAGCAGTATTTTCGATTGCTTCTCAATATCCTTGCGATCATTTTCGATAGATTTTGCCGCTTGTGCGCCGGAGAGAATTACTGGGAGTTTGAACGAATCCCATTTCGGTCCTTTCATTTCTGTCATTGAGCTTACTATGACTTTCTGTCTGTTTTTCTTGTACTCCATCTCAACCTGAGTACTAGTAATTATTTTGTCGTGATTCTTATCAATATGTTCAAGAACAGGCAGTATCGCGCTGCCTCTTGGGTATCTGTAAAAATCCAAGAGAATGTTGGTGTCAATAAAGACTAACGCGCTCACGCTGTGTTTTCCTTATTGCGTAATGGTAAAAATATGTGGGTACTACAGAGAGAATATTTGTTAATAGTAATTGGCGAAATCATTCGGTATTTCTTAGACTTCCTTGGAATTATGTATCGAAAAAAGAGGGTGGGGGTATATGTCTTTTGGCCTAGCTCGAATGGCTTATTATTCAGCCAGCTTTCTTTCAAGGCATCTTTTGTTACCTGAGCAATGCAGTCAGACCCCGCCAACGATTCCTTAGAGCACCACGGCAGAATATTTCTGCTCAGTCACATGCGGGCGTTTACGAGCCTGGCCGGGCATATTCTCGGCTCGCACCCGCAGATTAACGGCTATTACGAAATGCACATCAGCTATGACGATGCCGCTGCGCTGGACAGGCAGCTGGACGTGTTGCGGGAAGGCGATGCGCTCAAGCCGGGCAGCCATTATCTCTTCGACAAGCTGCTGCACAACGAGTTTGAGTTCCGGCCCGAGCGGCTGGAGGGGATTGAGTGCAAGGTATTGCTCTCGCTGCGGCAGCCTGAACCCACCATCAAGAGCATCGTGCATTTGTATCGACAAAAAGATGGCGGGGATCTGTTTGATACCCCCGAGAAAGCGGCCCAGTACTACATCGAGCGGGTCAGTGCGCTGGCCGATTTCGCCAAGGTCAATTTCGCCGGGGCCAACCCTGGCTATTTCTATTTCGATGCCGAG
>DKAU01000036.1 GCA_002450925.1 Thiobacillus sp. UBA6918 | reverse complement strand
ACGCCATATCCGTCACGAATGGCGGCGAGATGCCATTGAGAAAGTTCTCGCGGATGTTCCCGGCTTGCGCCTGCAAGGACCCGAAGGGCAGCGTGAATTCAAGCTCAGTTATTTTGTCGACCCGGCCAGCGCGCCCCCCATGAAAGAGATCAAGGCACTGTTGAGAAAGCACCGACTGAAAGCCCAGGCCATCTATTCGCATCAGGCTTATCTGGACATCCTGCCCATCCGTGCATCAAAGGGCCAGGCGATACGTTACCTGGCCTGGCGCTGGGGCTTGCCCCTGAATGCATTCCTGGTGGCAGGCGACTCGGGCAACGATCGCGAAATGCTGCTCGGCGACACCATGGGTGTCATTGTCGGCAATCACAGCGAGGAACTGGCCGACCTTGAGGGACGTGAGCGGATCTACTTTGCACACCGTCATTGTGCAGGCGGCATCCTGGAAGGAATAAAGCACTATCGTTTCGCGGAAAAATCACAAGAAGAGGCGTCTGAATGAATATCAAGAATCTAAAGCAGGCCATCACCGAACATCGATCCGTCTGGCATGAATGGCTGCACAAATGCCAGGCGGAAGGACGTGCATTTTTACTGCAGTCCGATCTGCATCGCGTCTGGCAGGCAATTGTGGAAGAAAATTCCGACCCAAAGGGCATTGCTGCATTTTCTTCCTGGATCACGCATCTGCAGGATGCCTGCTTCGATGCATCTTCTGCTGTATTTGCCTACCGACCCCGCATTGGTGAATGGCACTTCTGTCTCTGCAACAATGAGCTACTGAGCATTGATGAAATAAAGTGCAGCGAGTTTCTGGCCTTCAAGGAAAAAATCGTTTCGCCCTCCAGCGAGCCGATGCTGGAAATCGATTTCACTCCGTTCAACCGAAACTTCCCGCGCATGAAGGAGTCGCGCTCGATCGGTAATGGCGTGCTGTTTCTCAATCGCCAGCTCGCCAGCCGCGTCATCGCCAAGCCTGAAGCGCTGGAAGAAAAACTGCTGCGTTTCCTGACCCTTCATGCAATGGAGGGACAGCCTTTGCTGACTCATGTGGCATATCCGGATGCCGGCGTGTTGCGCGATGTCATACGCCAGGCAATTTCCCACCTGGAAAAACTCGACCCTGAAAGTCCATGGACGGAATTTGCTCCGCATTTGCATAATCTGGGGCTTGCTCCGGGCTGGGGCAACAATGCCCACCGGGTCATCGACACGCTGAGCCTGTTGCAGGATGTTCTGGAGGGGCCCTCCCCCGAAACCATGGAAGCCTTCCTTTCTCGCATCCCCATGGTATCCCGCCTGCTCATCCTTTCGCCGCACGGGTATTTTGGGCAAAAAAATGTGTTGGGTCGACCGGACACAGGTGGTCAGGTCGTCTACATCCTGGATCAGGTGCGCGCGCTGGAAGCGGAAATGCGCAACCGGCTCTCACAGCAAGGTGTCGACATCACTCCCAAAATTCTTATCGTCACGCGCCTGATTCCGGAGGCCGAGGGGACGACCTGCGACCAGCAACTTGAAAAGGTGAATGGCACAGACAACAGCTGGATTTTGCGTGTACCGTTCCGGCACGAGAACGGTGAAATCCATCCACGCTGGATTTCACGCTTTGAGATCTGGCCTTACCTTGAGCGATTCGCCCAGGAAGTCGGGCTTGAAGTGGTTGCCGAACTGGGCGGCCGTCCCGATCTCATCATTGGAAACTATTCTGATGGCAATCTCGTCGCCAGTCTGTTGTCGCGACAGATGGGCGTCACCCAATGCAACATTGCGCATGCCCTGGAAAAAACGAAATACCTGCTGTCCGACCTTTACTGGAAAGACATGGATGCGCAGTACCATTTCGGTTGCCAGTTTACGGCTGACCTCATCAGTATGAATAGCGCCGATTTCATCATCACCAGCACGTACCAGGAAATCGCCGGCACGCGCGATTCGATCGGGCAGTATGAAGGCTACGCCTCGTACACGCTTCCCGGCCTTTATCGCGTGACTCACGGCATCGACCCCTTCGATCCAAAATTCAACATCGTTTCGCCGGGCGCCGATGCAACCGTCTACTTTCCCTACCAGGATACCAATGACCGGCTTTCCGGCCTGCATGGCGAAATCCGGGAAATGCTGTTTGGAAACGGCGGCGGCCACGCCACATGCGGCGCACTGAGCGAGCCTGAGAAGATTCCCATATTCACCATGGCCAGACTGGACCGGATCAAAAACATCACCGGACTGGTGAGCTGGTTCGGCAAGCATCCCGAGTTGCGCAACATCGCCAACCTGATCATGGTGGCAGGCCATATCGACCCCAACGACTCGGGCGACAATGAAGAGCGTGCCGAAATCGAGCACATGCACCGGCTCTTGGAAGAGCACGATTTGCACAACCATGTACGCTGGATCGGTGGTCGACTCGACAAGCAGCTTACCGGTGAGCTGTACCGGGTCATTGCCGACCATCAGGGCATCTTTGTGCAGCCTGCGCTGTTCGAGGCCTTTGGCCTGACCGTGGTTGAAGCCATGGCCTGCGGTCTGCCGGTGTTCGCAACCCGTTATGGCGGCCCGCTGGAAATCATCGAAGATGGCCACTCGGGTTTTCATATCGACCCCAACAATGGCGAAGACAGCGCCGAACGCATCTACCAGTTTCTCAAGCGCTGCAAAGATTCTGCCTCAAACTGGCAGGAAATTTCCAGCAACTCCATTGCGCGCGTACAGGCGCGCTACACCTGGACGCGCTATGCCGAACGCATGATGACGCTGGCACGCATCTACGGCTTCTGGAAATTCGTGCACAACCTGGAACGCGAGGAATCCCAGCGCTACCTGGAAATGTTCCACTACCTGATGTACCGGCCGCTAGCAAAAGCAGTGCCCGTTTCCTGACCGGCGAGAAACATTCAGCGCATCGTCGAGTTCACGGGCGCGGCACGAAGGTATTGCGGCGGCCAGGAAATGGTCTGGCCCAGTTCGCCTGCGGCAACCAGCGGCCAATAGGGATTGCGAAGCAGTTCTCGTCCCAGCAGCACCATGTCGGCCTGTCCATCACGAACGATTTGATCTGCCTGCGTGGCAGACGTGATGACGCCGACCGTTGCAGTCGCAATACCCGCTTCACGGCGAATACGCGAAGCAAATTCCGTCTGGAAGCCGGGGCCGACCGGAATCTGTGCAGTGGGGACCAACCCGGCGGAAGAAACGTCGACAAGATCGACACCCAGTTCCTTGAGCATGCGACACACCTCGACGGTTTGTTCGATGTCCCAGCCGCCATCAACCCAATCCGTAGCAGATAGCCGCACGAACACGGGTAACTCCTGCGGCCATTCGGCACGCACCCTGGCAACAATCTCGCGCAACAAACGGCTGCGGTTTTCCAGGCTGCCGCCGTAGGCATCAGTACGGTTGTTCGAAAGCGGCGAAAGAAACTCATGCAGCAAATATCCGTGCGCAGCATGGACTTCAACGATCTGATACCCCGCCTGCCGCGCCCGTCTTGCCGCATCGACAAACTGCTCTGTCACTTTCTGAATGCCGGTTTCATCAAGCTCTTGTGGAACAGCATACCCCTCGCCGAACGAAACGGCGGAAGGTGCAACGGACTTCCATCCACCTTCCGCTTCGCTCAGGCTCTTGGGCGGCCCCCAGCCCAGACCCGTGCTTGCCTTGCGACCCGCATGTGCAAGCTGGATGGCTGACGCGCAACCCTGCACTTTTGCAAACTGCACGATGCGTGCATGGCCATCGATCTGACCGTCATCCCACAAGCCCAGATCTCCCCGGCTGATACGACCTTCCGGCGCCACGCCTGTCGCCTCGACAATCATCAGGCCAACACCCCCCACCGCCCGGGTGCCGTAGTGCACGAAATGCCAATCATTCGGCACGCCGTTTTGTGCGGTGTATTGGCACATGGGCGACATGCCGATGCGATTGGGCAATACGAGTTCTCTCAGTTTCAGCGGGTCGAAAAGATGTGGCATGCAATATCTCCAGGTCTCATTTGCCAAGTTTAGTTATTTCAGCCAATCCGGTTTTCTTTTTTTGCACTTTTGTGCGCCTTGCAGAAGTGGCGTGTGCCTGACAATATGGGAAGGTCCATCCAACAAGCCGGGGGAAACCAATGCCCGAAGCTGGCAATTCGCTCATTGAGGCAACAGCAGACCATTTGAGCCAATACGCGCCATTCGACCAGATGGCGCGCGGCCATCTGACATGGATGGCGGAAAAATTGTCCCTGGGCTATTTCGCGAAAGATGAGCTCATTCTTTCCCCAGAAGAATCCGGCAAGCCCAAATTCTTCATCATCAAACAAGGCGTAGTCCAAGGCGAGCAGGGAATCGGCCAAAGCACGGAAAATGGTGCGTGGCTGGAACTGCACGAAGGCGAGTGTTTTCCGCTGGGCGCGCTGCTTGCCAACCGTCCGGTTACTGGCACCTATCGCGCCAGCAGCGATGTCTTCTGCTATGAACTGGCCGCTGAGGATTTTCTCCAGTTGACCAGGCTCAGCTCAGAGTTTTACGACTTTTGCACCCGTCGCATCGCCAACCTGCTCGAACAGTCGAAACACCTTATTCAGGCAGGCTATTCCAAGGCCAGTGCCGAACAGCAATCGATGAACAGCATTCTTTCCGCCATCATTCGGCGCGAGCCCGTGACCTGTTCCCCGGAGTCCACGATCAAGCAGGCTTTGCAACGGATGCAGGATCAGGGTGTCGGTGCCATGGTTGCGGTTGATAACCAGAGTCCCAAGGGCGTGCTTACCCTGCACGACGTGTTGAACCGGGTTGCCTTGACACAGGTTGACCTGGAAAAGCCCGTCATCGACATCATGAGCACGAAGCTCACCACGCTCCCCCCCCATGCTCCCGCCCATGAAGCTGCGCTTGCGATGGCAAAGGAAGGCATTCGCCATGTGTTGGTCACTGACAATGACCGGCTGGTCGGGGTGGTTTCGGAAAAAGATCTGTTCACGCTGCAGCGTGTCGGCCTGAGCCGGATCAGCAATGCCATTCGTCAGGCCTCAACACTGGAAGTATTGAAGCAATGCGCCGGCGACATCCAGCAGCTTGCCCGCAATATGCTGGCCCAGGGCATCGCGGCAGAACAGCTGACCCAGATCATCACAACCCTCAACGACCTGCTGACCACCCGCATCATCGAACTCGAGCTAAAAGACTGTCCTGCCAGAGATATCGAATTTTGCTGGCTGGCACTGGGATCCGAGGGCCGTTTCGAGCAGACGCTGAACACCGATCAGGACAACGGCATTATTTTCGCGCTCAAGGAAGACGAGGATCCCGCTGCCATGCGAGAAATCTTTCTGCCTTTTGCCAAACGCGTCAATCTCGCGCTTGCAGAGTGCGGCTTTCCGCTGTGCAACGGGGAGGTAATGGCATCAAATCCGAAGTGGTGTCTTTCGCTGCAGGAATGGAAGAACACTTTCGACACCTGGATCTACCACGGCGCGCCGATGGATATCCTGCATTCAACCATCTTCTTCGACTTCCGCCCCCTATACGGCGCCAGCCACCTCGGTAACGCGCTGCGCGAATGGCTGCAAACCGCCGCACCGAAAAATACGCGATTCCTGCACCAGCTTGCAGTGAACGCCTTGCGCAACCGCCCACCTCTTGGCATGGTTCGCGATTTCGTCACCGGGGACGACCACACCATTGACCTCAAGATGAACGGCATTACACCTTTTGTCGATGCTGCACGCATCTTCAGCCTCGCTGTTGGCGGCTCGCAAACAAACACCCTGCTGCGCCTGCGCGAAATTGCCGCGCCTTTGAACATGAATGATCGGGATGTCGATGCATACTGTGACGCCTTCCTCTTCATTCAACTGCTGCGTTTGCGATTGCATCACGCCCAGAATGAAAAGGGAGAGAAGCTCAGCAACCGGGTTGACCCCGATACGCTCAACAATCTTGACCGCCGCATTCTCAAGGAGGCATTCCGGCAAGCACGAAAACTGCAGACCAAGCTGAGCCTCGACTACCAGGCATGAACTTGCTTGAACGGTTCTTTGGCAAGAGGCCGGTTTTGACGGCACAGCAATCCCAGCGGCTGGACGCCTGGCTGTCACTGCCCGCTCCGCTCAAAAACAAGCCCATGAATGAAAGCCGTTACGTGGTGGTGGACGTAGAAAGCAGCGGACTGAACATCAACAAGGATCGCCTCATCGCCATCGGCGCCGTTGCCGTCATCAACGGCAATATCCAATTGAACGACAGCTTCGAAATCGTCCTTCAGCAAGAACGCGTCAGCGACAAGGGCAACATCCTGATTCACGGGATTGGCGCCACATCCCAGCGGGAAGGCGTTCCCCCTGCAGATGCCTTGCTCACATTCCTCGAATACCTGGGCAAGGATCCGCTGATTGCCTTCCATGTCGCATTCGATGAGTCCATGATCAGCCGGGCGATGAAGACCTTTCTGGGCCTGAATTTTCGCCATGCCTGGGCGGACCTGGCTTATGTGGCGCCTGCGCTCTATCCCCGGCTTGCGCGAGGCCATCGATCACTGGATGACTGGATGGGTGTTTTTCAGATCAGCAATTACGCTCGGCATAATGCGCTGGCAGATGCCTTGTCCACCGCTGAACTTTTGCTGGCCCTGCAGCCAAAACTGCAAAGCCGCAACGCGGCAAGTTTTCAGGGGTTGAAAGCAATGGAACGGGAACATCGAAGACATACGCCACCGGTCTTCTAGTTTTGCCAATAAAAAACCCCCGCCAAAGCGGGGGTTTTTTGTTTCACTGAGAAAAATCAGTGGGACTGGGCTGTTCCGGCACCCCTCGGGTAACGGATATCTTCCACCAGGTGCTGGATATGATCCGGGCACGGGGAGGTAATCTTGCCCACGATGTAAGCAACCACGACATTAAGAATCGCGCCCACGACACCGATGCCTTCAGGCGAGATGCCAAACAGCCAGTTGGCCGCTTCGTTCTTGGCCATCGGCTCGATGAAAATGCCTTTGAAGTAGACGATGTAGCCCATGGTAAAGACCAGGCCAGTCAGCATGCCTGCGATGGCACCTTCCTTGTTCATCTTCTTGTTGAAGATGCCCAGCACGATGGTCGGGAACAGGGATGCACAGGCGAGGCCGAAGGCGAAAGCCACCACTTCGGCCACGAAGCCTGGTGGGTTGTAGCCCAAGTAGCCCGCCACAACCACTGCCACACCGGCTGCGGCGCGACCAGCAAGCAGTTCGCCCTTCTCGGAAATGTCCCTGGCGAACACACCCTTGATCAGGTCATGCGAAACGGCAGCCGAGATGACCAGCAACAGACCGGCAGCAGTTGAAAGGGCGGCAGCAATACCACCCGCGGCAACCAGTGCAATCACCCAGTTCGGGAGTCCGGCGATTTCGGGGTTGGCCAGCACCATGATGTCACGGTCGACCTTGCCCTGGAATGCACCATCCTTGCCCTTGGAACCGAGTTCGTTGCCTTTCCAGCCAGCGGCTTCGGCCTTGGCGATGAATGCCTCGTCCTTGCTCTTGTCGTTGTAGTACTGGATGCGACCGTCACCATTCTTGTCATCCCATTGGATAAGGCCGGTTGCTTCCCAGCGCTTCATCCATTCGGGGCGAGACTCCCCTTGCAAGCTGGCCTCGGGCGCGAACACATCACCACCGGTAGCCAATGCGCTATTCACGGTAGTGTGCAGGTTGTAACGAGCCATGGCACCCACCGCAGGTGCAGTAGTGTAAAGAATGGCGATGAACACCAGCGCCCAGCCAGCGGATACGCGGGCATCATGCACCTTGGGCACGGTAAAGAAACGCACGATCACGTGCGGCAGACCGGCAGTACCCGCCATCAGCGCAAGCGTGATGGCAAACACATCGATCATGCTCTTGTCACCCGATGTGTACTTGGAAAAACCAAGATCGGTTACGACATTGTCCAGCTTGGTCAGGAACCCCATGTCGCCGACACTGCTGCCCAGGCCAAGCTGGGGCAACGGGTTGCCGGTGATCTGCAAGGAAATGAACACGGCTGGAATGGTGTAGGCAAAGATCAGCACGCAATACTGTGCAACCTGTGTGTAGGTAATGCCCTTCATGCCGCCGAGTACGGCGTAGAAGAACACCAAGCCCATGCCCACGATCAGGCCCGTCGTGATGTCCACCTCCAGGAAACGGGAGAACACGATGCCGACACCGCGCATCTGGCCCGCCACATAGGTGAAGGAAATGAAGATCAGGCAAATGACCGCCACGATCCGTGCCGCATTCGAGTAATAGCGGTCTCCAATAAATTCAGGCACCGTGAACTTGCCAAACTTGCGCAGGTACGGCGCTAGCAGAATCGCCAGCAGCACGTAACCGCCCGTCCAGCCCATCAGATAGACGGAACCGCCGTAGCCCAGAAAGGCAATCAAGCCAGCCATGGAGATGAACGAAGCCGCCGACATCCAGTCGGCAGCAGTCGCCATGCCGTTGACCACCGGNNGTTAGGGTTTTCAGATCCATTGTGTTGTCTCCTCGTTGTTCTGATTATTCTTCGTGGACGTCATGATCGCGGTCGATCTTGTCCATGCGCTTGGCATACCAAAAAATCAGGCCAACGAAGACAAAGATGGACCCCTGCTGGGCAAACCAGAAGCCCAGGGGATAACCCCACACATGAATGCCATCCAGCGCATCGCGAAACAATATGGCGGCGCCGAAAGAAACAACGAACCAGATGACCAGGGTTGTAAAGAGCAACTTGAGCGTAGCGCCCCAGTATGCCTTTGGATCAAAGTTTGATGGTGTCGACATCAGCAGTTCTCCTCGCTTTGTTGTGTTTACGGTTTCTTCTGAAAGATTAAACTTCTCTTATATTATTATTTGTTATTCTTATGGATCAAAACTTTACTCTTTCCC
>DKAU01000032.1 GCA_002450925.1 Thiobacillus sp. UBA6918 | reverse complement strand
CAGGCCCCAGGTCTTGGAGTCGGCGGCGATTTTGCCACCAGCGTTGTCAACCTTCTGGTACAGAGCACCAACTTTCAGGCCGCCAATGCTGTAGGTCAAACCTGCGCGCAGACCTTTTTCGTCAGCACCAGTGGTTGCAGCAACGGTAGTACCGGTGAGGGTAAGATCACTGTAAACCGGGCCGCCGCCAAGAGTGTAGCCGATGGGGGAACCCACACCAGTCAGACCAAAAGCGTAGTAGCTGGGCTTGGCGCCGTTATTGTCAACCTTGTAGTAACCCAGAGCGGCGTAAAGAGGGCCGTTGGCATAGGTCAGGGTTGCCATCTGAGTGGCACCGTTGTTGCCACCCTTCTTCTCGTCAGGGGCATAGCCCACTGCGAGCTGGAGGCCGCTGAAGCTGGGGGTAATGTAAGCGAGGACGTTACCGAGACGGCCATCGATAGCGCCAGCCTTGGTCAGATAGCGAGCGTCGCCAGCGGTTTGGTCGCCGAAGAAATCAACCTTGCGGCCGATACCCTTGACCAGGTTGTCATGAACGCCGTAGCGAGCTTCACCGAAACCACCAGACAGGGAGCCGTAGATTTCCTGGCCAGCGAACTGGGCGCCGGAAGTGTTGGCGTTGAATTGGTAGGTGGCAGAGAAGCCAGCCTTCAAGCCGCCGCCCAGGTCTTCAGAACCTTTAATGGCGATACGGGAGTTCTCGTCGTTCATCACCATGCCGTCATCGGTGGTTCCGGTGTCGCTGATGGAACCAACCGAGAAGGCTACCTTGCCGCTGATGTCCACATTGGAGGTGGCAGCGAAGGCGGGTGCTGCGAAGGCGCTGGCAACAGCCAGTGCAATCAGTTTCTTTTGCATTACATATTCTCCTTTTACAGAATTTTTGAAAGCTCTGCAGAGCTGTCCGAACTAGGACAGGCCAATTATCGTGGGCTGGTCTAGTGCATTCAAGAAAAAGCGCCCCTAATGGGAAAATTACTCGGTTGCATTGTGGGCAAAAAACCACGCCATCCCTACTTGATAGAAAAAAGCCTTAAATTTCAGAATGTTGTATTAATGCATCACTTTTGAGTATCTGTTGCGCATATGCAACAGATAAGGGGTTTGTCTGGTTCAGGCAAATAGACCGGCTAGCGCCATGCCCGGATTCCCGGCACGCATAAAGGCTTCACCCACCAGGAAGCCATTGACGCCGTGGCCGCGCATCAAGGCAACATCCTTGGGTTCCAGAATCCCGGACTCGGTAATGACAATGCGATCAGGCCTGATTTTCGGTAACAGGTCGAGGGTGGTAACGAGGCTGACTTCGAAGGTCCGAAGATTGCGGTTGTTAATGCCCTGCAAGGGGGTTTTCAGTTGCAGCGCAGCATCTAGCTCCTCTGCGTTATGCGATTCCACCAGCACCGCCATGCCCAAGCCATGGGCCAAGGCTTCCAGCGCCTGCATGTCGGCAAGGCTTAAGGCTGCGACGATCAGCAGGATACAGTCCGCCCCCATGGCCCTAGCCTCGTACACCTGGTAAGGATCGATGATGAAGTCCTTGCGCAAAACCGGCAGAGAACAGGCGGCACGGGCCTGCTTGAGATATTCGGCACTCCCCTGAAAATACTGGGTATCGGTCAGCACGGACAGGCAGGCGGCCCCTCCCTTCTCGTAGCTGGCAGCAATCTCGGCCGGGTGGAAATCCTCTCGCAATACACCCTTGCTGGGGCTGGCTTTCTTGATTTCGGCAATGACGGCCGGCTTGCCTGCAGCAATCTTTGCGCGAACGGCACCGACAAAGTCGCGAGCCGGCGACTGCGCCTTGGCTCTTGACTGCATTTCGGCCAGCGAAACAGATTTGAGGCCAGCGGCGATTTCCTCGCGCTTGGTGGCGAGGATTTTATTGAGGATATCGCTCATGTCTGGGTAAAGGCAGTGTAGGCAGCCAGTCTGGCACTGGCCTCGCCGGATTCGATGGCCGCCCTGGCTTTGACAACCCCAACCGCAAGACTCTCGGCCTGGCCTGAAACATAGACCGCCGCACCTGCATTAAGCGCAACGATGGCTGACGCCCCGGGATGGCGGTTTTCAAGCGCGGCCTTAAGCATGGCGACGGCTTCATCCTTGCCGTTCACCGTCAGATCGCTGGCTGCTACCCTCGGCAAACCAAAGGCGCCGGGTTCAATAATGTATTCAAAGACCTGGCCGTCTTTCAGTTCTGCCACGCTGGTAGGGCTGGCAAGGCTGATTTCATCCAGGCCTTCTTCGGCATTAACAACGAGGACGTGCTTGCTGCCTAGTTCCTTCAACACTTCTGCCAAAGGGCCTGTGAGGTTTTTATTAAACACGCCCAGCACCTGGTTGGGGGCGCCGGCCGGGTTTGTCAGCGGGCCCAGCATATTGAACAAGGTACGAACGCCCAGCTCTTTCCTGACGGGCGCGGCATGCTTCATGGCCGAGTGATAGTTAGGCGCAAACATGAAACCGACACCGATTCCCTTGACGGCCTCGGCGACCTTTTCCGGCGTAAGGTTGACGTTGACACCCAAGGCTTCCAGCACGTCGGCACTGCCGGATGTGGAGGAAACCGAACGACCTCCATGCTTGGCGACCTTGGCCCCGCACGCTGCGGCAACGAAAGCCGCCGCCGTTGATATGTTGAAGGTATGCGCGCCGTCACCACCGGTGCCGCAGGTGTCGACCAAATTCCCCACCCCTTGCAACGGCACCTTGACGGAGAGCTCGCGCATGACATGAGCTGCAGCGGCAATTTCCGTGACACTTTCGCCCTTCATTCTCAGCGCGACAAGAAAGCCCGCAATCTGCACCTGCGTCCATTCGCCGCCCATGAGCGCAAACATGGCAGCCAGCATGGTTTCGCGTGGCAGGTCGTGCCGTTCCAGCAACTGGGTGAGTATGTCCTTGTACTGCATCAGGCATGCCCCTTGAGGAAATTGGCCAACATGGCATGGCCATGTTCGGTAAGTATGGATTCGGGATGGAACTGCACGCCTTCGGCTGCCAAGGTTTTGTGACGCACGCCCATGATTTCTCCGTCATCTGTCCATGCGGTAATTTCCAGGCATTCTGGCAGCGACTCGCGCTCGATCACCAGAGAGTGATAACGGGTGGCCCGAAACGGGTTAGGCAAGCCCTTGAAAACGCCTTCGTCCTTGTGGCGAATCATCGAGGTCTTGCCGTGCATGAGTTCCTTGGCGTGCACAATTTTGCCGCCAAAGGCTTGCCCAATGCTCTGGTGGCCAAGGCACACCCCAAGCAGCGGCACCTTGCCAGCGAACTCCTTGATCAGCGGTACGGAAATACCCGCCTCATTAGGGGTACAGGGCCCGGGTGAAATAACAATATGATCAGGCCTCAAAGCAGCCACACCCGCAAGGTCGATCTCGTCGTTGCGGATTACTTTTACGTCTTGGCCCAACTCGCCAAAGTACTGCACGAGGTTGTAGGTGAAGGAATCGTAGTT
>DKAU01000078.1 GCA_002450925.1 Thiobacillus sp. UBA6918 | reverse complement strand
AGCTGGTGGATTCAGCGAGTCCGAGCTTGCCTGGCTGAAGTCGCAGGGCATGCCCTGAAACACCCTTGGAAGCCTGCGCTGCAGGAGTAGAATGCCTGAAGCAAAACAATACACATGAGGGGGCATGGAAGTCGTCGGCAAAAAAGACCGCAGTTCGGCTTATGCGACCGCACTCTGGGTTCTGGTCTTTTTGTTTTGCCTGCGAGTCATTGGCCAACTGATCCAGTTGCTTTCCCCGGTTGCATGGCTTCCTCCATTGTCGGCCTGGCAGGGCAGCAAGCTGCCTTATTCAATCCTCCTTGCTTGTCAGCTTGTAATCATCTTCCTCATGTTTCGCGTTTCCGGAAGACATGCATCTGGGTCTGTTCAACGCCGCCCCCGCCTAGGCAAATGGCTGTTGTTCGTGGGAGGGGTTTATTTTCTGACTATGGCCGCCAGGCTGGTCATCGGGTTGGCGGATTTGTCCGGAAATGTTTGGTTCCATCGGCCAATACCGGCATTTTTTCATCTGGTGCTGGCTTCGTTCGTGCTGCTGCTGGCCGCTTTTCACCTGAACTTGATCAACAGGGGCCAAAAATGAGATTTGGGGGGAGGGAATGAAGGCGGGCCCGATTCATTACCTGATCTACCCCGCTGTCGTCTGTTTCTCGCTGGGGTTGTATGCCTATTCGCTCTTTACGGGAGTTGCGCTGGCAACAGGCGCATTCGGGTCGGTGGTAGTGGGCGCCCTGCTCATTGCCGCATTCGAGTTGATAACGCCCTACGACCAGTCGTGGACGCCGAGGCCGCGCGATGTCTGGAATGATTTCCTCTTCATGGCCGTTATCCAGGTGGCTGTTCCGCGCCTGATCGGATTGCTGCTTGCAGTTTCTTTGGCTGAACGCGTAGGCCGGGCTGCACCACTTTCCGGGTTATGGCCGCATGAATGGCCGATGTTTGCACAAACTATGTTGCTGATCGTGACGGCGGATTTCATGCGCTACTGGCTGCATCGAGCAGCGCACACGCTGCCCATTCTGTGGCGGTTGCATGCGGTGCACCATTCGCCCGACCGGCTGTACTGGCTCAATACCAGCCGCTTTCATCCGATCGAGAAGGTGCTGCAGTTCGCGCTAGACTCGCTGCCCTTCATTCTGATGGGGGTGAGTCCTGAAATTCTCGGTTTCTGGTTTGTGCTGTATTCGGTCAACGGATTTTTCCAGCACTCGAACATCCGTCTGGAATTCGGCCTGCTCAGCAAGATATTCAGCACTGCCGAAATGCATCGTTGGCACCATTCCCAGACTCCTGCGGAATCCAACACCAATTACGCCAATGTGTTCATACTCTGGGACCGTTTTTTCGGTACCTACTTCCGTCCGCTGGCGCGCAGGGTGGGCGACCTCGGCCTGGTGTACGTTTCCTACCCCATGGAATTTGGCGCGCAGATGAAGGCTCCTTTTGACGGAAAACTCTACAAATAACTTGCTGCCTCGCATCGTCCCATGATTGCGAATCTTCTGTTCTCCGCCGGAATGCTGGCGCAAGGGCTTGGGCCCTGGCGGCATTTGCGCAAGGTGGCCGAAGCGCCCATAGCTGCCCAATCGAAGGTGCTGAAGGAAATACTCGGGGCAAACAGGGAAACGACTTATGGGCGCGAATGCAATTTCAGCAGTATTGCTTCCTACACGGATTATGCCCGAAACGTGCCAATCGTTTCCCACGAAGACTTGCGGCTCTACATAGAAGAACAACTGCACACCGGCGTACAGACGCTCACTGACGCTTCACCGGTCATGTATGCCCGCACCAGCGGAACCACAGGCGAACCCAAGTATGTACCACTGATTGAGGATGAACTGCGCAGGCAGAAAAGGCATATGGCGCTGCTGACCTATCTCCAGTACAATTTTGACAGGCGCGCCTTCGAGGGGAAACTTTGGGCAATGTCGGCTCCCGCCGAGGAAGGCAGGTTTGAAAATGGCGTCCCATACGGTTCGGCGTCCGGTTTTCTATATGCCCATATGCCCCGGGCCGTAGCCGAGAAATTTCTCATCCCTGCGGAAGTGTTCAGCATCGGGAACAGCGAGTTGAAGTACAGAACCGTGTTGCGTCTGGCGCTTTCCGAAAGGAATATCACGTATTTGAATGCCGCCAACCCGACGACGCTGGTGCGGCTGTGCGCCCTGGCCAATGATTATGGTCCAGATCTTGTCGCCGACATCGAGCGCGGCAGTTTCGATAGCAAGGCCGAGCTGCCACCGGAAGCTGCCATGGCCTTGTGTGGGCGCCTGCGTGCTGACCCAGTCCGGGCCAGGGAACTGCGTGAGATATTTGGGCGTGCCCAGTCGGCCACCTTCGGCGATCTATGGCCGTCCTTGCGCATGGTCTCCACCTGGACCGGGGGTAACTGCAGCGTGGCTGCAGAAAAGCTGCGCACATTGCTGCCGGATTCCGCGGCTATCGTGGAACTTGGTTACCTTTCGAGCGAATTCCGCGGATCACTTACAGTCGATGGCAAAACCGGGGAAGGCTTGCCGACGCTGCAGGATTATTTTTTTGAGTTCATCGAACCGGAAAATTGGGAAACAGGCAGCCGCGAATGCCGCCAACTGCATGAACTCGAACCCGGGCGCGATTACTACGTGATTATTACCACGCCTTCCGGACTGTACCGTTATTTCATCAACGATATCGTTCGCGTCACGGGACGGTTTGGCATGACACCGACCATTCGCTTCGTGCAAAAGGGCAAGGGCGTCACCAACATCACCGGCGAGAAACTCTATGAGAGCCATGTTGTGGAGGCTGTGGCCGTTGCTGGCAGACAGTTCGGCTTCCAACCGGATTTTTATCTCATGCTGGGCGATGTGAAGGAGCAGGCGTATCGCCTGTATCTCGAATTGAATGCTGAGGCAGAAATGGTGCGGTCCGTCGCGGATTGCATCGAGCATGCGCTTTCCGGGCTAAATGATGAGTATCACTCGAAGCGGGAAAGCGGCAGGTTGATGCCTTTGCAGGTCCTGCTGATGCAGGCTGGGGCAGGGGAAGCCTATCGCGCGCATTGCATCCGCCAGGGACAGCGAGAAGGCCAGTTCAAGATGGTGGCACTGCAGTACGCCAGTGAGTGCGACTTCCCGTTCGAATCATTCGTCCGCGGAGGCTAAGAACGCATGCGACTCGAACGGCTGCAAATGGTCCCGCTGGAGATTCCCTTCCGGACTTCCTTCAAGCATGCCTCCGCCGATCGTACGAAGACCGCGAGCGTATGGGTCGAGGCCGTTGCGGACGAAGGTCGGCTAGGACATGGGGAGGGCTGTCCGCGCGAATACGTGACCGGCGAAAGCGTGGAAAGCGCAATGAAGTGGTTCGAACATCAGCGTGCCGGGGTTATTGCAAACATTCAGGATCTGGAGTCGCTGAAAACCTGGGTGGAGCAACATGCCGCTGCCATCGACAATGACCCGGCTGCATGGTGTGCAGTGGAACTCGCCATTCTCGATTTGCTGGGGCAGGAAGCAGGGCAGCCGGTGGAGTCAATCTTGTCTTTGCCGCAACTGGCGCCGGCTTATCAGTATTCCGCCGTGCTCGGTGACGGCCCGACAGAGGTCTTTCAATACCAGGTGCAGAAATACCTGAAAGCCGGTTTCCGTGATTTCAAGATCAAGCTTTCTGGCGTATTCGAGCGCGATCAGGAAAAACTTGCCTGCCTGAATCAGGCTGGCTTGCCGCTTCGCATCAGGGCCGATGCCAACAATCTGTGGAAGTTGCCCAGTAAGGTCATTGACCATGTCGAACGTTTGGATAGCCCTTTCTGGGCAATCGAGGAACCGGTTGCCGCACGCGATTTTGAGGGACTGCGCGTAATAGGCAATGCACTCAACACCAGGATCATTCTTGACGAGAGCCTGACCTCTGCGCAGGACATGACGCAACTTGCGGCATCTCAGGAAGTGTGGGTGCTGAATCTGCGCGTTTCGAAACTGGGCGGGGTTATCCGGTCCCTGCGTCTGATTGAACATGCCCGTGCAACCGGATTGCAGGTGATTGTCGGCGCCCATGTTGGCGAATCCAGCCTGCTGGCACGGGCTGGACTGACGCTGGCTACCGCTGCGGGGGAACAGTTGATGGCGCTTGAAGGCGCATTTGGCACCCACCTGCTTGAACAAGATATTTGCAAGCCGACACTGATGTTCGGTGAAGGTGGAATCCTGCGTCCGCAAGATTGGAATCTGTCTGGAAGGGCAGGGTGGGGATTAGAGGCCAAAAGTGTAGGATGAAACTCTGTTGGGCGCCCGGTCCCATTCGGCATCGAATCTCAGTCCCAGGGCAACAACGTCAGCGCGTGAATCGGGATACATGACGCCCCTGGCGTTGTCCTTTTCAAAGCGCTTCAACGCGCCGTGTTCATCGACCAGCACGAAGCAATCGGTTGCCGGTGATGGCTCAGAGTCTCGCACGCGCACTTGCAGCACGTGACCCCAGGTTTTCAACAGGCTCATCATCTGCCCTGCGTGGCGTTTGAGATAGTTGTCGTCTGCCAGCAGAACGCGAACCTGCCTGCCCGCTCCATGTTTGCAGAAATCGGTCAACAACTGGATGCGCGCAGGTGTTTCGTATCCGCCATCGGACAGGTCCCAGTCATAGATGCGGACCAGGCGGTGTGCCTGCGACAGCAGCATGTTCAGCGCGTGCGCGTAGTCGGGCGGCGTTTCGAACCAGATCGCGTTTTCCATCAGGCAATGTCNNCGGTTTTTCAGGTGGTGTGAAAAACACGTCGGGCTTGGGCTCGGAAAAATAGCGGCCGACAAATGCTGCGGCCATGTCCTCGTCCCAGCGGATCTGGTCCAGGTGCCCGGCGATTTGCCCAAGCATGCCACGCGGTATTTCGGCACTGTGTTTTTGGGTAGGAAGATCGGGGTCGGCGTAGCGGCCCGGCAGGTCCAGTTCGTCGTGCATAAAATTGAGGAAGTGCTCGCCCAGTTCCTGGAAGGTGGGTGCGCGGAAGCCGATGGAGTAGGTCATGCATTCGTCTTCGGCGATGCCGTCATGGGCATATTTGGGCGGCAGGTAAAGCATGTCGCCAGGCCCCAGCACATATTCTTCCTCAGGTTCGAAATGGCTGAGGATTCTGAGCGGCAGGCCCTCAATGAGATCAAGGTTCTCCTGGGCGGAAATGCGCCAGCGACGATGACCCATGCCCTGCAGCAGGAAAACGTCGTAGGAATCGAAATGTGGGCCAACGCCACCCCCGGGCACGGCGTAGCTCACCATCAAGTCATCCAGCCTTGCGCGAGGAATGAAGGTGAATTGTTCCAGCAAATCCGCGCCGCTGGCCAGTTGGTGGTCAATGGACTGAACAAGCACGGTCCAGTCTCGCCGGGGCAATTTCTTGTAGTCGGCAGGTTTGAATGGGCCGTAGCCGAGATGCCAGTGCTTGCCCCCACGTACCAGACGTGACTCCACGTCCTTGCGGCAGGCCAGTTCCAGCATGTCGGCCGGCGAGAGCAGACCTTTGAACTCCGGAATGGCGTTGCGCACCAGCAAAGGTTTCTTGTGCCAGTATTCGCTCAGGAATTGGCGTTCGGTCAGTCCTCCCAGTAGCTGAAGTTTCATTTTTTCATTATGCCAGTTTGCTTGGACTCATTACGGGTCTAGAATCGCAGAAAACATCAAATGCGGGGTATTCAACATGTTAAAAGAAGGTGACAAGGCGCCGGACTTTGCGCTTCCAGATGCCGACATGAGCTTTGTCGAGCTCAAGCAGTTCAAAGGCAAGAAGCATGTCGTGCTCTATTTTTACGTCCGTGATGACACACCGGGCTGCACGACGCAGGGCATCGAGTTTTCCGAGCTGGAAAACGATTTCGCCAAACTGGATACCGTTGTCCTGGGCGTTTCTCGTGACGACTGCATTTCCCACGGTGTTTTCCGCGACAAGCACGGTATCAGCGTGCAACTGTTGGCGGACAAGGAAGGCGAAGCCAGCCAGGCCTATGGTGTTTGGCAGGAAAAGGAGAAGGATGGTGTCAAGCGCATGGGTATCGTCCGCTCCACCTTTGTCATCGACAAGAAGGGTGTCATTCGGCATGCTTTATATGGCGTGCAGAGCAAGGGCCACGCCGAAGAGATTCTCGAGCTTATCAAGGAAATGAAATGACCGTTGTTGCAAAGAATACCGTCGTCACCATCACCTACACACTTTCCGATACGGATGGCGAGATACTGGAACAAAGCGAGCAGCCGCACAGCTACCTGCATGGTGGCTACGGCAACGTCTTCGAGGCCGTTGAAAAGGCGCTTGAAGGCAAGAATGTCGGCGACGCCGTCGATATCAAGATGCAGCCGGACGAAGCCTTTGGCGAATACGACGAGCAACTGGTGAGGATTGAAGCGCGCAATGTTTTTCCTCCCGAACTCGAAGTTGGCATGCAGTTCGAGGGACATGGCGAGTCTTCGGGCGAGGTGAATATCTTCACTGTGACCGATATTTCCGACGACAAGGTGGTCGTGGACGGCAATCACCCCCTGGCAGGGCAAGCGCTGGTGTTTCACTGCCAGGTGACTGATATACGCCAGGCTGAACCGAACGAAATCGAGCACCGCCATGCGCATGGCCCGCATGGACATCACCACCATCATTAAGCAGTTGTGGCGGGGCAGCCCGAAACTTGCATTTTTACCAACCCTGCTAAAATACCCCCCTCACAAAAACGCCGTAACTAGATGAAAACCACTTTTCTCGATTTCGAGCAGCCGATTTCTGAGCTGGAGTCCAAGATCGAAGAACTGCGCTTCGTGCAGGATGACTCCGCGCTGGACATCTCGGAAGAGATCAAACGGCTTTCCAAGAAAAGCCAGAAACTGACCGAAGACATCTACGGCAAACTCTCTGCGTGGCAGATTTCACAAGTTGCTCGTCATCCGCAGCGTCCTTACACGCTGGATTACATCAGTGGCTTGTTCACTGATTTTCAGGAATTGCATGGTGATCGGGGCTTTTCCGATGATCCTGCCATTGTTGGGGGTCTTGCCCGGTTCAATGGTGAGCCTGTCATGATCATCGGCCATCAGAAGGGACGTGACGTAAAGGAACGCCAGTACCGTAATTTCGGCATGCCCCGGCCCGAAGGCTATCGCAAAGCCTTGCGCCTGATGCGCATGGCAGAAAAATTTCAGATCCCCATTCTCACCTTCATTGATACACCGGGTGCATATCCGGGTATCGGTGCCGAGGAACGAGGGCAGAGCGAAGCCATTGCACGCAATCTGTATGTCATGTCTGAACTGAGAACACCGATTATCTGCACTGTGATCGGCGAAGGCGGTTCCGGCGGTGCATTGGCTATTGGTGTTGGGGACCGTACCCTGATTCTGCAATATTCAACCTACTCGGTGATCTCACCCGAAGGTTGCGCTTCCATTTTGTGGAAAAGTGCCGACAAGGCTTCGGTTGCTGCAGAAACGCTTGGGATCACGGCAGAACGTCTCTTTTCGCTGGAACTGGTCGACAAAATTGTGCCCGAACCTTTGGGTGGTGCCCACCGTAACTGGGATGCCATGTATACCGGAATGCGCAAGGCGCTGGCCGACACCATGGCCGAACTTCGTAACCAGCCCTTGGATGCCTTGCTGAACAAGCGTTACCAGCGGCTGATGGCTTATGGCCGCTTCAAGGAAGACAAGCAATCCTGATCTGTCCAGGCAGGTTGAATCTTGCCTGTCCCGACATCTCGAACCCGGTGCACACGTGCGCGTGGCCCTCTCTGGCGGCGTTGATTCCGTAGTCCTGCTCCACTTGCTGGCCAGGCTTGCACCGCATTACCCGATTGAGCTTTCTGCTGTACATGTCCATCACGGGATCAACCCCAAGGCCGACGAATGGTCGAGATTTTCCCTTGCGCTGTGCGCACGCCTGCATGTCGACTGTGAAATTGTACGGGTCAAGGTTCCACGAAAATCTGCGGAAGGTCTTGAAGCCGCTGCCCGCAAGGCGCGTTATGCAGCATTGACGAAATCGGGCGTTGATGCCCTGGTCATGGCGCATCATCTGGACGATCAGGCCGAAACCGTCCTGTTCCAGTTGTTGCGTGGGGGTGAGCCGCGTGCGCTTGCGGCCATGCCGGAAGCGCGTATGCACGAGGGCATGCTGTTGTTGCGGCCGTTACTCGGGGTATCCAAGTCCGAACTTGTTGCTTATGCTCGTCAACATCAGCTCGTCTGGGTTGAAGATGACAGCAATCTTGATACAAAGCTGTCGAGAAATGCGCTTCGACAAGACATACTGCCCTTGCTGGAAAAACATTTCCCTGATTACCGCGAGCGGCTGTCTGGTGTGGCGCGTCGCATGGCCGAGGTGTCTGCCTTGCTGGAAAGCATGGCTGGGCAGGATGGCCAGATGCATCCCAAGGACGAGCTTGACTGTAAAGAACTCATGAACTTGCCGGAAACTCGCGCACGCAACTTGCTGGCCCATTATCTTAGAGATCAGGGTGCGGTCCTGCCCAGACCGGCTGCGCTCAGGGAGATGCTGCGCCAGTTGGTAGAAGCCCGCGGCCGTCTCAGCCTGCCATTACCGGATGGTCGCATGCTGGTTAGAGTCAGAAACAAGGCCAGGGTAGAGTCATGAGAAGCTTTCACCTGCCTTGGTTCAGAATCAACACAAAAACAGACTCCACGAAAATTACCCAATCCCTGTTTGTGCTTTTCGGCATATTTTTCTTGCAGACCGTTCTGGCAGCCGACCCTGTCGTTATCAAGTTCAGTCATGTGCTTGCAGCCTCTACGCCCAAGGGAATGGCTGCCGAAAAATTCAAGGAACTGGCTGAAAGCTACACAAAAGGGTCGGTAAGGGTGGAGGTGTACCCAAACGGACAGCTTTACAAGGATCGTGATGAAATGGTTGCCTTGCAATTGGGCGCGGTTCAGATGCTTGCTCCATCACTGTCCAAGTTTGGTCCCTTGGGCATACGCGATTTCGAAATTTTCGACATGCCCTACATGTTCCCCAACAAAACCACCCTTTATAGGGTCATGGATGGAAAAATAGGCGCAAACCTTATCGCCAAACTGGAAAGCAAGGGAATAAAGGGACTTGCATACTGGGACAATGGTTTCAAGCAGATGAGCGCCAACAAGCCCCTGAGGAATGCAGAGGACTTTAAGGGGCTGAAAATGCGCATCCAGTCATCCAAGGCACTTGATGCGCAGATGCGTGTGCTTGGTGCTTCACCTCAGGTGATGCCGTTTTCAGAGGTGTATGCAGCCCTGAAGAATGGCGAGGTTAATGGCACCGAGAACACCCTGTCCAATTTCCAAAGCCAGAAAATTTACGAAGTACAAAAACACATGACTTTGTCCGACCATGGCTATCTGGGCTATGCGGTCATCGTCAACAAGACTTTCTGGGAAGGACTTAAGCCGGACATTCGCGCCCAACTTGAAAAAGCCATGGCGGAAGCAACCAGGTATGAACGCCGGATAGCCCAGGAAGAAAATGAGAATGCGCTGGAAAAGTTGAGGGCTACCGGCAAAACGGAAATATATATTCTTCCGAACGAAAGTCGCCGTATCTGGCAGCAGGCACTGTTGCCTGTGCATGACCAGTTCGCCGAAGTGGTGGGCAGGGGCACAATCCAGGCTGTCTACAAGATTGCAGCTGAAGTGGAAAAGGAAGAGAAATTGAACAAAGACAATAACTCTTCGGCTAAAGCAAAGAAATAGGAATTTCCCCGTCTTTTCATTCTTCGTGGATGAAATGGGGTCTGGGATAATTAAGCATGATTCGATTTCAATCCCTTACCCTTGCGCGCGGCACCAAACCCTTGTTTGAATCTGCCGACCTGGCCATCAATCCCGGCGAAAAAGCCGGCCTGATAGGAGCAAATGGCGCTGGAAAATCCAGCTTGTTTGCGTTGCTGCGCGGCGAACTGCATCCGGACGGTGGCGAGGCTGGTTTCCCGGCATCCTGGCGCATCGCGCATGTGGCACAGGAGACGCCCGCGCTTGAACGTTCCGCAATTGACTACGCAATTGACGGCGACACCACGCTGAGGAGGCTGGAGCGCGAACTCGAAGAGGCCGAAACACGCCATGACGGCCATCGCATCGGCGAACTGCATGCACAGCTTCAGGATGCAGATGCATATACAGTACATGCGCGTGCCGAAACTCTGCTCAATGGCCTTGGCTTCTCGCATGGCCAGATGCAGGAGCCCGTCGCAAGTTTCTCCGGTGGCTGGCGCATGCGCCTGAACCTTGCCCAGGCTTTGATGTGCCCATCCGACTTGCTGCTATTGGATGAACCCACCAACCACCTCGATCTAGATGCCATCATCTGGCTGGAAGATTGGCTCAAGCGCTATCCCGGCACGCTCATCGTCATCTCGCACGACCGGGATTTCCTTGATGGTATCGTCAATGTCATCGTCCACATCGATGACAAAAAACTCAGGCGATACGGCGGCAATTATTCCGCCTTCGAGAAGCAGCGTGCTGCCAACCTGGCGCTGTCGCAGGCAGCCATTGAGAAACAGACGCGCGAGCGCGCACATCTGCAATCTTTCATCGACCGTTTCAAGGCCAAGGCTACCAAGGCAAGGCAGGCGCAGTCGCGCATGAAAATGCTGGAAAAAATGGAAGAGCTTGCTCCGGTACATGCTGCTGCCGCTTTTTCATTTGAATTCCGAGAGCCTGAGCGCGCGCCCAGTCCGTTGTTGGTGATGGAAGAAGTAAGGGCCGGCTACCGGACTGATGACGGCGAAAAAACGATCCTTGCCAACATCAACATCAATTTGCAGTCTGGCAGCCGCATCGGGCTTCTGGGCGTCAACGGTGCGGGGAAATCCACACTGATCAAGACCCTGGTCGGAGAATTGCCGCCACTAACGGGAGAAGTGCGGCATGGCAAGGGTCTGGTCATCGGCTACTTTGCGCAGCACCAACTGGAAATGTTGCGCCATGACCAGTCGCCCTTGTGGCATCTAAACAAGCTTTCTCCAAATGAACGCGAACAGGACCTGCGCAATTTCCTTGGCAGCTTCAATTTTTCGGGTGATATGGCAACAGCGCCGATTGCACCTTTCTCCGGTGGCGAGAAGGCCCGTCTCGCCCTGGCGCTGATCGTCTGGCAGAAACCAAACCTCCTGCTGCTTGACGAACCCACCAACCACCTTGACCTGGAAACACGAGAAGCGCTGACGGTGGCACTGGCACAGTTCGAAGGCACGCTAGTGCTGGTATCGCATGACCGGCATTTGCTGCGTGCAGCAACAGACGAGTTCATGATCGTGGCCGATGGCGAACTCAAGTCTTTCGACGGCGATCTCAACGATTACCGGGATTGGCTGTTCAAGACCAGGCTGGCAAAGCCGGAAACCGAAGCGACACCAGAAACTCAACGCGTGGACCGAAAGGCAGAACGCCGGCAGGAAGCCGAAGCACGTCAAAAAATGTCCGTTGTACGCAAGCCGATTGAAAAGCAGATTGCCCGGCTGGAAAAACGTCTGGATGAATTGAATGCGCTCAAATCACCGGTGGATTCACGCCTTTCCGATTCGGAGATCTATGCAGATGCCAACAAGGAGGAGCTCAAGAAGCTTCTGATGCGACAGGCTGAGCTGACACAGGAACTCGATGCTGTAGAAAGCGAATGGCTGGAGCAACAGGCAGCACTGGAAGAACTCGGCAGCGCTGCCTAGCGCAGTTACTTCAGCAAGCTCGCCTTGTTGATAACGACCGGCTCCAGCGGCACGTCGTCATGCGGGCCAACACTGCCGCGCGGCACGGCGACGATGGCATCGACGACGTTCATGCCGTCAACCACCTGGCCAAATACCGCGTAACCCCAGCCCTCCATGCTCTTGCCTCGATGGTTGAGGAAATAATTGTCCTTGACGTTTATGAAGAACTGCGAGGATGCGGAATGCGGGTCCATGGTGCGTGCCATGGCAAGCGTTCCGCGCAGGTTCTTCAGGCCGTTGTCCGCCTCATTCTGGATCAGTTTGCCACGTGGTTTTTCCGTCATGTCAGGCAGCATGCCGCCGCCCTGAACCATGAAGCCGGGGATCACGCGGTGGAAAATCACACCATCGTAGAACCCGGAATTCACGTAGGAAACGAAATTCTGCACGCTAATTGGCGCATTGCCGGCAAACAGTTCGACGGTGAAATTGCCCTTGCTGGTTTCAATCAATACCCGAGGGTTGGCGGGCTGACCTGCTGCGGGTTGCGTGGAAACGGTTTGCTGGCCGGGCTCCTGCGCGTTGCAGCCGCCCACACCGAGAAGAAGTGAAACTAGAAAAACAGTCAATCGTGTCATTTGTTGGAACCTGGATCAAAATCGGCAAAGGCAATGTTATCAGCTTGGTTCGTTTTGACTACGGCAGGAACGAATTAAAGGGCGGGCGATCGTATATAGTGAAATTTGTACAGGAGAGCAAAATGATGAACATGCGTCAGAGGATGGTGTTGTTGGCCGGATTGGTCTTCTTCCCCTTTGCTTTGCCTGCTACTGCGCTGGCAGATGCAGGTCAGCAGGTGGAGGCCAGCGTCGCTGCCACCATCAAGCCGGCAGCAACGCAAAGCTGCCTCAAACCAGGTGATACACGAGTGAATCTTGCCCAGACAGGCCAGACCCAATGTTGCAAAGATCACAAGGGTGTCTGCGGCTGCCGTGCAGGCAAGATCGTGTGTTGCGACGGAACGGCCAGCACAGAGTCCGGTTGTACATGCCATGGCGAAGAAGGCTTCCTGGAGTAGAGGGAGCTTACTTGTGGGTGGCAATCCAGACACCGTCCCAATCCATTGAGGGCGGTGATTGTTTGAAGGCTTCGATCCGCTCAAGCAAAACCCTGCTGGGCTGATCCGAAGGCATGACTCCCAGGACTGTGCGGAAGGCTACTTCTGCCGTTTCCCAGTCCTGTTTGCGATAGGCGACAAGTCCCTTCTCGAAGGACTCGGAAGCCTGCTTCTGGGCATCGCTCAACTCCTCTGCAAATCCCATCAGTTCGAATACACGCACCGGTTCAACTTTGCCCGCGACGCGCAGACTGTCAATTTCACGAAAAGCCAGACTATCTTTGGCTAGTTGCCAGGTTTCTTCGTTAACCAGAATGTGCGTGCCATAGAACTTGTTGGCTTGTTCAAGGCGCGAAGCCAGATTGACCGTATCGCCGATGACCGTATAGCCGCGTGCAGTTTCAGAACCAATGTTCCCGACTGTGACTTCGCCGGTGGCGATGCCCATGCGGGTATCGATATGCGGCAGGCCATGCTTCATGCCCAGGATGTCAGGGAGGGCGGTACGGAATTCATCCAGCTTGGCCATCTGGTTCAATGCGGCTATGCAGCAGAGCTCTGCGTGGCTCTTCTCGTCGGTGAATGGCGGGCCCCAGAATGCCATCACTGCATCGCCGATGTACTTGTCGATAATTCCTTGGCGTTCGCGAATAACCTCGGCCATGAAGGAAAAATACCGGTTCAGGAAACGGACGGCGGTGTCCGGCGTCATGCCCTCGCACATCTGTGTAAAACCGGCCAGATCCGAGAAAAACACCGTCATCACATGACTTTCTCCACCCTCTGCCGGCAGCCGGTTTTCCAGAAGGCCGCGCACCACGCGCGGGTCCACGTATTTTCCGAAAGTTTCGCGTATGTGTTCTTTTTCTCGCAGGCCCACCACCATGTGATTGAAGGAATTGGCCAGTGTGGCGAGTTCGTCCCGTGTATTCACGTGGATTTCCACACCAAGGTCGCCTTTTTCAACGGCTTGGGTTCCACCCAGCAGACGCTTGACGGAGTCCACCAGCGAGCGGCTGACAGCCCAGGCAAAAATCAGCCCCAGGCTGGTTGCGATTGCCGTGATGATCCAGTTCAATTCGATGGCGCGCTGTTCCTCGACCTTGGCTTGTGCTGCGGTATCGCGGGTCAGTTTGTTGAGGATGTCGATGCTCTTGCCGATTTCGACATCCACGTTGTCCTTTTCGTGCAGCAGGGCGTCACGCATGATTTTTTGAGAGCGTACCGTGCCTTCTTCTGCTTCGATCTGAAAAATTCGGAAAGCCGCATGGAAGCGTTGGCGCGCGGACTGAATCGCAGGCAACTGCTCGCTCAGTACTGCAAGTGTTACATCATCAAGCTCGATGTCTTTTGCCGATTTCGCTTCAGTCAGCATGCGCACGGATGAGTCAACAACCTGATCGGCATTGATGCCGCGGTTATCGAAGTTATTGGACTCCTGTGTCAGGTATTCCTCATCCGGCTTTGCTGCCTCCATGCCGGCAAGCAGGCGCTCCATGTGCACCATCTGCTGGCGAATGAGGATCTCAACACTGGCCACCTGCTCCTGCAAGGGAAGGTAGTAATCAGAAAGTGCGCGGACCTGGTTGTTGAGCTGGCGGAAATTGAGTACTGACAGCCACGTGACAATCACCATCAGCCCGAGGAGGGCGGCGGTGATGCTGAATATCTTCAATCTTATTGGGCGTTGCATAAACCCAAGTTTAGAGCCCTTATTGATCTACTGCCAGCGCATAAAAAAACAAGGCGGCCTTCTTTACGAAGCGGCCGCCCGGAATTGGGTATGGGTTGAATCAGGTCAGGACACAGAGCCAAAGCTCATGTCGATAGCCATGAAAGGCGGTTTCAGACCGGCCAGCCTGCAGCCCTGCGCAATCGGACCCTTGGGAAACAGCATGTAAAGATGCTTGAGTCCACCCTGTTGGTGGAAGTGCTCGTCCAGTGCATCATGCAGTTCGCGTGGATTGATCTTGGCAGCGTCTTCATGCTGCGCACAGTAGGTTTGCAGCGCACGCACCGCTTCCCAATGCTCATCTGTCATCTTGAGCCCTTCCTTCTGGGCCATGTCCAGTGCGTACTGTTGTGTCCATTCATCAGGGGCATGGGGAAACTCAGGATCGATGGACTTTTCGTGTATCAGCTTGTTGATGTCCGATGATATGTTCAGCATGGGGTCCTCCTTGTTGAATCGCAAGAGTGGAAAGTCTTCAGAGTAGACGATGCAGCACTGGAAACAACCCTACACGGACAAGGGTGGCTCCTCCATCAGCGCGATTTGTTCGCGCAACTCCAGGATGCGATCCTGCCAATAGTGCATGGTGTTGAACCAAGGGAAGGCAACAGGGAAGGCCGGGTCGTCCCAGCGCCGTGCAAGCCATGCCGAATAATGAAGCAGCCGCAGCGTGCGCAGGGCTTCGATGAGATGCAGTTCGCGGTGGTCAAACTCGCAGAAATCCTCGTATCCCGCCAGCACATCACTCAACTGACGGGACATGGATGGGCGGTCACCGGACAGCAACATCCATAAATCCTGTATTGCGGGTCCGCTTCGGCAGTCATCGAAATCCACAAAATGAGGGCCGCTGTCCGCGCCGCCTTCTGTCCACAACACGTTGCCCATATGACAGTCGCCATGCAGGCGCTGATAGTTCACCTTGCCTGCACGCTCAAAACCATGGCGAACACCCTCCAGTGCTTGTGCAGAAACGCTTTCCCATGCGCCCAGCAATTCTGGTGGAATCCAGTTGTTTTCCAGCAGGAATGTGCGGGGCTCGATGCCGAAGCTGTCAATATCCAGCGCAGGCCGGTAAACAAAGGGTTGGGTTGCGCCAACGGCATGAATGCGTCCCATGAAGCGGCCCATCCACTCCAGCGTGTCCGGGTTGTCCAGCTCCGGCGGGCGCCCGCTTTGTCGGGGATATGCCGCAAAGCGGAATCCCTCAAACTCATGCAGCGTCCTGTCATTCAACACCATCGGGGGCACGACCGGAATTTCATGACCTGCCAATTCGTTGGTGAACGCGTGTTCTTCCAGAATGGCTGATTCGCTCCAGCGCCCAGGCCGATAGAATTTGGCAATCACCGGAAGCCCGTCTTCCTGACCCACTTGATATACCCGGTTCTCGTAGCTGTTGAGTGCCAGCATTCTCCCGTCGCAGCGCATGCCTGCGCTTTCCAGGGCGTCCATCACCAGATCGGGCGTAAGTGCGGAGAAGGGATGTTCCATAGAACGAAAATACGGTAACAAACAGCCATTGGCATTGTCTGAAACGGTATTAAACTCTAAATAGTTTTGGAGCTCACATGATACTTCTGCGCGCGGTTTTGTTGCTGCTGTTTTCCTGGGCGTTGACGGGCACTGCCCAGGCAGCATCTGTCAGCCTGGATGACATCCTCGCCAAAACCACCCCTCCGGCCGGGATTGTGTTCGAAATCGTTGATCGGGATCCTCAGGCCCTGGAGTTTGCACTGCCCTGGGTCAAGCAGGCTGCCGAGCGCATCAAGCAGCGTTTTCCCGGGGTGCCAATGGCACTGGTTACCCATGGCCAGGAAATGTTCGCCCTGCAAAGCAACTTCAAGGAGAAGAATGCGGCCGTGCACGAACAGGTAAAAAGCCTGAAGGATGATCAGGGTATCCCCGTGCATGTGTGCGAAACCTATGCAGGCTGGAAAGGTCTGGGGCCCGAAGCCTTTCCGGCTTATGTCGATGTGGCACCCAGCGGCCCTTCGCAAGTCAACAACTATATTGCGCTGGATTATCTGAGGCTGTTGGTACCCAAGGCTGCTGTGCTGCGGAGCCAGATGAAATGATTATTGAAAGGGAATGAAATGAAAACACTGCTGGGTTTGTTCAGCGCCTTGATGTTGTCCCTTCCCGTTTATGCAGCCGATAGTGCCTGCCTGACCGAGTCCGCAGCCAAAAAATTGTTCGGTGCAGCCAAGAATTCGTACATCCGCAAATGCGAGCGCGACAAATGCGAAACCGCCTCATTGGAAAAGAAACTTGCCGGAGCGGCCAAGAACAGCTTTGTGAAGAAATGTACGTCCGATGGGCTGCTTCCCTATTGCGAAGCTCAGGCCAATGACAAGAAACTGCGTGGCGCAGCACGCACCAGTTTCATGAACAAGTGCCAGTCCGATTAAGCTTCAAGCGGGATATCAAAAGAACGTAAAGCATCGCGTTATGTCGAGCCAAGACTTGAATCAAGTTCGGCGCGGATCTCATCAAGCGGCCGCCAGCCATTGGTGATCAGTTGCAAGTTTTCGCCTTGCTGCAGCACCAGGGTAGGAAACCCGCGTACGCCCACCTGTCGGGCATGCTTGAAATGTGCCAGCGTTCTTGTTTTTGCTTCCTCTGAATTGAAGGCTTCCAGAAACTGGTTGCGGTCCATTCCCAGGCTGACAGCGATGTCGACCAGGGTTTCGGCCTGGGTTACATCGCGCCCTTTGGCATAAAAAGCAGACTGTATCGCCTTTAGCATCGGGAAAACCTGTTCAGCATCGATGCTGCCGGCTGCAACAACGGCGCGGCTTGGAGGTTCGGTGTCGTAGACAAATCCTTCGGGCATGGCTCCTTCAAAATGGAAGGGCTGTCCGCTGCGTTCGTGCACCTGGCGCCAGTGATGCAGGATATCGTCGCGCGACGATGCCGAAATTGCTTCGGTTGTACCGGGACGCAGGCCGCCCATGACAAGGGCTATTTTCAGGCGAGGGCGGTATTCCTCGCGCAATGCCTCAACGACCGGGGAGAACCCCCAGCACCATGAGCACATCGGGTCGGCAAAATACCAGAGTATTTCGTCATTCATCTCACGTTTACGAACCTATCCATTCAGCCACCGCAACCACGCTGAGCGAAATCGCAAGAAAAAAAGCAAACCCAACAAGAAGTTTCAAAAACCAAGGCATGTTTAGTCCTTACCATGTAATGAAAACTGAATTTCATCAATAACTATACTGGTTGGAGCGGGCATGTAAAACCTTGCTCATGAACCCAGTGTAAACAAACTAATTGATGTTTTCCTTTAAGCGCTGCTTTTCTGTATTCCTGTTTGTATTCCAGAGTCTTGCCGCTTCGGCTGCCGAACTCCCTCCGTTATCCCGCCTGGTGCTGGATGAAGAAATCGAATACGCCATCCAGCCTGATGACATCCTGCTTTCCATAGGTGCCAGATTCGGCATTGATTACAAGCTGGTGGCTCAGCAGAACCATATCCGCAATCCGGACCGTATTTACGCCGGACAAACCTTGCATATTCGCAATACTCACATCGTGCCCGAGGGCATGGACAACGGCATTCTCATCAATATCCCGCAACGCATGCTGTTCTACTTCGAGCCCGGATACCTGATGGGTGCCTACCCTGTAGGTTTGGGTAAGCCCACTTGGCCTACGCCAACCGGAACATTCAAGGTTTACATGAAGGAAGAGAACAAGGCCTGGAAGGTGCCCCAGTCCATTCAGGAAGAAATGCGCCGCGAAGCAAAAGTCGTGCAGGAAGAAGTGCCGCCCGGACCTGACAATCCCCTGGGCAAGCACTGGCTGGGGCTGACTTTGTGGGGCTATGGCATTCACGGTACCATTGCACCTTCCAGCGTGTACGACTTCCGAAGCCACGGCTGCATCCGGCTTAACCCAGACGATATAGCCGTGCTCTACGCGATGGTGAAGAAAAACACGCTTGGCCAGCTTGTCTATCAGCCTGTTTTGCTGGGCGTAGACGAAGTCGGACGCATCATGCTTGAAGTCCACCCGGACATTTACGAGAAGGGCATCGATTACGCACAGACTGTAATCGACTTGGCCGAAAAATACGGTTTAAGCCCCGACATCGACTGGCCGTTGGTGGATAAAGTGTTGGCGACCCAGGAAGGGCAGGCACGCGAAGTAGGACGTACAAGGATTAACTAGGTTAGCAATGAAACATTCAATCAACCGCCGCGAATTTCTCAAATACGGACTGTTTGCCGCAACGCTGCCGGCTTCGGCCTATGCCAATCTTGGGACTGCAGGCATCGAGCGCCGCCTTCGCTTTCATAATCTCCACACTGAAGAAAAGATCGATGTGACTTATTGGGCTGAGGGCGGCTACGTGTCCGGATCGCTGGTGCAGATCAACCACATTCTGCGCGACCATCGAACGGGTGAAGTGGCCAACATTGATACCAGGTTGCTGGATCTGCTACATCGCGTCAGTGCAACGATAGAGACTGCACGGCCTTTTGAAATCATCTCCGCCTTTCGCTCGCCGACCAGCAATCAAATGCTGGCGGAAACCACTAACGGAGTGGCGAAACACAGCCTGCACATGGAAGGGAAGGCCATTGATCTGCGCATTCCCGGGGTTGAACTCGCCGACTTGCGGCGTGCTGCGCTCATGCTCAAGGGGGGCGGCGTAGGTTATTACCCTGATTCCAACTTTGTACATGTGGATGTAGGGCGAGTGCGCACCTGGGGTGCGTAGGGGAAAGCAGCGCCCGGATCAGGACGCTGGATAATCACCCCCTTCATGGCATAGCCACGATGGGGAGATCATTGACTGGAGCGATTATTTCTTGCGGCGGGTCTCGGCGCAGCGGATGATGTCCTCATTGGTCTTCATCTCAAGGCAATAACGCAAATCACCCTTGGGAAGACGCTTGATGCTTGCAGGGGCCTGATGTCGAACCGGCTTGCTCATCTTATCGGAACTTGCTTCCCCTTCACCGGCGGCCATTTCTTCCGCATGCACAAAGCCTGCTGCACAAAAAATTGCGCACATGGCGAGCTTGAGTGTCTTCATACATTCTCCTTCATCAAAAAAATGAATCAGTCTGCAGTCCTCATCATAGCCTGTGTCAGGTAATTCAGACACTCAGGCATCTATTTGCAAGGCATCCAAAAAATTCGCGTTGAAATTAGGAATATCAATAAGAAAGCGCTAATATACAAAAGGTGTGAAAAAAACGGTCATCCGCCTAAAGGGAAGGGTGGCCAAAAGTCACCCAACAGTTGCAATCAACGAAGAGGTAAAACAAATGGCAAGCAAATTTCAACTGGCGTCCAAACTTTCGATGGCTGCTCTTCTCGTGGGTCTGATGGCAGGCTGCGCCACCACCGGTGAGGACAGCACTGCTTCACAGGAAGCCAAGCCCGCAGCCACCGGAACAAGCGATTCCACTTCAACTGCACAGAGTTCGAGCGCATCAACTGGAACCACTGCCAGCACAAAACCCAATGCCAACCAGGTTTACTTTGCGGTTCCCTGGATGCGACTTGATCCGGCCACTGGTCGTTTCTACATGCAATGGCTGGTCTGGCCCAATGTAGGCGAGTACATTGGCCCGACTCAAGCGCCGGCAGCAAGCACGACCAAACCCTGATAACGGAACCGGGCCACGCTGAAGGTGGCCCGATTGAGACAACCGGTTACCTGGTTTCGCAGCGAATCCTGTCTTCGCTGAAATAACGCCGGAAATTGCCCAGACCGTCGCTCCGCAGGATGTCGTTGTAATACTGCGTTGCCGCATCGTAGTCGTAGCTGCGCGTGGCATTCAGGTCACGCGTCAGCCACTGGCGATAAACCATTTTCTGGATGCTGGTGGCACCGCCGCCATTGTTGTCGACATTTTTCCTGATGGTATTGCAGGTGTGAGACAGTTTTTTCGGCAGCTCGTCCACCATGTTGCAGTAATTGATCGTGTTTTCCCGGATGCTGTTCAGCCAGTTGGTGTAGCGCCAACCCTCGCGCAGTTCCGGTTCGGTTTGCACGGCATCAGAAGGTTCCGGCATGCCGGGCCTGCGCGTCCCGCCACTGGGTTGGGTCGTGGGCAAAGCCTTGATCTCCCGTTCGAGCGTATCCCTGGCCTTTACCAGTTCATCCCAACTGCTTTCCTGGCGAGCCTGACAAAATGCCGCAGCTTCTTCCATGGCGTGCAGCCATGCTTCCACTTCATCGGTCTTGCCGAGCAGGGCGCAATCACCCCGTTCCATGTCATAAACCGGTGCGGGCAATTCGATCGGGGTAGGGATAACTGCCGGGCACGACAAGAGTTCGCCGGGAACATCTATGATCTTCGGCGGCATGATGAAAACCGGGCCGGTCACGGGTTGCTGCGCAAGCCCGGTGTTTTCCATGGCGTGCGTTGAAACTGCACTTAAAAAAACAGAAAAAAATATCCCTACGCGTTTTGCGCGTTCGTTCATTGTTTAAACCTGCTAGTTGATTACTTCTGGAAGTGCGTCCTGGCCTTGTCGAAGGCTTCGCGCATGGCGGCCCAGGCGCTATCGGCACCGGCTTTAAGATCCTGCCAGGCGTTTTCGCTACTGGCCTGCAACTCCTTGAGCTTGACATTGGCATCGTCGCGCTTCTTGCGCAGGTCGTCCAGCGTCATCTCGTAGTTGATTGTCAGGTCATTCTTTTTTGCACGAGCCTTTTCTTCCCAATGGGTGATCTCGTGGTTCCACTCGTCCAGCTTGCTTTTGAGTTGCTCGACATATTCATTGCGCGTGGTCATTTTCTTCTCCTTCGTGATCAATTCATAAATCGATACTTCACACTATAAGCTTATTAAAAAAATGCGAAGTTTTCGACCAATGGCCACATAAAACTTATTCCTGGTCCTTCCACAGTGCTTCGCCCTTGGTCAGCCAAGAAAACCCGAAAGCCACGATAGCCAGCGTTTCCAGCCAGAACACAGGATCCAGGTTCTTGATGGCGGTATCCCGCAAAAACACCGCGTTTATCAGCAACAGCACAATGCACCCCAGCATGATGCCGCCGCAGGTTGCGTAGACCTTGTTGCGCGTTTTCTTGGCTTCCGTCATTGTCTTTTCCGGGTTGGTTTTCCGAAAAAGCACCAGGCAGAAGTAGGAAAGGGTCAAAAAGAATGCGGTGGCAAATGCATAGTGAATGATCCCGACCGAGAGCTGCTGCTGCGTAGGGTTCAACTCGGGCGCAGTCGGAAACCAGGCCACGCCGACAGAAAACACACAAGCCAGGTTGCCGGCAATGTCATCATTCCGTTCGTGGCCTTTGTAGGACAACATGAAGATTCCAATTGCGCACAGAATGCCCACGAACACATCGCGCATGTTGGTGTAATAGTAATCGCTGATTGATGATTCGATGCCGGGGTTTCCGCAAGCGATCTTTCCCAGGATCAGCACAAATGGCAGGGTAATGCCCAGAATCCCGATGGCCTTGCGCAGGCTCATGTACTGGATGACGAAATCCTGCTTGCTGGTGGAACTGTTATCGGATGACATGTTGGCTTCCCCTGTGATTGGCCAGAAAATCCTCGCGTAAGGATAAGCCAGTTTGCTTTTGCGGGCTTACCCCGTCTTTAGCAAAGTCGAGATATCGGAAGTTGTCTCGATTTCCCTCATGTCATTGATCTGGTCTTCAAGGTCGGCAACCCCCAGCCAGCTTATTGCCTCTTTGAAGTCGGTGAATATTTTTACCCCATACCGAAAATAGCCGCTGGTGGAGGCGTACTTGGTGGCCAGGTTATAGGCTTCATTGTTGGAAACCAGAATGGCCAGCTTGTCCTGCTTGTAGGGAGTTCGCTCAAATTCCAGCGAACCGGCAAGCGCGACCCCTTTTTCAGAGAAATTGGACAGGTCACGCAAGTTTGTTGCGTCCGCAAGTTCCACAAAGGGATGCATGTCCTTGGTTTCCAGGGTGATGCTGCGCACGAATTCCGCGAGTTGGGCGTCATCAGACCCATCCTGGACAAGCGTCAGCACGAATTTTCTGTCTTTTATATATTTTCTTTTAAGTCCCATGCTACCTCTCCAAGTCAGCATGCTTGTAATAAGTGGTTTGAATGTTATTTATCGTACGAAAATACAGAAAGGACATATAACTTATGGCCTATATCGGACCGGGCACTATTGCTTTACCGGTATCGCGCATCCTTCACCTTCGTGGCGGGGATTGTTGAGTTCGCGGCTTACCTCCCATTCCGTCAGCAACCCCTCCGGCGCGGGACCCAGCAGTTTCTTCAAACCCACAGTGTCGTGGTTGTTTGGGTCCAGCCAGGCGTTGTAGTCCCTGGGGTCCAATATCACCGGCATACGCTCGTGCAGGCGCTTCATGAATTTGTTGGCCTCGGTCACGATGATGCTGCAAGACAACACTTCGCCTTCCGGCCCGTTCCAGATGTCCCACAGCCCGGCCATGGCAAAGGGCGCGCCGTCCGGGCGGCAAATGTGGTGTGGGCGCTTGATGCCGCCGGCCTCGTGCCATTCGTAAAAGCCGTCGGCCGGAATCAGGCAGCGGTGGAATTTGAAAGGATGGCGAAATGCCGGCTTGGACTCCACCGTCTCTGCACGCGCGTTGATGGTGGAATAGTGCTTGTCGCCTTCCTTGGACCACGACGGAATCAGCCCCCAGAACGCCATGCTCAAGCGCCGGCCGGCAGGCGAAAAACGAATGATGGCGATGTCCTGGCTGGGCGCAATGTTGTAGCGCGGTTTCAGTTCCGGCGCCTCGGTCAGGTCAAACGCTTCTTCCAGCGCCTTGGGGTTCTTCAACGCAAAGCGGCCGCACATGCCGGTTTACTTTCGACCCGGGAGATCGATCTCCACGGACAGTCCGCCCATGAATCGATCACGGCCGATATTCATGCTGCCGCCATAAAACTGCACGATGTCCTTGCAGATGGCCAGCCCCAGGCCATGTCCGGGAGTTGATTCATCCAGCCGCACACCGCGCTGCTTGATGACCGTGACCATTTCATCCGAACAGCCCGGCCCGTCGTCCCCGACATAAATATGAATGCCGCCGCCTTTAATCTCTCGTACCTTGATGACGACCTTGCGTTGCGCCCACTTGCAGGCGTTGTCAGCCAGATTGCCGAGCAGTTCAAGCATGTCCTCGCGATCGTAGGGCACCAGCAGGTCTGGCGCGTCGAAGGATATCTCCAGATTCTTTTCGCGATAAATGCTGGCCAGCGCCTTGACCATGTCCTCGATCTCGGTCCGCATGTTGGTGTGCGCGCCCGTGCGGCCCACACCCGCCAGCCGTGCGCGCTTGAACTCGAGTTCCACGCGATCACGGATGGCAGAGGCTTGTATTTTTAGCGCGTCCCGCTGCTCGGGAGGCAGGTGCGGGTCATCCGCCATGCGGTACAGAACGGCCAGCGGAGTCTTGATTGCATGCGCAAGATTGCCTACCGCGGTGCGCGACTGTTGCAGCCGTCGCTGCAGCAGCTCAAGCAGGTGGTTGACTTCATCAACCAGTGGACGAATCTCGCCCGGCACCTCGCCCTGTATGCGTCCCATGTCGCCATGACGAATGCCGCGCAACTGTTTTTGCACACCAGACAACGGCCTGAGCTCAAGCCGGATGATGATGATTTGCACCAGCACCGTAGCAACCAGCAGGGGGAGGATCAGCGTCAGCGAAGACAGGCTTTCAGACTTGATTTGCGCGTTTATTTCACCAAGCTCCTGGCCAACAGTAACGCTGACATGGTGGTTCAGCCAGATATTCCCCTGCATGATGGTAAGCACGCGCTTGCCGTTTGGGCCTGCGATTTCCTGCCTTTTTCGTATGCCCGGTTCGACTGCCGCAGTCTGCAGGGTCTGGCTGCCAAGCGAAGGTGAGGTATAGGTGGGTTTGCCGTCCACAAACAGCATGATGTAGTGGCCCGAGTTCAACTCGCGATAAACCGGTTCCAGGAAATCTTCGTTGATCTTGAAATCGCCATCAGGCGTAACGCGGATACCTTCCAGCAGGCTCTCGCTGTCCTGGGCCAGATACTTGTACATCTGGTCCTTGGCAACCTTGGTGATGGCATAGTGCAGCGTAAACCACTGGCCGATAAAGACCAGCAGCAGGATGAAACTTAGCCCGAGGATGAGTCGAACCTTGAGCGTGTGCATGTGGATCCTATTCCTTGTTGGGAGCGAACACGTAACCCTGCCCGCGACGGGTGGCGATCATGTCCTCGCCAAGCTTGCGCCGCAGGCGGTTGATGTAGACCTCGATCACATTGCTGTCATGATCCAGTTCCGATTCGTAAACGCTTTCCCCCAAAAAAGTCTTGGTGAGAATCTTGCCCGGATGCAGCATGAAGCAGCGCAACAGGCGGAACTCGATGGCGGTTAGGGCCTCGGGCTTTTCATTGCCTACCTGGATAGTCTGGAGTTCCTCGTTAAGTCGTATTCCCTGGCATTCCAGCTCCACAGGCGCCTGGCCGTGGCTGCGCTTTAGCAGCGACATGATGCGCGCGGTCAGTTCCTCGATGTGAAAGGGTTTGCCCAGGTAATCATCGGCACCGGCCTTGAAGCCGTCGACGCGCTCGTGCCACGCATCGCGCGCAGTCAGGATAAGCACGGGCAGGGCGTTATTGGCTTTGCGCCAGCTGCGCAAAACATCCAGCCCGGACATTTCGGGCAGCCCAAGGTCCAGCACGACAAGGTCGTAGCGCTCTGTTGCGCCCATGAACTCGCCTTGCTTGCCGTCCAGCGCCACGTCCACTGCAAAACCGGCCGCAGTCAGGTCGCGTCGCAGCGATTCGCTCAGGCTTGTGTCATCTTCCACCACCAGGATCTTGATTGCCGGCCTCCTTCCTCATCTCGTTCAGGCGGGTAAGGCTTATTGAATCACTTTTTTCGCCCGGTGTTTTTGGGGCGTGGCGCAGATGCAACACGGCCTGTATCGAAATGCGCGTTTTCAGGTTCATTTTATCTTCGTCTGTTAAAAAGCGAGTCATGGGTGCCATTGGCACGGCTTTTAGGAATGTCTTGATGAAGACGCTGAACGAAAAACTGGATACCGCAATCGAGCCGGATAAATACACCGGCACCGGTGGCACCGGCATGCCCTGCCGCTTCTAATAGAGCGCCAGCAAGGCAAAGTCTCCGCATCGACTAGGGCGACCTCCCTGCCCGATGTCGAAACCCCTAGGGCGGGGCAGTCCTTAGAACGAGGCTGCTCCGCCCCTTTTTTTGTCAATTAACCATGGGTAGCTGATCCCACTGGCTGGTGAAACTGGGTGATTTGAATCCCCGCTTCATGTGCCAGGACTTG